>JACQZG010000033.1 GCA_016213935.1 Nitrospirota bacterium
CTCAGTGCTGCAAGCGCTATCTTTGCCTTAAACTCCGCTGAATACCTCGTCCTCTTTGTCTTACTCATCTTTAGGTGACCTCCTTCGTTAATCGTATATTTTACACCTTATACGACTGTCCGAATTCCGGGGTCCACCTCTCCTGATTTACTTAATTTGCTCAAAAAAAATCTTGAGACATTAACCTCTTCTTTTGGCAAGGCCGTTTCTGAAGTAAGGCATAAACTGACGCCCAAGGAGATAGAGGTGTGCAATATGATACGAAATGGCCTTACAAGTAAAGAAATCGGCAATCAGCTTAACCTTTCAGTACAGACCATTAATAAGCACCGGAAAAACATTCGGAAGAAGCTTGATTTATCCAATAAAGAAACCAACTTAGCATCTTACCTCCAGAATTTATAAACGTTGCAAACTGATATAATGGGTATATATTCTACCTATTGTATACCCTCTAATGCCTTCTTGCATCTATTGAATATTCCATTAAAATAGCTTAGCCTTAGATTATTAACAGCTATGTTAATGTTGTTCACAAAAGAGATGAATAAAGATGACGTTATCCTTATTGTAGAAGACGACGCCGGGCATGCCGGCCTCATCAGGATCAATCTCGAGCGTTCGGGAATCAGGAATAAGAAAGTCTTTTTTAAGGACGGGGCAGAGATTCTTGATTTCCTTTGTAAAGAAAAAGAAAACTTATTTAAAACTGGCAAATCATACATCCTTCTCCTTGATATCCGTTTGCCCAAGATAGACGGCGTAGAGGTCTTGCGGCATATAAAAGGGGACAAGGAGCTCTCAATAATACCCGTTATCATGTTTACGACCTCAAGCGACCCTTATTCGGCACAGGTCTGCCGCAAGCTCGGCTGCCTTGAATATTTTGTAAAGCCTGTTAACTACGAAGAGTTCCTGAATGTGATAAAGAGAATCGGAGAATTAATGAGAGGAGGGTTATCAAACAGCATTGCTGCCCTCCCCGATTATATTCCGCCGGATGAATAAGAGACTAAACCGTAATCTTCTACTTCCTGAAAGCCTTTCCCGCAGTTTTAAAGATAATATTTCTGACAGCCTTTGCAGGGCTTAAGTTCTTTGGGCAGGACTCCTGGCAGTTATATGCCTTTCTGCAGCTCCATACGCCGTGCCGGGTAATTCCGGGATAAAGCCTCTCTCGGGTTTCACCCCTCTCTTTCTCAAGAAATCTCGCAAGCTTCAGAAGCGCCGCAGGCCCGAGGTAGTTTTCATCAAGGCCCGTGACCGGGCAGGAACTGAAGCATATCCCGCATAGGATGCATTCGACCAGGCCGTTAAGGCGCTTTCTTTCATGAGGGCTTACAATATGTTCTTCCCGGCCGCTGCTGTTAAAGACGAGGAAAGGCTTTATCGCCCTGTAATTTTTCCAGAAGTGTTCCATGTCTACTATAAGGTCTTTTATGACCGGCAGATTCGATACGGGACTGATTGTTATCAAATTGCCAAGCCCTGACGCCTGTGTCTCGCATGCAAGCCTGTGACCCCCGTTTATCTTCATTGCGCATGAGCCGCAGACTGAACCTCTGCACGAAAAACGGAAGCCGAGAGTGGGGTCAAGGTTTTTGAAAATATAAAAAAGTGCATCAAGCACAGTACTGCTGTCGCCAAGTCTCAGTTTATATTCCCTAAAATACGGGGTTGCGTCTCTCGCAGGGCTGAATCTTGATATTCTGAATGTATAGTCTTTCATAAATGCTTTCTCAATACCTTCTTTCTGCAGGACTGCAATAACTGACGTCAACGTCTTTGAGGCTTAATTCAGGGCTCCCGGAATTGTATTCAATAACGGAGTGCTTCAAAAATCTTTCGTCATCCCTCCCGGGGAAATCCTCCCTCGCAAGCGCGCCGATCAAAACCGCCTCTGCCACTCTCAGGCTGCCGCGCAGTTCCTCAGCCCAGTATAATTCCATATTCATGACACCCCCCCTGTCAGAGAGGCTGATGCCGTCATATTCTCCGATAAGCCTACTGATAATATTGAGCCCTTTCGTTAACCCATCCCTGTTTCTGAATATGCCGGCAGTCTCCATCATCGTTTTTCTCATCTCTTCCCAGATATCCCACTGGCTTTTGCCTGTCCTGGAATTCATCAAAAATGAGGTTTTTTCTTTAAGTCCCGCCTCGCTCTCTTTCAGAAAAGCTTCTGGATATTTTTCCGCGCCTTCTGCGTATTCGCTTGCGCTCTTTCCCGCGACCGCTCCGAAGACAAGAGCTTCAAGCAGGGAGTTTCCGCCGAGCCTGTTTGCGCCGTGCACGCTGACGCAGGAGGCTTCACCCGCGGCAAAGAGCCCATTTAACCCTGTCTCGCATTTTATGTTTACATCGATTCCTCCCATTGTGTAATGCTGGCCCGGCTGAACCGGTATCAGCTCTTTCGCAGGGTCTATGCCCGCGAACTTGATTGACAATTCCCTTATACCCGGGAGTCTCTCTTGTATCTTCTCTTCTCCGAGATGCCTCAGGTCAAGATATACATATTCATCTTCAACGCCTCCCCCCCTGCGAATCTCTTTTATGATGTTTCGCGCGACAATGTCCCTCGGAGCCATCTCCATCGAAGAAGCTGAATCCGGATAGTCCGACAAAAAGCGCTTCCCGTCTTTATTTAAAAGCCAGCCCCCTTCGCCCCTTGCGCCTTCGCTTATCAGGATATTTGTTCCGTAGAGGGTTGTCGGATGGAACTGTACAAACTCCATGTCTTTGAGGGATACGCCCGCAAAGTAACCAAGCGCAATCCCCATCCCCGTATTTATAAGTGCGTTTGTCGAATGTGAATATATCCTGCCCGCGCCCCCTGTTGCGATTATGACAGCGCCCGCGGGGAAGGGCTTTATTTCCGAATCCCGCATATTCCTCGCGGCAATGCCGAGGCATTTTGAGCCTGACGCGATAACAGAGAGGACATGCCACTCGTCATAAAAATCAATACGCCCCTCTTCCCTTGCCCGCATGCACTGCTCATAAAGTGTGTTGAGCATGGCATGCCCTGTCCTGTCCGCGGCATATGCCGCCCTCGGGAATACGCCGCCCCCGAACGGGCGCTGGGCGATTCTGCCTTCGGGCGTTCTGCTGAAAGGGCACCCCATCTTCTCAAGTTCCATCACCCTCTTGGCCCCCTCCCTGCACATGAGGGCAACCGCCTCCTGGTCATTCAGAAAATCCCCGCCCTTTATCGTGTCAATCATGTGCGCTTCCCATGAGTCGTTTTTTCCATCCGGGTGGTTGCGGAGCGCGGCATTTATGCCTCCCTGGGCGGCAACAGAATGCGACCTGAGCGGATGCACCTTTGAGAAGATGAGGGCTTTGACTCCTGACGCTGCTATCTCAAGCGCGGCGCTGAGGCCCGCAATCCCTCCGCCGATTATTATCACCTCAGCCATCCTAAAACCTCCCCCTGAAATCCATAGTTATAAGAATCGCAAAAAGGAGGCCCGAAAAGAGGCTGAAGGCCGCAAGCTTTTTCTGAAGATGAGTGTAGCCCGTCACCTCGAGAAAGATAAGCCTCAGCCCATTTGTCAAATGAAAGCCGAGCAGGACGAGGGCGAGATAAATGACGGCGCCATGCCTTAAGAAATTTAAAAACGGGAGGCTTTCAGCAGGAATATAGGCAGACACCAGATAATTGGTGAACAGATGCTGAACAAAAAAGAGGAAAAGCAATATGCCTGTCACCCTGTGCATTATGAAGCAGAGGTTTCCTGCCTGAGAGTTATCGGCATAATCGGAAAAGAGCTTCCTATACCTTTTGCCGATGCCCGGCGATTTGCTTCCTATGGTTTCATCAATTATCCCGCTCATCCCTTTTGTCCCGTGAAAGAGGGCGGCAAAGACGAAAAAGAGATTAAAAGCTGTTTCAGGGAACGGGCTGATAAAGGCATGGACAAAGAGGCCCGCGGTGAGAAAAAGCGCGCTTAGAATCTGTAATGCCCATAAGATCAGCCCTGTCATCAGTTGTTTTGATTGAGGCAAAAAATCATTTGCTAACTATTATTTCACAATTGGATTTTTATTATAATTCAAATTAGAGGTTAAAAAGGTGGCAAATATATTAATATAAGTGCGGGAGATTGAGGCGAATATTATCATTATGGGAGCGGAGCGATGCGGATAGGTTTTATAGGTTTGGGCAGAATGGGCATGAAGATGGTTCAGCGCCTTCTTGAGGCCGGGCACGAGGTGATTGTCCATGACCGCACGCCTGAAAAGATTAAGACAGCCAAGAAGTTTGGGGCTGCGGGCGCGTCCTCTGCCGAAGAGCTTGCCGGAAAGCTCGGTTCCCCGCGCGTCATCTGGGTCATGGTCCCTGCGGGAGAGGCGACTGCCGGCACGATAAAAAATATTACAGCCTTTCTGCGGAAAGGCGATATTCTAATTGACGGAGGCAACTCCTTTTACAAGGATTCAATGAAGAGGGCAGAGGCGCTGAAGGAGCAGGGCATCCACTTTCTTGACATCGGCACAAGCGGCGGCATTTGGGGGCTTAAGAGAGGATATTGCATGATGATAGGCGGCAATAAAGGAATATTTAAAAAGGTTGAGCCTATTCTTAAATCTCTCGCGCCTGAGGACGGCTACGCCTATGTCGGGCCGAACGGCGCCGGGCATTTTGTTAAGATGGTGCATAACGGCATCGAGTATGCGTTGCTCCAGGGATACGCCGAGGGGTTTGAGATACTGAACGCAAAGAAGGAATTCAATCTTGACCTGAAGCAGATATCCGGCCTCTGGAATCACGGCAGCGTCATCCAGTCATGGCTTCTGGAGCTTGCCAAAGAGGCCTTTGATAAGGATCCGAAGCTGAAATCTATCAAAGGTTATGTGGAGGATTCCGGGGAAGGGCGGTGGACTGTTGCAGAGGCGATAGAGCAGGATGTCCCAGCCCCGCTTATCACATTGTCATTACTTGAGAGGTTTCGTTCGAGACGGGATGACTCTTTCAGCGCAAAGGTGATTGCCGCCCTCCGCAGGGAGTTCGGGGGGCATGCTGTTAAAAAGACAGATAAAGAGTAAAGAATTTTCCGTTGTCAGTTTTTAGACTAACAACAGAAAACTGACAACTAACAACTTTTGATTACAAAAGGAGAAACAACTGATGAATAAATTTGATAAGCTCGCGGAGATCGGGCAGAGCATCTGGCTCGACAACATAAACCGCGCAATGATCGAAGACGGCAGCCTTAAAAAGGACATAGATAACGGCCTCAGGGGAATGACATCAAACCCGAGCATCTTTGAGAAATCCATAAGCGCCGGAATCGGCTATGAGGCCGCGATGAAGGAGCTCAATGCCAAAGGCCTATCCACCTTTGAGATATATGACGAGCTTACGGTAAAAGATGTACAGGACGCGGCAGGCCTCTTTAAGCCTGTGTATGAAAAGACGAAGGGGCTTGACGGCTATGTGAGCCTCGAGATAAACCCCGACCTTGCCATGGATACCGCGGAGACGATAAAGGAGGGGAGGAGGCTCTTCAAGAAGGTCAATCGCCCGAATCTCATGCTCAAGGTTCCGGCAACTGAGCCGGGATTTGAAGCTGTTTCTGAATTGTTGGGCGATGGAATCAATATCAATATCACTCTTATATTCTCTCTCGAACAGTATATAAAGACCGCGAACGCATATATGGAAGGGCTGAAACGTTTGTCAAAAAATAACGGAAACCTGAAAAATGTACATTCAGTCGCAAGCGTCTTTGTGAGCCGTGTGGATACCGCAATCGACAAGATGATTGATGAGAGGGCTGACGCAAAACTAAAATCACTGAGAGGGAAGGCGGCGGTCGCCAATTCAAAGCTTATATTTAAGAAGCACGGAGAGATATTCTCAGGAACCGGCTTCAGCGCGCTTAAGGCAAAAGGCGCAAATGTCCAGAGGGTGCTCTGGGGCTCCACAGGCACAAAAGACCCCCTCTACAGCGATATCAAGTACGTGACCGAACTAATCGGCAACCCTACTGTCAATACACTTCCGGGCAATACCCTCGATGCATTCCTTGACCACGGCGAAGCAAAAGAGAGCTTAAGCGGGGGCATCAGCGAAGCCTCAGGCGTTATAACGACTCTCAGGGATTCGGGCATTGACATAGATGCCGTATGCCTTAAACTTTTAGATGAAGGACTAACTGCTTTTCAGAAATCCTTTGCCTCGCTCTTAAAGACGATAGAGGCTAAAAAGGGATAACTCCATAATCTGAAAGGATTATAAAATGCCCGACGAGGCTGCTGATATTTCTTCGGAAAAAGCGATTGACGGGCGGATGTGTGAAATAATCCCGGAGAGGTTCAGGATCGAGCCCTTCATAATGGTCATCTTCGGCGGGAGCGGCGACCTGAGCAGAAGAAAGCTTTTGCCTGCCCTTTTTCATATTTACCTTGAGAAGAACCTTCCGGAAGATTTTTCTATTCTCGGATTCGCCTCAACCCCAAGGCCTGATGAAGAATACAGGGAGATTATCAAAGGCGCAATCCTTGAGTTCAGCCCGGCTCTTTTTAAAGAAGAGGAATGGGAAAGATTCAGCAGGCGCCTTTTTTATATGCAGGGCGGATTTGAGGACAAAGAAAGCTACAGAAGATTATCAAAACGCATTGAAGAACTGGCAGGGGCGTCCGCGAACGCAAAAAGAGAGGCGATCTATTACATGGCCGTGCCACCGCACTATCTGCCTGATATAATACAGAATCTTTCGGCATGCAACCTCTGCAAAGGGTCATTCAATACGCGGCTTATTGCTGAAAAGCCGTTTGGAAGGGACAGGGAATCCGCTGTTAAACTTAACCGGATTATAGCCGCTGCCTTTGACGAAGAGCAGGTTTACCGTATCGACCATTATCTCGGCAAAGAGACGG
The DNA here is from genome assembly GCA_016213935.1 of Nitrospirota bacterium. Taxonomy (GTDB): domain Bacteria; phylum Nitrospirota; class Thermodesulfovibrionia; order UBA6902; family UBA6902; genus JACQZG01. The sequence goes on from JACQZG010000033.1 coordinate 6,886, forward strand.
TGCAGAATATCATTTTCTTCCGCTTCGCAAACAGCATCTTTGAGCCCCTCTGGAACAGAAGCTACATTGACCATGTCCAGATAACAGTGGCAGAGAATATGGGGATTGAGAACAGGGCGCTTTTTTATGAAAAGACAGGCGTTGTCAGGGACATTGTTCAGAATCACATACTGCAGCTTCTCGCCCTTGTGGCCATGGAGCCGCCCGTTGGCTTTGACCCTGATTTCATACGCAACGAGAAGGTGAAGGTTTTTAAATCTATCCGCGCAATGGACGGGGAGCATGTCGGAAAATACAGCGTCAGCGGACAGTACGGCCCGGGGAAGATAAACGGCAAGGATGTCCCCGGCTACCGCATGGAGAAAGGCATATCGCCGGCTTCGGATGTGGCCACTTTTATCGCCCTGAAACTCTATATTGACAACTGGCGCTGGGCAGACGTGCCTTTTTATATCCGCACCGGGAAACGCATGAAGGAACGGATTACCGAGATCAGCATACATTTCAGGCAGCCCCCGCTCAGCCTCTTCGGCACTGCGTGCGAAGACAGGGAGCCGAATGTGCTTGTCCTCGGGATACAGCCGCATGAGGGCATCTCTTTGGGTTTCGGCGTCAAGCGTCCGGGCGGCGGCAGCCAGCTTTACCCGGTGGAAATGAATTTCAGCTATATGAAGAACTTAAAGTATGAGTCTCATCCTCCCTATGAGAGGCTGTTGATAGACTGCATGAAAGGCGACATGACGCTCTTTGCGCGCCAGGACGGCATAGAAGCGATGTGGGGAGTAGTGGACCCGATTATCAAAGAATGGGAGAACTCTCCTCAACCGGGACTTCCGAATTATGAAGCAGGAACATGGGGCCCGGAGGGGTCTGATAAACTCATAGAAAAAGACGGCAGAAAATGGCGGCTGAAGTGATTTGGTTCAGAACGTGAATAGAGCTTTATTAAGGAGCAGTAATGGAAAATAATAACCTCGACCAACTCTGTATAAACACCATCCGCACCCTCTCTATGGACGCGGTGCAGAAGGCGAACTCAGGACATCCCGGAACACCGATGGCTATGGCGCCTGTGGCATACACTCTCTGGCAGAAGTTTTTGCGATTCAATCCTGATGACCCTTCATGGCTGAACCGCGACCGATTTGTTCTTTCCATGGGGCATGCGTCTATGCTCTTGTACTCCATCCTGCATCTCTGCGGGGTAAAGGATGTTGATAAAAACGATAAACCTACGGGCAGGCTCTCGATAGAGCTTGATGATATCAAAAATTTCCGCCAGCTTGGGAGCAGATGCGCGGGGCATCCTGAATATGGGCTGGCTCCGGGTATTGAGACCACGACAGGGCCGCTCGGACAAGGCGCTGCAATGAGCGTCGGCATGGCGATCGCAAGTCGTTGGATGGCAAGCTATTTTAACCGTCCCGGCCTTGAGCTTTTTAAGTACGATATCTATGCCCTCTGCAGCGACGGCGACATGATGGAAGGGATATCCGGCGAGGCGGCATCGATCGCGGGCCATCTGAAGCTCTCAAACCTCTGCTGGATATATGACGACAACAGGATAACGATTGAAGGAAACACATCTCTTGCGTTCAGCGAAGATGTAGCTGCCCGTTTTGTCAGCTACGGATGGAATGTTATACGCATACAAGATGCAAATGACCTTGAATCCCTTGAATGCGCCTTTACAATATTTAAAAATACCGGCGACATGCCCACGATTATTATTGTTAAAAGCCATATCGCGTACGGCGCGCCAAATAAGCACGACACCAGCGCGGCGCACGGGGAGCCTCTCGGCGAGGAGGAGGTTAGGCTGACGAAAAAAAATTACGGCTGGCCCGAAGACGCAATGTTTCTTATACCTGACGGAGTGCGGGAGCATCTTCAGTCCGGGTTCGGCAAACGCGGCAGTGAAAGTCATCGCGCATGGGCTGATATGTTCGAGAATTACAGGAGAGAATATCCCGGCCTTGCCGGGCAGATCGATATGATGGTGCGGCGCGAACTGCCTGAAGGATGGGATTCCGGCCTTCCCTCTTTTTCTGCCGACGCTAAAGGAATGGCTACAAGGGTCTCTTCCGGCAAGGCACTTAATGCTATAGCCAAAAACATTCCCTGGCTCATGGGCGGCTCTGCTGATCTTGCGCCCTCCACAAAGACATTGCTTGAGTTTAACGGCGCTGGCGGGCTGACAAAGGAGAATCCCGGCGGAAGAAATATCCACTTCGGCATACGCGAGCATTCAATGGGGGCTATTCTTAACGGCCTTGCCCTCTCTAAAATCCGTCCTTACGGGTCGACTTTTCTCATCTTCAGCGACTATGCGCGGCCTGCAATAAGGTTAAGCGCCTTGATGGAGCTTCCGGTAATCTATGTTTTCACTCATGACTCCATCAGCCTGGGCGAAGACGGCCCGACACATCAGCCTGTCGAACACCTTGCTTCATTGCGCGCGATGCCGGGCATTGCAGTGATACGCCCCGCTGATGCCAATGAGGCGGTTGAGGCATGGAGAGTCATCATGAAGATGGAGGATGAACCTGCTCTGCTTGTGCTATCGAGGCAGTCTATCCCAACCATTGACAGGACAAAATATGCCCCTGCCTCAGGCCTTGCGAAAGGGGCTTACGTAATCGCGGATGCCGCTGAAGGAACTCCGGATATCATTCTTATTGCCACAGGCAGTGAAGTCTCTCTTTGTATCGAAGCATATGAAAAGCTGAGAAAGGAGGGGATAAGAGGCCGCGTTGTCAGCATGCCTTCATGGGAGCTTTTCAAGAGGCAGGAGAGTTCATATCGGGAGAGCGTCTTGCCGCCTGAGGTTACGGCAAGAGTCGTTGTCGAACAGGCGTCATCTTTCGGATGGGACCGTTACGCGGGCCCGCAGGGGATAATAATCGGCATGCACTCATTTGGCGCATCGGCGCCTGAGAAAGACCTGAGAAGATGGTTTGGGTTTACTATTGATAATGTAATTTCCGCGGCAAAACGCCTTCTCAATAAAGCATGAGGACATCTGCTGAAAGAGAGGTAATAATCTTCAAGAATATCTCAGCTCTCTCTCTCTTCGTCACGGAGAAATGGCTTGAACTGTCTGAGGAAGCAATAGCTCAAAAAGGAATTTTTACCCTTGCTCTTTCAGGGGGCAAGACACCTGCAACTTTGTATAAGATAATGGCCGGGTCATCCGGCCGGTTTCAGTGGGAGAAGACGCATATCTTCTTCGCTGACGAGCGGTTTGTCCCGCATGAACATAAAGAGAGCAATTACGGCATGGTAAAAAGCATATTGCTTGATCATATCGATATCCCGCCTCAAAATATCCATCCCGTACCGATAACAAGGGACGTCCGGTCATCTGCGATGCAGTACGAGAATGAACTGGTGTCTTTCTTCAGTCATGAGCCCGGAACCCTTCCATGTTTTGACCTTATTCTCCTAGGCATCGGCAAGGACGGGCATACCGCCTCTCTCTTTCCGGGCGAGCCGTTTTTTCATTATTCAGGGAATCTTGCCGCCGCCGTTGATGCCGAAGGGCATTCGGCCAGAACAAGAATAACGCTGACTCTGCCTGTAATCAATAATTCGGGAAGGATATATTTTATGGTTACGGGAGATGACAAGGCGGAGGTCATAAGACAAATTATTGAAGAGAAGGATAGCGGCCTGCCGGCTTCAGGCGTGAGAACCCGGAAAGGGATGCCGCTCTTTCTGCTCGATGAAGGCGCGGCAGGCAGGCTGTCTGAGAATATAAAGAGATAAAGGAGGCTGTCATGGCAAAGGTGAAGGATACAAAAGAGAACATGGAGATATGCCTTGAATTCTGCGGCCCGTGCCCCACTTTTCCGGAAATTGAAGGGGAAGCTTTGTTCTGCGCGCGCGGAAAGAGCAAGGCTCCGAAAGAGAAGAGAGGCTGCAACTGCGGGATGTGCAGTGTGCAGTCGGCGTCGGGATGCAGGGGGCAGTATTACTGCATTCACGGGGCTTGTGAATAACGCGGCGTTTCGATGCAGATAAATTCTTTTTTTGGTAAAATAGGCGCAGACATTTTTTTGATTTGCCCGCTTCAGCATTTTTACCGCACTACAGGAGGCATAACACGATATGGTACTTAGGAAAATTTTTCCGAAAGAGACAGACTTTTTTTCAATGTTCGCCAGCGCCGGCGAGAACCTGAAGGACAGCGCAGCGCTGCTGGTGGAATTAATGGAGCACCTCGATAAATCGGAATATCTCGCAAAACAGATACACGAGATAGAGCAGAACGGGGATATGCTGACCCATGAAATATTCCGCATGCTCAACAAGACCTTTATCACGCCGATTGACAGGGAGGATATCCATGCGCTTGTCTGCAGGCTCGATGATGTGCTTGACCTCATCTGGACATGCGCTGACAGGTCATACCTTTTCAAGCTCAAATCATCGCGTCCCGAAGCCGTGGAGCTATCAAAAACGCTCCAGACCTCGGCAGAGGTGATAATGAAAGCGGTATCAGCCCTTAAGGACAAGAAATATTCCTACATACAGGAGTTCTGCATAGAGATAAACCGCCTTGAAAACAAGGCTGACACGATATTCAGAAACGCCCTTGCGAAGCTCTTTGAGGAGGAGAAGGACCCTATAGAAATCATAAAATGGAAGAACATCTTCGAGCATCTCGAAGATGCCACGGATACCTGCGAAGATGTCGCGAATATTCTCGAAAGCATAGTGCTTAAGCATGCATGATACATATTTTCTCCTTGTATGCGTAATAGTCCTTGCCACCATTTTTGATTTTATAAATGGTTTCCACGATACGGCAAACGCTATAGCCACCTCAGTATCAACACGGGTATTGTCTCCCCGCGCCGCCGTGGCAATGGCCGCGGTGCTGAATCTCCTCGGCGCGCTGACCGGGACAGCGGTTGCCAAGACGGTTGGATCTGGCCTTGTTGAGGCGGCAAGCATAACTCAGCTTACAATCATCTCCGCCCTTCTCTCCGCGATTATATGGGACCTGATAACGTGGTATTACGGCCTTCCCACATCTTCAAGCCATGCCCTTCTGGCGAGCATATTAGGAGCGGCTGTGGCGACTGTCGGCACAGAGGTTATCATTGAGAAAGGCGTTTACAAGGTTTTAATAGCCCTTGTCTTCTCCCCGGTCGTCGGGTTCCTGCTCGGGTATCTCCTTATGCAGCTGCTTCGCCGCATATTCGGGAGGTCGCCCATCGCTTTTGTCAGTTCTTTTTTTAACAGGGCGCAGATAGTATCAGCGGCTTACATGGCATTCAGCCACGGCAATAACGATGCTCAAAAAACAATGGGCATAATAACAATGGCCCTTGTCAGCTATTACAATCTTCCGGATTTTCAAGTCCCGATGTGGGTAATGTTCCTCTGCGCGACAGCCATGGCTCTCGGCACGGCATTCGGCGGCTGGAGGATAATAAAGACGCTTGGCGTGCGGCTTGTTCATCTTCAGCCGATACACGGCTTTGCCGCAGAGGCATCGGCAGCCACCGTGATAGAGGCTGCGTCAAGGATCGGGCTTCCCCTTTCAACCACTCATATCATTTCTTCAACGATAATGGGCGTTGGCGCGACAAAAAGGGCCTCGGCAGTGAGATGGGGCGTGGCAAGGAGCATAGTCATGGCGTGGGTTCTGACGCTTCCGGCATCATTTGTTATCGCATGGCTTATATATCAGATGCTGGCATTTTTCATTAATACTGCCTAAAAGCTGACTATTGTTCTTCCTTCCCGCAAAACCCTCATCGGACTAACGGTTACATCCACTATGGTTGACGGCTTTCCACCCGGTGTTTTTCCCCCGTCAATGATAAGGTCTATCATTTCCCCGAAATATCTTATTATATCTTTGGGGTTGTCAGCCGGCGGCATTGAAGAGATGTTGGCGCTGGTTGCCGTAATAGGGAAACCTGCGGCAATAGCCAGAGATAAGGCAAATCCTTCCCCCGGAATTCTTGCCGCCACTTTGCCCGTGCCCGCGGCCAAGAGTTCAGGCAGTCCTTTTCTTGCCATGAATATCAAGGTTAACGGCCCGGGCCAAAACCTCTTCATAAGCGCTTCAGCCTCTTCAGGCACCTGTTCCGCGAGAACTTTTAAAGCTGCTCTGTCTCCTATAATTACAGGCATGGCCTTATCCGCAGGCCTCTGTTTTAATTCGCACACTCTTTTTATGGCGCTCTCATCAGTGGCGGTCACGCCTAAGGCATAATAACTCTCCGTCGGGTAAGCCACGATGCCCCCTTCTTTCAAGGCCGTTATCGCTTCGGATATTGCCTGCTCAAGAGGTGTTTTCTTTAATGACAGGATGCGCATTTCACATTTTAACACACAAAGAGAGAAGAGGATTCTTGCGTAAATTTTCTACTTGTAACTTGCATGCTGTTTCTGGTATTTTTATTAAAACAATTTCATAAGGGAGGGATAAATGAGGAAGCGTGCGAGGTTATTTGTCTTGAGCTTTTTATTGATGTTCTCATACGGATGCGTGGGCATTGGTTTGATAGTGGGCGCGGGGATTGGAGCCGGAGCATATAAATATATCGAGGGGAGCCTCGGTAGAGACTATCCTGTTGAGTATTCAAAGAGCTGGGATGCCGTAAATACAGCGCTTCAGAATCTCCATATCAGCGTGGCTGACAGCGTAAATGAAGGCGTAAAAGGGACGATATACGGCGTCAGGCAGGACGGGAAATCAGTTGTCGTCACACTTAAAGACAAAGGGCAGAAGGTAACTTACATCTCTGTCAGGGTCGGCACATTCGGCTCGCGCGAAGATGCCGAGAGAATCCATAACGAGATAGCTTCTATTGCGGGAATCTGATTAATGTTTTTTCAGCAGGCCAGAGGCGTTTTTTGAGACGCTCCTGAATCCTTCAGTTCTAAGGGCGCTGAATATTTTTTCAGACGCGAGAGATTTAAGGAATCTCTCCCTCTCTTTTCCGCCGGGGATCTTCTTCATGGCCTTTTTGCGAAGGGCTTCAGCATGCCTGAGATACTTGCCAAAGTCTTTGTCATAAATGCCTTCTATCTCTTTTCTGACGGCCTTCGCGACGGCCGGGCTCGAGCCCGCTGTTGATATGGCTATTGTTAGAGATGCGCAGGTCACGCAGGAAGGGACGATAAAATCACATTCCGAAGGCTTGTCCGCGACATTGAGAAGAGGGGACGGGAAAAGGAGTTTTGCGTCATCCGCGACACTTCTGTTCGTCTCTCTTGAAGAGGAGCAGGCAAAGGCGAGAAGAGCGCCTTTTAAATCGCCTCGTTTGAAGTTTCTTGCTTTGTGCTTTATTTTTTTTAAAGCCTTATACAATTTAAGCCGCGGCGTCAGCGAAGGGCTGATCACCTCGACAGAGGCGCCTGCTTTTATAAGAAGGGACGCCTTTCTTTCCCCAACTGCTCCGCCTCCTATAACAACGCATTTTTTCCCTTTAAGGTCAAGAAAAAGAGGATAGTATTTCATTCACTCTTATTTAATGAGATGATTATATCTTCCGCTTTTTTGGCAAGCTCGGTGGAGGGGAATTTCTCGATAAGCGCGGATAACGCCTTAACAGCTTTCTCTTTTTCCCCGGTATTTTTGTATGAAAGGCCGAGATAGTAATGTGCCTCGGCCGCGTTTTTTGAATCAGGATACTTTTCAAGCAGCGCGGCAAACCTGCTTGACGCTGATTCAAAAGAGCCTTTATTGAAATAAAAAATCCCGACATAAAGTTCATGATCGGCGAGAATGCTCAGGCATTTGCTTATACGAGTCTCGGTGACATCCATATAGGGGTTCCTCGGGTGATTTTCCTTCAGTTTCCTGAACTCCTTCAAAGCCCTCAACGCAAGCGAGTAGCTTACGTCCGGCGTGGATATCTGCCGGTAAAAGCACATGGCAAGCTGAAACTGGGCGTAGGGCGCGTACTTGTTGTAAGGATGGAGCGAGAGGAAGTTTTCATACTCAACCGAGGCTTCGTCAAAGAGCTCATACTCAAAAAGGATGTCTCCGAGGCGCACCTACGCGAGCGCAGAGAATTCTCCGGTGGCGTCGCTTATCTTGACTTTTTCGAGAAGCTCTTTTGCGCCTTCATAATCTTGGTTCTGTATCTTCTCGTTTGCTTTTATGAAGGATTCCTCAGCTTCAGAGACGCCGGAATCCCTTACAGCGCCTTTGTCTGAAGAGCATGAGGCTGCGCAGAAGATGATTAGGGCAGGAAAAATAAGCCATTTTAAGAAATAAAGTTTATTCATTAAAGCCATAAAATGGCGGGGTGGACGGGACTCGAACCCGCGGCCTCCTGCGTGACAGGCAGGCGTTCTAACCGGCTGAACTACCACCCCGTTCAAATAAATAGTTGTTAGTCTTTAGTTATTAGTTGTTAATAAGAACTTGCAAGGTACTCAGTATTTGTTTTTGAGCTAACAACTAATTCCTAACAACTAACCCCTGCAGTAAATGGTAGGCGGAACAGGGCTTGAACCTGTGACCCCAGCCTTGTAAGGGCTGTGCTCTCCCAACTGAGCTACCCGCCCGGGAGATTCAAACAGAGTAACTAATATAGCAGATACGCATATCAAAATAAAAGCCGTTTTATCTTGCGGCGGAAAGAGAAGGCAGGGAAATTTCAGCAATCAGTCATCCTGAATCTTTTTTTATGTCTTGTCAGGCGCGCCAAAGAGGCCGGTGCTCAGGTATCTGTCGCCCCTGTCAGGGAATACAGTGACAACCTTTTTGCCGCGGCCAAGCTTTTTCGCGACCTTAAGAGCGGCGCATAGGGCGGCGCCGGAAGATATGCCGCAGAGTATGCCTTCGTCTTTTGCAAGCATCCTTGTCATTGAGGCGGCATCGTCATCGGTGACTGTTATGACCTCGTCATATATCTTTGTGTTGAGAACTCCCGGATAAAAGCCAGCCCCTATGCCGGCTATCTTATGAGGACCGGGTGTTCCGCCGGACAGGACCGCGGAGTTTGAAGGCTCGACAGCCGCTATCCATGTACCGGGATTTTTCTCTCTCAAAACCTCGCCCACTCCCGTTATCGTTCCGCCGGTTCCGACTCCCGCGACAAAGCCGTCAATATCAGAGCCGAGGGCGTCAAGTATCTCCTGAGCGGTCGTCTTTCTGTGAATCTCCGGGTTTGCCGGATTTTCAAACTGCATCGGCATGAAGTAGCCGGGATTCTTTTTTAAGATCATCTCAGCCTCCTCAACCGCTCCGAGCATGCCTTTTGAAGCAGGGGAGAGCACGACCTCAGCGCCGAATGCCTGAAATGTCTGCCTCCTCTCAAGCGACATCGCCTCTGACATCGTGAGTATTAACTTATAGCCTTTTACAGCGGCTATCATGGCGAGGCCGATGCCGGTATTTCCGCTTGTCGGCTCGATGATAGTGCCGCCCGGTTTCAGGAGGCCCTCATTTTCAGCGGCTTCTATCATTGAAAGGGCTATCCGGTCTTTTACTGAGCCGCCCGGATTAAAACCCTCGAGCTTTGCCCATATTTCAGCGTCTTCCTGCCCTGTCACGGCATGAAGGCTTACAAGCGGCGTATTCCCGATCAGCGAGAGGATATTTTTATGCGGTTTCATGGATGGAATTATAGCATATGCCGGAAAATGAAAAGCTTGCAGGGAGCATACGCCGTGTTATCTGAAGGCAAGAATGAGCAGAGGGTCACCTGAAATTCACAAACTCCATGTGTATTCCAAGATCCATCTCTTTAAACAGCGCTATTATAGCCTGAAGGTCGTCTATATTTTTCCCCTTGACGCGGACCTGGTCAGCCTGTATCTCTGCCTGCACCTTGATCTTTGTATTCTTTATAATCCTGACTATCTCTTTGGCCTTCTCAGTCGGCACACCCTGCTGGAGCTTTATTACCTGCCTCACAGTGCCTGCGGCCGCCGGCTCGACCTTTTCATAAGTAAGGGATTTGAGCGAAACCTTTCTCTTGACTATCTTGCCCTGGAGTATGTCAAGAACGCTCTTAAGCTTATATTCGTCATCAGATACGGCCGTTATCTTATTCTCTTTCTGATCAAGTTCGATGCTGCTCTTGCTCCCCTTGAAGTCAAATCTCTGATGAATCTCCTTCATCGACTGGTCAACCGCGTTCAAGACCTCCTGAAGGTTCACTTTGCTGACTATATCAAAAGAATGCTCAGAAGCCATGATGCGCCCTCCTTTACGATGTTGATAACTTGGTTAAGAGTAGTTTAAATTAGTGGCATAGTATTATCAATATGATTCATGCCCGGTTAATAAAGGGGCAGAGGGTTTAAGGCAAATATGATTTCGGATATCACAACCGGCAACTCGCATATTGACGCTAAAGAGTTCCGCCACTGGTTCATAGGCGACATAAGGCGCTGGTGCGCGGAAAAGGGAGAGCCTTTCAAGCCTGAAAAATATAAACTGAGGAATACGGATAATATCGAATTCAGGCTGGGCGACCACAAGAAAGGGGAGCAGCGCGCCGGGGGCTGGGCAGTCTGCTCAAGCTCAAAGGCAGTGAGCATCCTGATAAGAGGGGACATAACCTTTAAATTCCGCGACCCGCGCGACCATTCAAACTCTTTTACGCACAGGCTTGCGAGTGAAGGGGATTATGTCATGTGGAAAGAAGATGTCGAGCATTGGTGGGAGACTGGGGAAGACTCAATAATATTGACTGTAAGATGGAAGGATTAAAAAGAGTTGGCGGAGATAATCTTTTACAGGCGAGAATCTTTACGAGCTTTACAGGTTTGACATCCCCGTATTGGAGTTTGATGACGGCTCCACACTTAACGGCAGGATTAAGAAGAAAGCCCTGCTTTGCAAATTAGGCAAAAAAGACTGATTGGCCGCTTGATTGTTATATAATTTATAAGAAGATGAATAGAGAGGTTAAAGACAGGATAAACGGCTGTATCGCGGTTGAGCACGCGGTCGCTTCCATATACGCTTCTTTTGTCAGGATGTTTCCGGCTGAGAAGGGTTTCTGGGAAAAACTCTATAACGAGGAGATAGAGCATTCGGCATTTCTCGTAAATACCCTCGACCTCTATTCAGATTCAAGCCTGCCGACCGGTTTAAATCCGCCGGCCCTTCCATATGTCGTGAAGGCCCTCGAATTCGCAAACAACATTAATTTCAGAATAAGGGTAAGCCCTGTTTCGCTCAAGGATGCCCTCGACATGTCTTTAAAGCTTGAAGAGACAATGGTCGAGGCATTTATAAACGATCTTGTAAACGGGGTGATGAGCAGCGGCATTATTCCTTCAGAAAGAGATTTCCGGAAACTGTTAGCTTTCGAAAAGGAGCATGTAAGCAGAATAAGAGACATGATGTTCAGGAAGGGTTTCCTGAAACCTTCGTAAGCTGTTCAGAAATTCTCCTTAGTGTTTTTCCCAGTTATTATCAGAGGTTCGGCGTGTTCAAAGGGCTGTTTCCATAAATTTATCTATTTGATAATTTTATTTGAAGCATTATTTTTCAGGTTTTATAATTCAGTTAACGGGGCTACAGGTTGGAAACCCGGGCTATTATAATGAAAAAGAGTATTCTCCTTAAAACCTCGACGGCGATATGTTCAATAACGCTGAGCTTTTTGATAAGCCTTTTTCTTGTTTATGATATCGCTTACGCCTTTGACAGGGAAGGTTGCCTCACGTGCCATCAGTACTCCGGCCTTATAAAGCAGGAAAAAGGGGGCGGATTTAAATCGTTAAACATTGATGAAATGAAGTACATGTCTTCTTCGCACGGCAAAGTTGACTGTAAAGAATGCCACACAGGCATCAAGGAGATACCGCATGTGGGAGTAAGCGCAATCAATTGCACTTCCGGATGCCATATCCCCGACAAAGAAAAGATAGAGCGCATGAAGGCGTCTTCGGGCAAATTCCATGGAAAAGAGAAACATATGATGACCAATATTCAGAATGAGTCATCCTGCGGCGTCTGCCACCTGCTCTATCCCCACTCCAAGAACAAGAAAACAAGGGCGTTTCTCAATATGCATACGGGATATGTTGTCTGCGAAGTGTGCCATCTCAAGAAAGATAAATTTACAGATCTGAATTATGAATGGATGGACCCGGAGGGGGTTGCATTCCACGGCGAGCCGTACGGAACATATTACAACGTGGATACGGGCCATGTTGAGGAGAGCGATGAATTCATCACAAGGATAGCCGTTGTTCACGGAAGCGGGAAAGAGAAGAAAATGATTTTCAACAAAGAGGACATAGCCAGGGCAAGGGCATTTCTGAAAAATAAAACGGCTTCGGCTCCGGAAACGAAAGCCGAACTCGATTATTTTCACAGGGATATCGCAAAGATGGAGGTGAGCGTCGCTTGCGACAAATGCCACTCTCCGGGCGGCACGCTTCCTTTTGAGAAGCTCGGCTTCAGCAAACAAAGGATAACGGATCTGCAGTACCTGAACATCAAAAGCCTCGTGACAAAATACGAAACCTTTTACCTGCCGAATCTTTTCGGGAATTGAGACTGAGCTGAACTCGGTTGAATAACGCCCCCGGCTTTGCCGCACCCTCTTTAATTCAAGAGGCCTCTCTGCTTCTCAAAGGAGGCCCGGTGCTCAGGGCAAGCTCTGCCGAAACGCAATAAAAATTACGGACGATAGTTATGTTATATGCGCGGAAGCCCGCAATATTGTACAATTAATAAAAATGCCGCGGACATTTCAATCATATATTTCAAAGGAGGCGAGATGAAACAGCTTTTTTGGGCATCATTATTATTCACCTGGATACTTGCAACAAGCTCCTACGCCCAGATGGGGCACGAGATGATGAAGGAAATAGATGATGAGGTTCAGCACAGCCGCATGGGTGGAGATAAGGGCATCATCAATAAAGACAACCTTCAGGAAGGCTCCAAAATGCAGGGCGAAGGAGGGGTGGCCCTCAAAGAAGAGCTTATGATGGGGCATCAGGAGATGATGAACGGCATGAAGGATATATCTTACGACATGTCGAACATGATGAACGACATTTCGAGGGCCATTGGCGCCATGTCCGCCGCGGAGAGGGAAAGATCACAAGAGAAGCTGAAAGACATATCGAATCTGATGAAGCAGATATGTTCCGAGATGAACAATATGTCTGAGGCTATAGAGAGAGGCATGATGACCGATGCCGATATGACGATGATGAAGAGCAGGGTTATGGAGATGCAGGAGAGCGCGTCTTCCCTCAAGAAATAAGAAGATGGGCGATTGATCTGCCTGCTTTTTCATAATATGAAAGAAGAAGGCGGTAAAAATAAAACTGCAGCGACGAAAAGGGCTGACCTGCCTGTCTCCGGCATGACCTGCGCGGCATGTTCAGCGAGGATCGAATCTGAACTCTCAAAACTCAAAGGCGTAGAAAAGGCCTCGGTAAATCTCGCCGCTGAAAAGGCCTCTCTTATTTACAACCCTTCCGAAATCTCGCCGGACGAGTTCATAACAACTATTAAAGGCCTCGGATACGGCGTTTCCCTGTCAAAGGCCGTCATACCGATAAAAGGCATGTCATGCGCTTCCTGCGTGGAGAAGGTTCAAAAGGCGCTCTCATTTGTAAACGGCGTTATCTCCGCCTCTGTCAATTTTGCTTCTGAAACAGCGGCTGTCGAATACTCGCCGGGGATAGCCGGCATGAGGGATTTTAAAAAGGCCATAAGGGAGGCTGGCTACGATATTGTTGAGGCTGAACAGGGCGAAGACATCGTCGAAAAGGAAAAGAGGGAGAGGGAAGAAGAATACAGGAGGCTGAAGAGAAAGGTCATTATCGGCGCTGCGCTTGCCATCCCGATATTCCTGCTCAGCATCTGGGAAGATGCCGGCCTCTCGTCAATAATCGAAATCCCGGCAGAGGTAAATTTTCTCTTGCAGTTTCTGCTTCAGACACCGGTGCAGTTCTGGGCAGGCTGGCAGTTCTACCGCGGCGCAATATCAGCCGCGCGCCACAGGGCTGCAAACATGAATACCCTCATCGCAGTCGGCACCTCCGCCGCTTATGTCTACAGCATCATTGCGACATTCTTCCCATCGATATTTGAGATAAAAGGCTACTCGGCGCATGTATATTTTGACACCGCGGCCACGATAATCGTGCTCATCCTTCTCGGAAGGCTCTTTGAGGCGAAGGCAAAGGGCAAAACCTCAGAGGCGATAAAAAAGCTCATAGGCATGCAGGCAAAGACCGCAAGGGTGATAATTAACGGAGCGGAAAATGATGTGCCTGTTGAAGATGTAGAGGCAGGAGACATCATCCTCGTAAGGCCGGGTGAAAAGATACCAGTTGACGGAATCGTTACCGAAGGGTATTCATCCGTTGATGAATCCATGATATCGGGCGAATCAATTCCTGTCGAAAAGAAGAATGGCGATAAGGTCATAGGAGCGACCATGAACAAAACAGGTTCATTCAGGTTTGAGGCGGAGAAGGTCGGAAGAGAGACCATGCTCTCTCAGATAATTAATATGGTTCAGGAAGCTCAGGGGTCAAAGCCGCCAATCGCAAGGCTTGCGGACAAGATCGCCTCAATATTTGTCCCGGCGGTCATGGTTATTGCAACGCTCACATTTCTCATATGGTTCTTCTTCGGCCCTGACCCGGCATTCACATACGCGTTCCTTAATTGCATTGCTGTGCTGATAATCGCCTGCCCGTGCGCATTGGGGCTTGCGACGCCTACTTCGATAATGGTGGGCACAGGCAAAGGCGCGGAAAACGGCATACTCATAAGAGGCGCGGAGGCGCTTGAGAACGCGCATAAGATAAATGCCATAGTCTTTGACAAGACAGGCACGCTTACAAAAGGCTTGCCTGTTGTCACGGATATAATTGCAAGTGAAAAGTTAATGGTTAAGAGTGAAGAGATTCTGCGGTTGGCCGCCTCAGCGGAGAGAAACTCGGAGCATCCGCTTGGAGAATCCATAGTCAACAAGGCTAAAGAAGAAAACCTGCGCCTTTCTGAAGTTTCAGATTTCAAGGCTGTAGCCGGGCATGGCATTAAAGCGGTTATTGACGGGATGAGAGTCATTCTCGGCAACGATGCCTTCATGGCAGATGAAAAAATTGATATCAGCGGCCTTAAAGATATCTCAGTAAAACTTTCCAATGAGGGCAAGACCCCGATGTACATTGCCGTTGACGGAAAGGCAAGCGGGATCGTGGCTGTTGCCGATACTCTGAAAGAGAACTCAACTGATGCGGTAAATTTTTTGCGAAGGCTCGGGGTCCAGACGATCATGATAACCGGCGATAATAGAAGAACCGCTGAGGCAATAGCAAAACAGGTTGGAATTGACAGGGTGCTTGCTGAGGTGCTTCCGGAAGACAAGGCAAAAGAGGTGAAGAAACTTCAGGAAGAGAAGAAGGTTGTCGCAATGGTCGGCGACGGCATCAATGACGCTCCGGCGCTCGCGCAGGCTGATGTCGGAATCGCTATCGGAACAGGCACGGATGTGGCGATGGAGGCTTCTGATATCACGCTCATAAGCGGAGATATAAAAGGGGTCGCAACAGCCATCGCACTTTCAAAAGCCACTATCAGGAATATCAAACAGAACCTCTTCTGGGCATTTGCATATAACATCATACTCATCCCTGTCGCCGCGGGAGTTTTGTTTCCGTTCTTCGGGATACTGCTTAATCCGATGCTTGCCGCAGGCGCGATGGGCATGTCATCTGTGACCGTCGTTTCAAACGCATTAAGGCTGAGGAAGTTTAAAGTGAAGCAGTAAAATGAAAAAAGCGATAATATTATTCCTATTGCTGCTTTCTGCTCCTTATTTGGCAGCACAACAAAATCCTGAAACGCTTAAGGGGCAACTGGCATTAGATAACCCAAGAGTTATTAACTACCTTAAATCGCTGGACACTTCCGATGCTGGGGAAAAACTCCAAGGCATTAAACTGTCTGATGGAAGCGTTACTCTTGAAAATCATGTGTTTCTCGAAACAATCCGCTCTACAAAAAAGAAATTTAGTGTTTATTTATTTCGTATTGGAGCAAAAACAGTTGCTTATACATGGGTCGAGCCTAATGGCAAACCTTTATTTATTCCTCCGTGTCCCTCCGATTATGGTGATGAAGGGCAATATGTATTATCAGGTGATGTTTACACTTGGAAGGATGTTCAACCTGGTGACGGCATTATAATAATAGAATGCGTTACAGATAAATGGATTAATGAAATTAAAAGGACTAAATAGGCCATCTAACCTTTATTGTCGCCACCTATTTGAATCTGCTAAAGCATAAACGATAAAAAGCACCGTTAGCTGATAGTCTTCTTCTGATAGTCTTCTTCTTGAATAATAATAAAAACTGAAGTATCCTAAAACAAAACTAATACCCTGGTTTTCATAATGAAAATAAGATTAGAACCACCTATTAATAAATCCCTGATTAACACAATATTAAAGCAACTGGTATCTCATCTTGATGTTGTCAAGATCATCCAGTTCGGCTCTTATGTATCAGGCAAGCCGACCAAGGACAGCGACCTTGATCTTCTCGTTATACTCAACACAAAAGAAAAAGGAATAAAGCGGTATGCCATGGTAAGCGAGCTATTGGAACCGAGGAAAATACCGATGGATATAATTGTGAAGACGCCGGATGAGATAAAAACGAGAGAAGGAATGTTCGACCCTTTTATGAGGAACATTCTTAAAACAGGGAAAGTCCTTTATGAAAAAACAACGTGATCTTCTTGAATGGATTTCAAAGGCTGAACAGGATTATCAGACAGCCGTTACAATGGCCCGCAAAAGGAAGCAGCCTGCACCGGACGTTGTCGGTTTTCATAGCCAGCAGTGTGCTGAAAAATATTTAAAGGCATTTCTTATCTCAAAAAAAGTAGACTTCCCCAAGACACATGATCTAATAGAGCTGCTTGAATTTGCTATTACAAAAGATCCCCTGATAGAAATATTCCGGGCTGATCTGCGAATCTTAAACCCTTTTTCCGTGCAGTTTCGTTATCCCGGCGAAAGCGCCACGCTGAAAGAATCAATGACAGCCCTGAAGACAATGAAAAAGATCAGGAAGTTTTTTAGGGCGAAGTTTGAATTAACGTAAGGATTGTACGAGATTAAACTCCCTTAACCCTGTCATTCAGACTCCAAAGCCTTGAGCACTTCCGGCAGAATAACATCAAGGAATTCCGAAGGGGTCCCCTGTTACGAGAAAATCAACATCGCCTTTGATGGCTGAAGCAAGGACAGGGATGTCCTTTTGAGACGTGATGCCGGGTAGTTTGGAAATCTCTCTTGACGAGGGAAGAGGGATGATCTCGAGGCACAGCAAGGGAAGATATTTATTATAAACCGGAATTGCTTCAGGCATTTTTTTTGTTAAGTTCCGCTCAATCTCAATGATATTATATTCCCCTGTTGCCCCGGAAAGCTGAGGAAGCCCAAGAGATAAGAGGTCGAGAATGACGCGTGGCGCCCCTTTGTCAGAGAATAGTCCCGATATGATAACGTTTGAATCAAGGAAGATCTTAACGCTTTTTTTTGCCATAGACTTCCCTGTAAAGCAGCTCTCTCTCCTCTCCAATGCCCTTGAGCAGTTCTTTTTCCGAAAGCCCCGAGGCTTTCATTATCTTTCTGATCTGCCTCCGCGCCTCATCAAGTTCAAGCCTTTTTGGAGTTATGATGACAGAGTCTCCCACAGGTATGATAGAGACCACCTGTCCTTCTTCGAGATGGCTTGATTCTCTTATCTTCTTAGGGATGGTCAACTGTCCTCGGGTCTTTATTTCTGCGATAGCTGTCTTCACGGTATCCATATTAAACCTCCTTTTTAGTCATGATTTCTGAATTTAGAATATCAGAATTCAGAATAATCGGCAAGCTCATTCCTTTGCCGTCATTCTCCAACTTGATTGGGGAATCCAGCTTTTCTTCCCCTCTAAAAAGACCGACTGTAGGTGCTTTAAGTAGGGGCGAAAGGTGTGTTATTCCCTATAAAAGATTTCTCTTTACAATCACTATAGAAATACAATATATTTACTTATCTCCCTCCACAAGTCGCGATAACAGATATACAAGAAGTTGCTTCCATAATCTTCGATGCAAAGAGTGCACTAGAACTGCACTGAACAAAACTTAGAAGTGAAGCATTGTCGAAGCATTTGATTTGTCTTTTAGTCTGTTTAATTGTAACGTAGCTCATTCTTAAAACAGGGAAAGTCCTTTATGAAAAAACAACGTGATCTAAGTCCCTACTTCCCGAAGACCTTCTTTAATAATTCCATAGCCCTCACTGATTTAATTTATTCCGAACTCCTCATCCCCGATTTCGGGGTTCAGCCTCAGTTTGTCAATAGTTATCCTGAAAGCAAAATTATCTAAGGTTATCTCCATCACTGACTGATACCAGACATCATCCGCTTTAGCGGGGGTGTTATATATTATATATATCTCTTTTTCGTCTGAAGTTATCTTCTGGCTCACTGGAAGAAGCGTCGAGCCGGCGAGGGTTATAATTCTCCCTTCCTTTTTCAGCACATATTCGTTCCCCGGCCTCGTTATGCTCGCGTCTTTCATATCCTCCCACCAGAAGACCGCATTGTAAAGCTCTTTGCTGAGTTCTTTCAGCTTGGTGCTCACCTTCCCGGAAAGGATATGCGCCTCACCGTCCCTTATGATGATATCTCCGAGGAGAATGCCGAACTTATACGCCTTTATGTGAGAGAGGCCGGGCCTCTTCAGGATTGCAGAGGCGCTCATCTCTGAGTGAGGGCTGCCGTATGCGGCCACATTGATGTCAGTTATCGCCTTTAACGCATCTATATTATTGAGCCCGGTAGTTTTGATGATATCTTCCAGCGAAAGAGGAGGCTCTTCATACACAGGGGGCGGGGCAGTCTTCGGAGCGCAGGAAATAATGGTTAACGCAAAAAAAAGGAAGCAAAAAGCAAGAATAATATTTTTCCCCATTTTTTTAAAAGAAGATAATGTCCAAAGCCTCCTCGACATTCGAAGCGCCTATCACCTCTATTTCAGGCCCTTTTATCTTCTTTGCGTTATTCATCGGGACGACAGCTTTTTTAAAGCCGAGCTTTGCCGCCTCTTTTATCCTTATCTCTGCCTGGCTTATAGCCCTCAACTCGCCCGACAGGCCGACCTCGCCGAATGTGACGGTCTTGGAGGCGACGGATTTATTCTTCATGGATGAGGCGATTGCAGTGATGACCCCCATGTCGACCGCCGGCTCGTCTATCTTAAGCCCTCCCACCACATTAACGAATACATCCATCCCCGCGACCTGCATCCCTATCCTCTTGTCGAGAACCGCTATAAGGAGGTTGAGCCTGTTATAGTCAAAGCCGAGGCCGGTCCTTCTCGGAATGCCGAACTTCGAAGACGAAACTAAAGCCTGTATCTCTACAAGAAGTGGCCTGGTCCCTTCCATGCTCACGGTTACGACGGAGCCGGATATGTCGGACGGCCTTTCAGACAGGAACAACTGCGAAGGGTTGTCAACCTCTTTGAGCCCTTCTTCCGACATCTCGAATACTCCTATCTCGTTTGCCGGGCCGAACCTGTTCTTGACAGCCCTCAATATCCGGAAAGGGTTCCCCTTGTCTCCTTCGAAATAAAGCACGGTATCTACTATATGCTCAAGAACCTTCGGGCCCGCGATGGCCCCTTCTTTTGTGACATGGCCTATGAGAAAGAGCGGCATTCCGTGTTTTTTCGCCATGAACATCAGCTTGGTGGCGCATTCCCTTATCTGCCCGACGGAGCCGGGGGCGGAAGGGATGTCAGAAGAAAATACCGTCTGGATGGAATCCACCACAATCGCTTTCGGGCCGAGCTTCAGGGCTACATCCATTATGCCTTCAAGAGATGTCTCCGGAAGAAGGATGATGTTATCGGATTTAATCCTGAGCCTGTCAGCCCTGAGCTTAACCTGCTGTGGCGACTCTTCGCCGGAAACATAAAGGAGGCTTCCGAGTTTGGCAAGCCCTTTAAGCGCCTGCAGTATGAGGGTTGATTTTCCTATTCCCGGATCGCCGCCTATGAGGATGACAGAGCCTGCAACCACCCCTCCGCCGAGGGCGCGGTCAAGCTCTCCGATGCCAGTAGAAGACCTGTCGTCGTTTGAAGCTGTTACCCCTGAGAGCGAAAGGGGCTCGGCTGTTTTACGGGACGCGAGTTTTGTGACGCGCTCCTCTTCGGCGAAACTGTTCCAGCTTCCGCAGTCCGGGCATTTTCCGAGCCATTTGGGGCTTGCGTATCCGCAGCTTTGGCACTGGTATAGTATTTTTGAACGGGCCATAACTTTACAGGTTAAAAAGATGAGACTATTTTACATCATTTAATTTGTAATTCCCTCTCCCCTTGCGGGAGAGCCTGCCTGTCCGGCAGGCAGGGGCAGGGGAGATGGAAAATTTGCGGCTGAAGGTTAAAGGCAATAACCCGCAAGGTTGTATTTATAAAGATTATAATGTTATCGTAAGCTATACCAGAAGTCAGCAGATGCCTTTAGATTACCGTCATAACTCTAATTATAATATAGTTACAATATGCTAAAATAAGTTGCTTTATTTGGAAAAGGCTTAATATGGCAAAAGGCTGTTGCGGCACAGAAAGGGATGAGCGTATTGAGCAGTACAATGTCGAAAAGTGGAAGGTAAATGAGACCTTCTTTAAGACATTTAAACCGGATGATACGCTCTACCCTGTCAGCTACATTCAGAAAGAAAAAGACGGCATATACCTTCTCATTGACCCCCAGGCCCCAAATTGGATAAGCGTAAACCGCACCGGGCTTGAGATCCTTAAGCTCTGCGACGGCAAACGCAGCGTTTCCGGCCTGCAGAAAGCGATGGCAGATAGATACCCGGGCAATGCCGGAATCGAAGCCGAGACGCTTGATTTCATCAACGCGGCAGGAACCCTTCAGTTTATATCCGAGAAAGAGATAAAGAGGCCTCAGTATATGGGGAGGAATAAAGTTATCGCCCCTGAAAAACTCGACGAACTCTGGATTTACACCACGCTCGCGTGCAACCTGAGGTGCAAGCACTGCCTTGTAAGCGCCGGGTCCAAACTTAAGGACGAGCTGAGCACAGAAGAGGTTAAGAAGCTTGTGAATGATGCCGTTGCCCTCGGGGTAAAGCGGTTCTACATTACGGGCGGAGAGCCTTTCATAAAGGATGATATCTTTGAGATTATCAAATACATTACGCGGGAAAAGGACCGCGAACTGATCCTTCTTACGAATGCGACCCTTTTTGACGACAGGAAGATAAGCGAGCTTGAGAAGCTGAAGAACCCGAAACTGGTTATGCAGGTCAGCCTTGAAGGGCCGGATGCGGAGGTTCATGACAAGCTTCGCGGGGAAGGCAGTTTTGACAAGACGGTTGACGGCATAAAGAGGCTTGTCGCAATCGGCATAGTCCCCATAATATCCACCGCGGTCAGCAAGTATAATGAAAACCAGATAAAAGAGACATCCGAATTCCTCTCAAAGCTCGGGATAAAAGACCATCACATCCTCTGGATGCATTCAAAGGGGCGCGGCGCCGCCAACATCAGCGAGCTTTATGTCCCTGCCGAGAAGGTGACCGAAATAATGAAAGAGCAGAGGAAGGTATTTGAGGAGCAGGACGTTATCGTTGACAACGAAGAATCCCTTAAGGCGCGCATCCGCTACAAGAGGGGGAGAAAGAACGACCTCTGCAACAACTGCTATGAAAAGATATGCGTAAATTCGGACGGCCATGTCTATCCTTGCGGCTCCCTTAACGGAGACCCGGCCTTTGATTCCGGCTCTATAAGGGAGAAATCCCTGAAAGACATATGGCTCGGTTCAGACGTTATGAGGTGCGGCAGGGAGAACTCTGTCGAAGATAAAGAAGGCTGCAGGGAGTGCTACCTTAAGTTCTTCTGCGGCGGCGGATGCACATCGCACAGCTATTACGCAAGCGAGGTGGATTCGGGCAAGGGCAATATAAAGGCGCGTGACCCTTACTGCCACACATATAAAACTTTATATGAGGACATCATGTGGGACATGGCGGTTGAGGGCGTCGCGCCAGAGAGCAATGAGGGATATACAGTTCCCCATGTCTTTAACGCGATGGATTCGAAGCTCCCGCCGTATCTTGCTAATGCCGTGAAGTCGATTGACAGTTCGACAGAGGTAGGCTGTTACCACTGCTCATGCGTCCTTTCTGTTGATGTGGAGGATGATGAGAATGTATGCCGCCCCGAAATCAAGGGCGACGTAACAAGAAAGGTGAAGAAAAAGTACGGCGAGGCCGCCCTCATGCCGGAGATCAATTACTACTGCCCGACCGGCTACAACCCTGAAGACCTGAGGCATATACCTGACAAGGTGCTGAAGGTATCTTACGGGTGCGGCAACCCCGCGGCCATTGCCGAGCTTACTGAAAACGAGACTGTCCTTGACCTCGGTTCAGGGGGAGGGATAGACTGCTTTATTGCCGCCAAGAAGGTCGGCAGAAACGGCAAGGTCATAGGCGTTGACATGACAGACCAGATGCTCGAGACCGCAAGGGAAAACGCGAAGGCTGTCGCCGAAAACCTCGGCTACGGCGTCGTTGAGTTCAGGAAAGGCGACCTCGCGAGCCTTCCGGCTGAAGACAACACCGTTGACCTCGTCATCTCAAACTGCGTCATAAACCTGACGGAAGACAAGGCCGATGTATTTAAAGAGGTCTTCAGGATACTGAAGCCGGGCGGCCGTTTTGTCATCTCCGACATCGTTGCCGACAAACCGGTTCCGGGATATATGAGAAGGGACAAGGAGCTTTGGGGCGCGTGTCTTTCGGGAGCGCTTACTGACAAGCGCTTTGTCGAGGTCGCGCAGGAGGCAGGTTTCCCTGACGTGACGATTAACCGGAATTATCTGTATAAAAAAGTCGAATATATTGACTTTTATTCCGTGACACTGAAAGGCAAAAAGCCTCAGCAGCAGAGCGTTAAGTGCGCCTGCTGCGGCTGAAAATAAATCGGTAAATCTATCAAAAGAGGAAGGTCCATATGAGAGTCACACTAATTAATTCACAGGTATTGGACGGAAACAATGTTGTCCCGCCGCTCGGCTTAATGTACGTGGCGGCGATGCTTGAAAAGGCAGGGCATACGGTGCAGTGCTTTGACGCTGACCCTGAATACCACGATACCATAATCAGCGAGATCAAGGAGTTCAAGCCTGAACTTATCGGACTCGGCTTTCTGACGGTCGGGTATCAGAGGGCGTTCAACATGATGAAGAAACTGAAGAAGGAGCTTCCCGGCGTTCCCTGCTGCTGCGGCGGCGTTCACACGACCGTAAAGCCCATCGAGACGATGAACGAGTTTGGCGCTGACTTTATCGTTGTGGGCGAGGGCGAAGCGACAATGGTCGAGGTCTGCGAAAAGCTCGGCAAGGGCGAGGGGCTCAAGGGCGTAACCGGAGTAATGTACAGAGAGGACGGCAAGATAATAGATAACGGCAGGCGTGAACTTATAGAGGACCTCGACACCATTCCGTTCCCGGCAAGGCACCTGATAGACATGACACCTTACCTCAAGCCGCCCGGAATCATAAGGGGGTACGCAACCGAGAACCAGACGACCATCGTCACGAGCAGAGGCTGCCCTTACAGGTGCATATACTGCGGCAGCCACAATATCTTCGGAAGAAAGACGAGGAGGCGCTCGGTAAAGAATGTCGTTGACGAGATAGAATTTCTCCACAAGACCTACGGGATAAAGGGCATATATTACTGCGACGACACCTTCACGCTAAACCAGAGATGGGTCAGGGAGTACTGCGAAGACCTGATGAGCAGGAATATGGGCATCGTATGGGCAGGCCAGTCAAGGGTTGACCAGACGGACGAGGACCTCATGAGGCTCATGAAGAAATCAGGCCTTGTCCAGCTTGACTTCGGCGTTGAGAGCGGCTCGCCGAAGATATTGAAGGTGTTAGGCAAGGGAGGCCACGGCGACAGGACAGACCAGATAAAGGCGTCGTTTAACCTCTGCAAGAAACTTGATATCAGGACTCTCGCGACATTCATCATCGGAAACCCCGAAGAGACTCGTGAGGATATAGAGCAGAGCTTCCAGGTCGCAAAGGATATTCAGGCGGATTATACCGCGTTCTATTTCCTGACGCCTTATCCTGGAACGGACATATACGACATGGCGATAAAGAACGGCTGGCTCGACCCGAACATTCCGTTCTCAGAGGTTTGGGCGCACAGGCAGCCTGAGCTTCCCCTCATGGCAATAACATTCTCAAAGGAAGAGCTCAGAGACATCCGCAAGAAGATGCAGAACCACTTCTTCAGGAAGAATTATCTTACGCGCACGGGCAATGTCAATTTCTACTCTATCCTCATGGCGATTGCCATGAAGAACCCGCTCATATTCTTTACTGCGATAGGGAAATGGATGAGGACAGGAAGGCTCGATTACGTGGTCGAGACCCTCAATGCCGAGTACTGGCGCATAAAGAAGTACGCTGCATAAAGTTGTTAAAAAGATAAACTGAAAAGGAGGCTCGTTACGAGGGCCTCCTTTTTTTATGCCGTAAGGAATTCAGGGTTCAGGTTAAAATGAAGAATATAATTTATAACCGCATCTCAAATATATTATGGATGATACCCGCGGTTCTGCTTTTTATCTTTAGCCGCCAAGCCGTTGCAGGCGCTGATAAGGCATTGGCCGAAGCGGTTAAGCCGGTTGTCCTCGTCACAGCATACAGCGACAAAGGCGAGGCGCTCACCGAGGGCACGGGCTTCTTCGCGAGCGCTGACGGCGCGATTGTGACAAATTATCATGTCATCGGGATTGCGGATAAAGTCAAAGTCACGGCAGGCGGGCTTGAAATCGCTCTCGAAGGGGTCATCTATACTGACAGGGAAAATGATATTGTGATTCTGAAGGCAAAGGGGAGAGGTTTTCCGGCAGTCAGATTTGCCGAGGCCTCCAAAATGAGGGCAGGGGATGAGGCCTATCTCGCCGCCTCTTCGGAGGAGTCAGGAACAATTCTTCATAAGGGCCAGTTCAAAGAATTAAAGAGAGAGGCGTCAGGAAGAAGGCTCATAAATATCTCGGCATCAGTCCCGCACGGCGGAAGCGGCAGCCCTGTCTTCGACAGAGACGGCAACGCGGTCGGCATCGTTACATCGCTCATCAGAAGAAGCGGGGATGTGATCGTCGCTGTCCCCTCGGATATTTTTATCGGGAAGGTTAATAAACCGGCAATCTCCTCTATTAATGAAACCGTTAAAAATTACCGCAAGAGCGCTGACTACCTCTTTTACCTCGGCTATTTCCTTCTCGAGACAGGCGCAAACAAAGAAGCGGCGCAAGTCCTCAAAGAGGCGGTGCGCATGAGGCCGGGCTTCAGCGACGCTTATTATTATCTCGGAATCGCATCGGAGAATTCAGGCAGGGATAATGATGCGATAAAGGCATATAAAGAGGCTGTGAGGCTCAGTCCCGATTTCGCTGACGCGCACTTCAGCCTCGGGGCCGCTTATTCCGGAAAGGGTATGTACAATGAGTCGCTCGAGGCGCTCAGGCAGGCGGTAAAGCTCGATAATGATTTTGCGGATGCCTATTATTACATGGGCATCGCCTGCACGAACCTTAAGATGATGAGGGAGGGCATCGAGGCATATCAAAATGCCGCAAGGCTCAAGCCTGATTTCGCGGAGGCGCATTACAGCCTCGGCGTGCTCTATTTAGCCTCAAACAACAAAGCCGCCGCGATTGAGCAGGAGGAGATGCTCAGAGGGCTCAACAAAGAGCTTGCTGACAAACTCAGGGGGCTGATTGGGAAGCGAATGGGGGATTAATGGCAAGCTCACTGACGAGTGCCACTGCAAGACATGAGAAAGGAAAAAGACAGTTTGAAAATCATAAAACATAATCAGGCTAAAAAAGCGCCGTGCGGTTCGATTTCATCTGCAGCGCGTTATGTCCCGATTATTTCATTCAGCCCTTCGACTACTTGAGCAAGTTCTTCTGGAGATACTCTTCCAAGTTTCTTCCCGATTCTCTCAACAGAAAGAGTTCGTATCTGGCTAATCTTTACCCATGATCGTTTTGGTAGTTTTTCAGTTTTCAGCTCCAGCGTCAAAGGGAAACCTGCTCTCTGCGGCTGGCTGGTTAGTGCCATCGCTATGACAGTCCCAGAATGTTCGTTAAATATATCTTGACTTAAGATTAAAACAGGCCGCATGCCTGCTTGCTCATGGCCACGCACGGGATTTAAGTCTGCCCATCGAATCTCACCCCTTAGTATTTTGGCCATTCGCTTAAATCCTCGGTTAATCCTTCTTCAGCCATAGCTTTCTCAAAAGCCGGATCCAATTTGGCACATTCTTTCGCCAACCGATTGCGCTCTAATCTTTCTATTTTATCGTTCACAGCTTCTTGAATTGCTTGGCTACGATTTAAAAAGATGTTCTCATGGACAAGATGGTCCAAACGTTGAATAGAATCTTGCTCAAGGGTTATTGCAATTTTTGCTTTACTCATATATTCACCTCCCGGTATTACTACTTATCATACCGAATACCGGGAAGGCGGTCAAGGTGTTCTCTTCCGTCTGGACATAACGACTGAAGTCACTGACGAGTGCCACTGCAAAGACATAAGAAAGGAAAAAGACAGTTTGGAAACCTTAAAGCTCTGCTGATCTGAAAAAGCGTCCTGTGGCACTCGTTCACGTGCATCTGGTGTTAGGTTTTTATAAAAACCTTTCTATTAAAATGTCATCCGTGCTTCTTCTTGAATCAATTACGGCAAGAACGTAAACCATTTGATCAGATGTCCTGTAGATAACTCGCCAAGGTGAAATGATTAATTCTCGATAACTCAATATGCCATATGCTTTAAGCTCTGGAACGATTCTGCCTCTATCCGGGAAATGATTCAATGTCTTACATTTTGATTTTATTTTATCAAAGATGGCAATTGCTGTATCAACGTT
Organism: Nitrospirota bacterium; assembly: GCA_016213935.1. Taxonomy (GTDB): domain Bacteria; phylum Nitrospirota; class Thermodesulfovibrionia; order UBA6902; family UBA6902; genus JACQZG01. The sequence continues at coordinate 33,863 of JACQZG010000033.1, forward strand.
ATCTTGGGAAATATAATCAACAATGTTTTTTAAATCTTTACTCGCTGGCTGAGCCCACTCAACCCCGAATCTTTTCATGGTCTATTTGTGCGCCTTCCTTTTCATTAAATCTTCATCAAGTTGCCTGAAAAGGTCTTCTTGTTTTATGGTGTCCCCTTTTTGAACGGCTTTTTCCCCGTGAGCCAATATTCTCATCAAGTTTAGAGAATTGATTGTTTTTTCATAGGACTCAGCGTCTTGAATAACTGCTCGTGGTTCACCATTTTGAGTAATTATCACCGGCCTATGAGTTTCGTTGATTTGGGATATTAGATCAGCAGACCGGGACTTCAAATAAGAAATGGGTTTAATGTCTTCTTTGATTTTCATTGAATTACCTCCAGTCCATTAATAGTACCAAATATGGCCTGAATGATCAATCGTTGTCATTCTGCGTAAAACCCAACGAGTCTGTAGAAAAAGTCTGTTTTGCTCAAAAAGTGTCTTGTGGTTCGATTTATAAATGGATGACAAACTACCAGTTCATCCAATAATAATTTCTTAAGATGTGAATTCCCTTCCCGGAAGTGAGATATCCAGATTGAGGTATCAACAAGAATCATTGCTAATTGCTCGTAGTACGTCTTCTGGGAATCTGTCGAAGTCCCTTTTCAGTTCCGCCGAGTTCAGCAAGTCTCCTTGCACTCTCACGAGTAATCAATGCTTCAAGTCCCAATCTCACCAAAGATGTCTTCTCAGTAATTCCGGTAAGTTTTGCTGCCTTCTTAAGAATCTTGTCATCTATGTTTAATGTCGTTTTCATATGTACTAATATGGACTAAAGATATGTGCATGTCAAGCAATTTCTTTGAAGATAATGCCTTAAATCAGCGGAT
>JACQZG010000031.1 GCA_016213935.1 Nitrospirota bacterium
GCCCATTTGAGAAAGAAAAGAAGACTCAACAGCCTCTCTCCGCGCGCCCTTCTTCTCAGGAACGGCAGACGCGAGGTCAAGCAGCCTCTGAACCCCCTGAGGCAGTCCGTTTATATCGACATTGATATTATTCTTTGAGCACTGGTCAAGGATCTTAATAATGAAAGTAAGCAGCCCGCTGTCCCAGTCTGTTACGCCTTCTGATTCAAAGATTATCTTCTTGATCCCTGAACCTGCCTCAACCTGCTTCTGAACCTCATCAGCAGACGGCAGCGCCTTCCCGATCCTGCAATCCCCTGCGATATGAACAAGCAGAGTATCGCCATCCTTCCGGCTGAAGCTCATCCCGCACTGTGCCGAAACAGTTTCCATAATATTGTCTGCCTGATTTAAAGGTGTCTTAATATAGATAAATTAACGGGCTCAGAGCAGTATAACACGTCATCAAAACAAGAGAAAAGAACTATGAAACGGTTGCGTTACTCCAGCTTCAAAGGTTGACAATAGAGAACCGTCAAGGTGGTGCCAGATTATTCTTTACATATTATTAAGGCTTCTGATATTATCGGAAAATTACATAATAACTGGTTAGGCTCGACTTCTACAACCAAGGAGGTAATTATGAAAAAGTATCTGTTGTGCATTGCACTGATTGCAGTATCCACAGTTTCTTCAATAGTTACAGCTCAGACCCGCTGCTATAGCGACGGATATGGAAATACTACATGCCGAGATTTTGACGGCAACACAACTCGGGGGTACACAGACGCATACGGCAATAGCACATGGCGAGATAACAACGGAAACTCCGTCAGGGGCTACTCGGATTCCTACGGAAATAGCACTTTCAGGGATAACAATGGAAATACAGTTCGCGGGTACTCTGACCCATATGGAAATAGTACATACAGAGACAATAATGGAAATACAACTCGCTGCTATTCGGACGCCTATGGCAATACCACTTGTCGCTAACATGCCTAACCCGGCAGTCGTGAAGGACTGCGCAACAGCGCGCAGCCCCTCACTTTTACGTTGGCTCCATACAGCGCAAACCTCCAATTATGAATGATAATAATTCGCGGCAGGTTTTGTTTAGCTACATAAAGGCACTCATGGCGGTTGGCTTCGCGATTGTATTTGGCTTATGTGGCGGTTTTTTTCTGCGCGACAATTTTTCTTGGAATGCAACCTCGATAGTCATATTTCGCTGTATTTCAGTAGGCTTATTAGCCACATCAGCACTCGCACGGCTGGGTTGGAACATTCAGACTTGGGGTGGTAGCAGTCCGGCAGAAAGATTGAATATGTGGCTATTTCGCATTTTTTACATATTGGGGCTTATATCAACAGTTGCCTCATTTTGCCTAAAAGCATTTTAAAGGCTAATTCACTTGCCGTATTTAAATTGTGATGTTGATTACTATCACGAAAAGGAGGAGCACATGGGATTACTTAAGTGGCTTTTTCAGTCAGGCACTCCGGCACCAAAACTACAAGTCCATCCCGATGATGAAGATCTCATAACAGAAGATGATATCCAATGGTGGGAATCGTTAACGTTATCAGATTGTAAAGTGATGGAAGAACAGGATCATGTTGCTCAATATGCTCTTTTTATGAAACTTACTAATGAGGACGGTTTGTCAGAAGAAGAGGCGATAAGACGAGTCAGGAAAACACATCTCTATTATTATGGCACGCTTAAGCAAAGAGAAAATGAACTGCTTGGTTTTAAAGGTGATGATGCCAAATTGCCATACATAGTGAAAGACAAAGCAAATAAAGCTGTAATGAAATTTGTCAGAAAAATGGATAAGGGTAAGCGAGAGAGCGCATCAAGCATGAATGCCATTGTCCGTAACTTGATAAGGGCTAAAAAGGTATGATCTGGTTTATATGGAGGTTGAACCAATCAGCTTATCGGAAGAATACCCATGCAGTTATTCAGCCTGCGTCATTAAGGCGGCGCATGACGCGCGCTTTATAGCCAGAAAGAAGTGGCGGATCATCTAGGCATTCACTATTCTATGATAAGTAAATTACTTAAAGGGTGATTAATAATACAAGAAGCAAGACCAATACCCCAATACGATTGCAGATGAAAAATTAAACCAGACACCTGCCGTCAAAACTCTTTTCATCAATGCCGAGAAGCGAGATTATCGTGGGGGCCCCTCATTCCCCGCAGAAAATGAACAACATATCTTGACTAAATTATTTGTAGGTTGTACGATTAGCCATACCATAGGAGGTACAACCAATGCCAAGCGCACCTAAAATCATACCCATTTCCGACCTCAGACAAAACGCCAGCGACGTGGTGAAGAAGGTTGCGTCTTCGAGAGAACCGGTATTCATTACGCAACGTGGACGAGCGGCTGCCGTCATGGTTAGCATGGAAGTCTATAAAAACACGCAGCATGAAATAGACATTTTGCACTTGCTGGCCAGAGGCGAGAAAGAAATAGCGGCAGGAATCGGTTATGAACTCGACAACGTCCTCAAGGAAGCTGACCATTATCTTGCGGCTGCAAAACCGTGAGAATCTTATTTACGCCCACAGGCCGCCGACAATTTCTTGAAGCCATCGGTTATATCCACCGTGACAAGCCTTCTGTAGCGGCAAATTTTCGCCAGAAAGCAGAGAAATCTCTGTCTCGACTTAAGAAGTTTCCCAACTCGGGAAGGCCGCTACGGGAGTTTCCGGAACTTCCTTTTCGTGAAGTTATTGTAAATCCTTATCGCTTTTTCTATAAGGTTAAGGATGATGAAGTATGGATTGTGGCAGTATGGCATGGTGCTCAATTGCCTGACGAGCCCGAAAAATAACGGCGCAAAGAGAAATAAGAATTAAACCAGACACCTGCCGTCAAAACTTTTTTCATCAATGCCGAGAAGCGAGATTATCGTAGGGCCGACATCAACGCTGTGATGCCGCCCTATTACCTTTGTCCTATGCCCTGCTGCTCTACATATAACCCAGGTCCCTCAGCTTGCTCATTATCTCTTCCTTGCCCTGCCCGCGGCCTGCCCTCTCATACGTGTTCTCCAGGTCCTGCTCCCACGCGGGGATATCAGACATCTTGGTGGTTGAGCCCTTTGCCCCAAGCGAACGGTAACCTTCCTTGTAAAGGGTGCAGAACGGCACATTGTACTTGAATATGAAATTCCAGATGTCCCTCTCCATGAAATGGAGTATCGGCTGCACCCTCATATGCGGAGGATTCTTGCGCTGCCTGAAATAGACCTCCTGCACCCTCGCCTCCTGTTCGTCCCATCTTATGGCAGTTGCAAGCGCGGCAACCTTGTTCTCTTCGAGAAACATGTTCATGGCTATCGTCTTCATCAAATGGTTGCCGATAAAGGACTCGGGTTCAAACGGGAACTCCTCATCCGTGATTCCGAGCATCTCGATCTCTTTCCTGTTTCTCTCATTGAGGCTGCTGACCTTTACCATATCGCCTACTTTTTGCGCCTTATCGGATACATCGGTGTTTTTGGCTATACGCGCATCCAGGTTCCATTCTTTTTTAAGCTTATGGAATATGTCCCATATCTCTTCAAAGACATAACCCTCGTCTATGAACATGCATTTGGGCATCTTGACCCCGAGATCTTTACATGTCTCTCTAAAGAGCCATGTCATAGTTGTGCTGTCTTTGCCTCCGGTCCATGCTATCGCGAGATTATCTGGGCCGAATTTCTCTATCGCCTCTTTGATAATCTTCTTGGAAAGATTTATCTTCTCCTCCAGGCTGAGCCCCATCAGCCTCTCCATCTCTTCCACCGGCATCAATTCGTCTTCCATATTCTCCTCCCGTATATGCGGAATACAATCCTTTTGACATCGTTATTATAACATCACCGGTCGGAAAGGCTGAAACACTTCGGCATTAAACCATCTCTGCCGCGGACTTCTCAACGGAACGAAAATCTATCTTGCCGCTTCCCAGCTTTGGAAGGGGCTCTATTACTACAAATTTCTTGGGAAGGGCTATATTCGGAAGCTCTGCCGACATTTTCTCAAGCGCCATATTCTCGTCGATATTCTCTGATACTGCGGCAATTATCTTTGCGCCTTTAGCCTGATCGGGTATCCCAACCACACAGCATTCAGCCCCTTGAGGCAGAAGCCTCTGAAGAACATCCTCTGTCTTTGCAAGCGAGACCATCTCCCCGCCGATCTTGACGAACCTCTTAAGCCTTCCCGTATGCCAGAGATAACCGTCCTCATCCAGATAGCCCGCATCCCCGGTATCATACCAGCCGTTGCTTATCCGCATGGATGTCTCTTCAGGGTCATTGAAATATCCTTTCATGACGAGGCCTCCCCTCACCATTATCTTTCCTTCCTCATTTACGGGGCACTCTTTCCCCGTCTCGAAATTTTCTATCCGCACCTCTACCCCGGGCATTGCCCTTCCCGCGCTGCCCGGCCTGTTGCCCGACGGAGCGTTCACGGAGATAACAGGGGATGTTTCGGTTGTCCCGTATCCTTCATAAAGGACTATGCCGTGCTTTTCAAGATAACCTTTTCGCAACGCCTCGGGGCATTTATCAGCGCCGCATACAACGTATTTGAGGCTCTCGAAATCGCCGTGAAGAGATTTTCTGAGATAACCTGAAAGAAAGCTCGGCGTGCTCGCCGTCATTGTCGGCCTCTCTTCGCGGATTATCGAAGATACTGCCTTATAGTCAAGAGGGTTTGCGTAAGTGATGATGGTCATGCCGTGATAAAGAGGGAGCCATAGGGCAACCGTAAGGCCGAAGACATGGAAGTAAGGGAGGCACGCAAGCATCCTGTCATCGCAAGTGAAGCCGAAAAGATCGCTTGCGGCCTTAAGGTTCGAAAGGATATTCCCATGGGTGAGCTGCACGGCCTTTGGCTCCTTCTCGCTTCCGCTCGTAAAGAGTATCACGGAAACGTCATCCCCGCTTCCAGCGTGCGTCATCTTCATCAGCGCTTTTGCCGGAAGCAATGAGATCAGAGCCGCCCGAATCTTCTCAAGCGTTGAAATCTTTCTCATTATATCCTCGATAAATACCATGCCTTCAACCGCCGGGCAGTCTATTTTCTGAAGAAGCTTCCTCGAAGTAACGACCGTTTTGAAGCCGCATTTATTCCGTGCATATAAAGTATTGCCGTGAGCGCCGGTGGAGTAATTGATCATGACAGGGGCCTTGCCGCTCATCAAGGCGGCGATAATCGAAAGCGCGCACCCGGCTGAGGTTGGCAGCATTACCCCGATATACTTATCCTCAAATTTGCGAAACTCTCCTGATAAAATCAGGGCGCCCCGAAGCGCCTTCCAGTAGGTGAGATTCCTTCCCGTGTTGCGGTCAATGAACGCGGTTTTGCTTCCGAATTTCTTCGCGCTCCCGATAAAAGCGTGATGAAGCTGCTTCATGCCTGCCTTATCTCCTTAAAAGAACCGTAAAAACTGCTGATAGACAACAGGATGAGTTTATATAAAAGTATATCAGAAACCCCTCCCTATTGAACCGCGCCATTTTCTCGTCAAGCTTTATTATTGTCAATCCTGAGAGTTATAATAATCATGTCGTTTTATTCAATATGGATATCAGTCAATACCTTAAAAACAAAAAAGAGGCCGTGGACTCATTTCTTGAGTCCTATGCCTCATCAAAAAATAACAGAGACGGCTATCCCAAAGAGCTTATCAATGCGATGAGCTATTCTCTGCTCGCCGGAGGAAAGAGGATAAGGCCGATATTGACCCTCGCGAGCTGTGAAGCCGTGGGCAGGGCATCAGACAGTATAATTCCGATTGCCGCCTCTCTCGAACTTATTCACACATATTCACTGATACATGACGACCTGCCTTCAATGGACAATGACGATTTCAGGAGAAATAAGCCGACCACGCATATCGTCTTCGGAGAAGCGACCGCGATACTTGCCGGAGATGCTTTATTGACCGAGGCATTCAGTATTATTTCCAATTCAAAGGCCGAGCCCGCCGTTCTTATTGACGTGATAAGAGAGTTGACGCATGCCTGCGGGCCTGACGGAATGGTCGGAGGCCAGTCTGTCGACATACTTCTTGAGGGGAAGCGCGCGGAAAAGGAAGACATAATGTACATCCATACTCACAAGACAGGAGCGCTCATCAACGCATCCGTGCGCATCGGAGCCATTATGGCAGGGGCGGCAAAAAGCCAGTTTGAGCCCTTATCTCTTTATGGAGAAAATGTCGGGCTTGCTTTCCAGGTGATTGATGATATTCTTGATATTACCGGCACCACTGAAGAGCTTGGGAAACCCGCGGGTTCCGACAATGTCAATGAAAAGAACACATACCCGTCAGTCTTCGGCATCGAGGAATCAAGAAAGATAGCTGAGGCTCTTATATCAAATGCATTAAAGGCGCTTGAAGGCTTTGACGGCAAAGCAGACCCCCTGAGAGAGATTGCAAGGTATATCATATCAAGAAGGAATTGATGGCTGAACTTCCATGCATATTGAAAAGATAAAAAGCACTGATGACTTAAAGAGGCTCACGCTTGAGGAGCTTGACGAACTCGCCGGAGAATTGAGGGAGGCTATCATCGAGAGGGTCGCGCTCAACGGAGGGCATCTCGCCCCAAGCCTCGGAGTCGTTGACCTCACCATCGCCCTTCACTATGTCTTCAACTCTCCTCACGACAAGATAATCTGGGATGTAGGCCATCAGTCGTACTCTCACAAGCTTCTGACCGGAAGATACAAAGCCTTCTCGACAATAAGGCAGTACGGAGGAATATCGGGATTCCCCAAGATGAGCGAAAGCCCTCATGACGCCTTTGGAACCGGCCACAGTTCAACATCCATATCAGCGGCATTGGGAATGGTGGCGGCTAAAAATCACGGGAGCGATGAATTCAAGGCGATTGCGGTCATAGGCGACGGGGCGATGACGGCAGGGCTCGCTTTTGAAGGATTGAACCATGCGGGCCACTTAAAGAAAGATCTCATCGTCATACTGAATGACAACGAGATGTCCATTTCTCCTAACGTCGGCGCGCTCTCGGCATATCTCAGGAAGATATTAATGGGTGACTTTTACACCAAATTCAAAAAAGAGACCAAGCTCATACTTGACCGCTTCCCAAAGGTCGGGGAGTCTGTCCTCAAGGTCGCGAAAAAGGCGGAGGACACATTCAAAGGCTTCATTGTGCCCGGAATGCTGTTTGAGGAGCTTGGGTTTGAATATGTCGGGCCGGTTGACGGCCACAGGATAGACCAGCTTATAGAGACCTTTAAACGCTTTAAAGACTTTCCGGGCCCGGTGCTCATACACACGATAACGAAAAAAGGCAAGGGATACCCGATGGCTGAAAAAGAGCCCGGCATTTTTCACGGCATCGGCCCATTTGATGTCGAGACAGGTGAGCCTGCATCATCTCCAACCGTATCCTACAGCGAGATATTCGGAAGGGCGCTTGTCGAACTCGCCAAGAATGACTCTAAGATAGTGGCGATAACCGCCGCAATGACGGAAGGCACGGGGCTTTCCGAATTCGTTAGAACATTTCCAAAAAGATTTTATGATGTCGGGATAGCCGAGCCGCATGCAGTCACCTTTGCCGCGGGGCTTGCGACACGCGGGGTCAAGCCTGTGGTTGCGATCTATTCCACATTCCTTCAGAGGTCTTATGACGAGATAATACATGACGTCTGCCTTCAGTCGCTTCCGGTTGTATTCGCAATAGACAGAGCGGGAATTGTCGGAGACGACGGCCCGACGCATAACGGTGTTTTTGACCTTTCATTCCTGAGGCATATCCCAAACCTTGTCGTTATGGCTCCGAAAGACGGCACGGAACTGAAGCAGATGCTCAAGACTGCCCTCTCCCTGAACCGCCCCGCTGCCATAAGATACCCCAGAGGCTCGGCAAATGAAGGATATGAAACATCTGACATCGAAGAGATTCCCGTGGGAAAGGCTGAGATATTGAAAAACGGCAAAGACCTTCTTATCCTCGCGATAGGCAATATGGCGCTCCCCGCGCTTGAAGCCTCAAGGCTGCTCGCGGATGCCGGAATCGATGCCGCCGTAGTGAATGCAAGATTCTTAAAACCGATAGACACTTCGGCGATTATAAGGCTGGCAAGAGAAACAGGCCATGTTCTTACAGTGGAAGAGAATGTTACCGCCGGCGGTTTCGGAAGCGCGGTGCTTGAGGAACTTACAAAAGCCGGAATCGAAAACATTAAAGTCAGCACGCTCGGAATACCCGACAGGTTTATCGAGCAGGGGCCGCAGAAGCTTCTGAGAAAAGAGCTCGGGCTTGACGCGGAAGGCATAACAAAAAGAGCGCTCTTGCTCGTCGGCGAGAGGCAGCCCGGGATACAAAACAAGTTCTGAGTATTTCTTATTCTCCCTGAAATAAATTAATTCAATCACACGGCATCTCCCCATTTCACTCAGCCTTTCCGTATAATATCTCCATGTCATCGCAAATACTCAGGCTGAAAATTGAAAGCCCTGCCTACGGCAATATTTATATAGCACGGCATGAAGGCAAAGTCGTCATGGTCAGCGGCATCACCGCGCCGGGTGAAATTGTTGACGTTACAGTTGAGAAGAATTTTAAAGATTACATAACCGCCTCAGTATCAAACATCGTCTCGCCTTCTCCTGAGAGAATCAAGCCGGAATGCGGATACTTCGGAATCTGCGGCGGATGCCACCTTCAGCACCTCACGTATGAACTGCAGATCAGATTAAAAGAAGATATCCTAAGAGACTGCCTGAGGAGAATCGCAAAGGCGGATATTGCCATATCGAAAACAATATCTTCGGAAAATCCGTGGAATTATAGGATCAGGGGACAGTTTAAGATATCAGGCGCAACTGTCGGTTTTTACAAAGAAAAAACAAGGGAGATTGTCAATGTCGAGAAGTGCCCTATCATGACAGATAAGGTTAATGAATATCTCGATAAAGCCAGAGGGCTGATTGAAACTGCAGGCGTAAAAGAGCTTCAGATAACATCCGGAGAGAAAACAGCCGCGCTCCTTAAGGTGACTAAAGACTTTCCTCATTCGTCTGATCTCAACGCTCTTGCCGAACGGTTCATGGGATCCGGATTCTCAGGCCTTTCTGTCCATACAGGCGAAGGCAGGTCTCTGGATTTCGGCGATGTTCATCTCTCTATGCAGCTTGAGGGCATAAGATATACGGCATCGCCCCTGAGCTTCATCCAAAGCAACAGGGAGATGAACGGAAAGATCGTCAGGTTTCTTAAAGAGAAATTAAAGTTATCAGTAGGAGATAGGATTCTCGACCTCTATGCAGGCGGCGGCAACCTTTCACTCGGCCTTGCAGAAACTTCTTATCTTACATGTGTTGAAGAAAACTCATACGCTGTTGAGGACGGCGAAAGAAACATAATAGCGAATACACTTAACAACTGCAGGTTCATAAAGTCCTCTGCTGAAGACTTTCAGGCAGACGAGAAATTCCACGTCATCCTGCTTGACCCGCCGAGGCCCGGCGTTTCAAACAGGGCAATGGAAAACATTTTCAGGATGCTGCCCGAAAGGATAGTTTACGTATCATGCAATCCGGCGACATTCGCGAGAGACTTAAAGAAACTTCTTGTAAAATACACGGCTGAATCAATCAGGATGGCAGACCTCTTCCCTCAGACGTTTCACATCGAGACGATAGCTTTTCTGAAACTTAAATAAACCGCCGGCAATTATTTCTCCCTCGCCGTTGTAAGGCAATAAACGAATTCTCCTCCTAAAAGCACTATGCACGTGGAATAATAACCCCAGAGAAGGACTATGATGAAGGTCGTGAGAGAACCGTATATCATTCCGAGATGAGCGACATTCTTCACATACCATGTGAAGACCTGTTTTCCGAAATCCCAAAGGATGGTCACGAGAAGCGCTCCTGAAAAGGCGTATTTCGGATTCACCTTCACCTTTGGAACTATCATGAAGATTACAGTGAAGACAGAGATGACCAGCAGGTAAGGGACGATGTATTTCAGAAATATGGCTAACTTAAGGCCGACCGCGATCCCGAATATCTCCATGGGATAATTGAGAAATATTGACGCGAAAGAGCTCATGACGAACGCTGTCATTAAAAAGAACATGACGAGAGTGACTATGATCACGTACCAGAAAAAGGATATGAAGAAGTGCCTCTTTTTGGGGATATTGAAGATAACGTTCATCGCGTCCTCTATAGAGTAGAAGAGCTGGATAGAAAGGAAACAGTAGACCAGAAATGTGAGAGGGCTTATCCCTTTGTAAATGATGAGGTTCCGCAGTTCGGCAGTAACGTCTCTCGTCACGGAAGGAAACGCGCTCATAAGCCTTGATACGGCATACTGGAAAAAATCCGGGCTCTCGCCGAGAAAATATCCAAAGAGGCTGACAATGAGAAGGCTGAGCGGGACAAGGGAAACAATAAGAAAATAGGCTATCGAGGCGGAGAGGTAGAGACAGTCATCCTTAATAAACGCCTTGAGGCTCCTCATGAAGGAGACTAAAAAAAATGTCATCTCTTCCTCCTTGTGCCGCCCTCCCTGACGACCAGGTTCAACGGCACGCCCCTGAATCCGAAGGCCTCCCTTAATTGCTTTTCAATGAAACTCAGGTACTGCGGCCTGACGCCTTCTTTGTCATTTGTAAATATAATAAAGGCGGGAGGGCCTGTCTTAACCTGTGTCATGTATTTAATTTTAACACGCTTCCCCCGGTGCACGGGCGGCTCTTTCATCGACGTGACCTTCTGAATAAAGAGATTAAGCTGATGAGTGCTGATCTTCTTTGAGCCTTCAGCCATGACCTCATCCACGAGGGAAAATATTTTTGTGACCCTCTGCCTGCTCAGCGCGGAGACCGTGAGTATCGGGACATGCTTCATGAACCAGAGGCTGCGGTAGATTTCATTCTCCGTCTTCTTCATCGAGAGCTCATCCTTCTCAACGCGGTCCCATTTATTCATTATTATTATCGCGCCCCTGCCTGAGCCGTGCACAAGCCCGGCTATCTTGAGGTCAAGCTCCACAACCCCTTCGGAAGCGTCGAGGACAAGGAGCGCAACGTCACAGTTCTCGACATTGCTCACCGTTCTCATGAACGAATACTTCTCAAAGGTCTCCGCCATCCTGCCCTTTTTCCGTATCCCAGCGGTATCAACCAGAATATAATTTCTGCCGTAATATGAGCATACGGAATCAACCGAGTCTCTTGTCGTCCCGGGCACATCGCTCACTATCATCCTGTTTTTGCCTAAAAGCGAATTCACAAGCGTAGACTTCCCGACATTGGGGCGGCCCAAAATCGATATCCTCGGATACTGAGGCTCTTTCTCGCCAGCTTCCGGAAGGAGTTCCGCTATCTTTTCCATAAGCTCGGCACAGCCGTAGCCGTTCAGCGCGGAGATGGGAAGAATGTCAAGGCCGGCGGAGTAGAAATCAGGCATGAGCTTCTTCTCTTTATTAATGCCGTCGACCTTGTTTACGACATGAAATGTCTTCTTCCCGAATCTTCTGAGCAGGTTTATCAGCCCGGTATCAGAGGGGATCAGGCCGCTCTCCGCGTCCATCATCATTATGAGTATGTCAGCCTCATCCACTGCCGCGAGAGCCTGCTCTTTTACGGCGGTCTCTATCTCTTCGTGAGGATTATCCACAATGCCGCCGGTGTCTATCAGGATGCAGCGCTTCCCCTCAATAACTGCCTCATCGTAGAGCCTGTCCCTTGTTATGCCGGGGATGTCCTCTATGACAGCGCGTCTCTTTCCCGCCATCCTGTTGAAGAGCGTGGATTTTCCTACATTGGGCCTTCCTACTATCGCAACAATCGGTTTCTTCATGAGTTATTAATAATACAATTTTCCGTTTTTGAATTCGTAAATTATAGCACAGGGACAATGCCATGCTCTTTTTGAAAAAATAATTGACGTTATATATATACGCATGTTATATTGCATGTCATCATGTCCGGACATAGCGTCATCATCGATAAAATCCTCAGGCTCAAGAAAGAAAAAAGGGCGATTATAATCGCGCATAATTACCAGCGCGAGGAGGTGCAGGATATTGCCGACTTTACCGGCGATTCACTTGAGCTTTCACAGAAAGCCGCCTCCGCCGACTGCGATGTTATCGTCTTCTGCGGGGTCGATTTCATGGCGGAAAGCGCCTCGGTTCTTTCGCCTAACAAGACCGTACTCCTCCCTTCAAAAGATGCCTTCTGCCCCATGGCGGGCATGATAACCGTCAAAGGGCAGAGGAACACGAGGACTGCCTTCCCCGGTTATCATTACACTGACGGTTATAAATACCCTTCTGACTACACACTGAAAGATATTAAAAAAGCCTATCCCGGAGTCCCGGTCGTAACCTATGTGAACACGACAGCAGACGTCAAGGCGGAAAGCGATATATGCTGCACCTCCGCGAACGCCGTAAAGGTGGTTGAATCGCTCGATTCCGGCAAGGTCATCTGCATCCCTGACAGAAACCTCTCGGCATGGATAGCGCGCAACACAAAGAAAGAGGTGATAGCATGGGACGGCTTCTGCCATACTCATGACAGGGCAAGAAAAGAGGATGTTTATAAGGCTCGCGCAGAACATCCGGATGCCCTCTTTCTCGCTCATCCCGAATGCAGGATGGAGGTGCTTGAGCTTGCCGACCATGTGACGAGCACTTCCGGCATGCTCAGGTACGCGGCATCATCCGCCGCTAAAGAATTTATAATCGGCACCGAGATCGGGCTCCTCCACAGGCTGAGAAAAGAGAATCCGGACAAGGCATTCCACATCCTGAGAAAAGACATGATATGCCCCAACATGAAGAAGACCACGCTGGAGAGTGTCCTCAGGTCGCTTCAGACGATGACAAACGTCGTAAAGGTGCCTGATAAGGTGAGATTGCCGGCTAAAAAAGCCCTTGACAAAATGTTAGCTATTTATTGATTTTTATTTTATAATTCCAAAATGCAGCATCCCAAAAGCGACCAGAGCAGCGGCTTTAAAAAATTAATTAAATTCATTACATTTGTGAACATGCCGATAAAGGAGAAGTTCATCCTCTTCTTTTTCGGGGTACTCTTCTGGTTCATGGTGATGTTCGCTATAAGCATCGCCAGCAGCATCGTTATTGATAAAAAGACAGATGAAATCGTAAACCACCTCGTCCCTCACGAAAGGATAACCCACAAGATAATCAGGAAGCTCCAGGCGCTCAGGACAGATATGTCTGAGATAGGAAGCATATCAGGCGTAAAAGAGTTCGACAGCAAGCTTGATCTCGCGCAGGCAAGGGTATCTGACATAAGATCATTTATTCAGGTATTATCCGCAGGGGGCCAGGCCATTGACATCAACAGAGACGACAATAAGATTCTGGAGACAATAACTGTCATTCCCGCACATGACGATGTTGAGAAAAATGCTTATATCGAATCACTGAAGGAGTATATCGATTCATTCGAATCAAAGCTCGGAGAAGTATCTGAAATTAAAAAAGCAGCCCTCCTTGGCAATGGCAATGAATATGAGAGGCTCCGAGAAAAGATAGAGGACTCAAAGTTTATCCTCTCAAATGCCATATCATTGTCAAACAATTTCTCGATCACCGAAGCGTCGCTCTACTCTCTGCATTCAGGCAATATCAGGGCTGTCACAAAGTTCATGCCTTACACATTTATTGCCGTCCTCCTCGTCTCCTCTACCCTTCTTATCATCTTTTCCATATCGATCTCAAGGGCTATTGCCAGGCCTGTCAAAGCGATTATCGAACAGATAAGGTCGGTCGGCGAAGGAAGGGTCGACATCACGAACAAGATACGGGTGAGTTCAAAAGATGAGATAGGCGTACTTACTCAGGACTTCAATGACCTCATGGAAGAAATACATGACCTTTCGACATTCAAAAAGGTCATTGAAGAAGACGACAGCGTGGAAGATGTTTACTCGAGGATCGCCGGGGTCTTTGAAAAGTTCGGCCTTGACAACCATATAATTTACGAGATATCAAACAGCCAGAACAAGATGAAGCCTGTCTTCCCCATCATCCTTAATGAAAATGCCATAAACTGCAACCCGGACATCCTTCATGACTGTGCGCTCTGCAAGGTGAAGAAGACGGGACACATGATATCATCATTTAATTATCCCGATATATGCAAGCAGTTCAAGACCGGCCTTGACAAAATACACGTCTGCCTGCCGATGATAATCTCGGGAAGCGTAGGCGGAGTGGTTCAATTCCTCTTCGATAAAAAATACTATAACCTTGCCGGGCAGGACAGAAGGATTTACAAAGTCGAGCAATATCTGAGCGAGGCGGTGCCGGTCGTTGAGGCAAAGAGGCTGATGAACACCCTCAGGGAATCAGCACTCAAGGATGCCCTTACAGGCCTTTATAACAGGCGCTTCCTGCAGGAGTATACGGAAACCCTGATAGCAGGTGTTTTAAGGAGAAAGAAAAACATAGGCCTCATAATGTGCGACCTCGACTACTTTAAGCAGGTGAATGACATATACGGGCATAACGTAGGCGACAGCGTCCTCAAGACAACATCACAGATAATAAGCCAGTGCGTAAGGAACTCAGACCTTGTCATAAGGTTCGGAGGCGAAGAATTCCTTGTCATCACGCTTGACATCGAGGAGAACGAGGCGGTAGATATAGCCGAAAAGATCAGAAAGACGCTTGAAGATACAAAGATCAAGGTCTTTGACGGAATGATAAAGAAGACGATCAGCCTCGGCATCAGCGAATTCCCGAAAGACACGGATTCGTTCTGGCAGGCAATCAAATACGCCGATGTAGCCCTCTATAACGCTAAAGAGACAGGCAGAAACAAGACCGTAAGGTTCACTCCGGACATGTGGACGGAGAGCGAATTTTAGCCTGCCGCTAATAACCAGTTACAGGCTTGATCATCTTTCTCTTCCTGTATCATTATAATATTCAAACTCCCGTGATAATGTCATTCCGGCTTGAAAATATCATAATTGACCGCATCAAAAAAGAAGGTCCAATCCCTTTTGAAAAATTCATGGGGACGGCTCTCTATTATCCTGAACTCGGCTACTATTCAAGGCCTGATGCCGCGATAGGGCGTAAGGGAGACTTTTATACAAGCCCTCATCTGAGCAGTATCTACGGCGCAATGATTGGAAGGCAGTTGATTGAGATGTGGGAAGCGATGGGAAAGCCTCTTGAATTTTACGCGATCGAGATGGGCGCGGGAGCAGGTTTTATGGCAAAAGACATCCTTGATTACTTTGCAGGCAAGCGCCATGAAATCAGGAGTTCATTGAAATACATGCTCATCGAGCCGTTTGAAAAATTCAGAGAAATGCAGGGAGAGGCTCTTGCTGAACATCATGAAAAAGCGAAGTGGCTCACTTCATTAAATGATGTCCCGCCGAAGATAATGGGATGTATATTTTCCAACGAACTCCTCGATGCCTTTCCCGTTCATGTTGTTGAGATGGACAGCAGTTTGAAAGAGATATGCGTTGATCATATTGACGGCAGGTTCACAGAGATAAAGCGCGAGGCAGGAGATGAACTTAAAGAGTATGCCAAAGATTTCATCCCGAAAATGCCTCAGGGTTACAGAACCGAGATAAATCGGAAGATAAAAGATTGGGTCTTTGAGGCATCCTCCAAGCTTTCTGAAGGTTTCCTTCTCACCATTGATTACGGCCATTCAGCAGAAGAGTATTACAGTCAAGAGAGAAGCAGGGGAACCCTGCTCTGCTACCATCAACACAGAGTAAATGAAAACCCGTATGAAAATATCGGGGAGCAGGATATAACAGCGCATGTCAATTTCTCGTCGCTAAAAAAATGGGGTGAAGAAGTTGGGCTTAAAACATTGGGCTATACATCGCAGGGAGCGTATCTCGTCTCGGCAGGCATTGACGAAGTGATAACGGAACTCTACGCCGGCTCAACTGATTACGAATCAGCGGTTCATAAAATAAAAGGGCTGATAATGCCCGAAGGAATGGGAGAATCACATATGGTCATGATACAGTATAAAGGAGAAGGCAATCCTCAACTCAGAGGCTTCTCATTAAGGAATCATGTGGAAAAGCTATAAAACAGGCTATTGATAAATCATTTCTGTACTCTTGCTGTCATTAACCCAAGAATAGCTGTAAAGGATGTCATTCCGGCAGGTCGTAAGCCGGAATCCAGTTTCGGATGAATAATCCTTGACACATAGAAATCAAGTTGGTTATCGTACAGCCATTAGAAAAACCTGAGATGTTTTCACTAATTAAGACTGCGGGAAACAATCAAAATAGAATATTAGGAGAAAATATGCCACGTTTTGATGAAATATGGAATCGTATGATCAATCATGCTGGAGATAATTTTTACACAAAAACTAGGTTTGTGTTTACTTACGAGATCAATGGTGATATTTTCTCTCCAAGCAGAACACACTACAAGATATCGAAAGTCGATTTTGAAAAAGCTTATGCTCGAGTTCCTATTGATGGTCCAGGGGTAATAAATAATATCGTTAGAGGTCCTGCTTATGTCTGGGCAGTTCTTCACGATCAAAGAATTTCAAAAGGAATGTGGTAATAGAATGTTTTGAAAGATAACATGACGGAAAAATACGGCAAATCCTACGGACTTCGTTTGCGATTAGACCATTAAACATAATCGTGTCCCCTTGTTAGAAGACTAATTTTAATGCTATATTTGGACATCAAGGAGGTGATTTAAATGGGAGACATAAAACAGCAGGTCATTCAGATGATTCAGTCTCTGCCTGAAGAGGTCACGGTTGATGATATCATTGCAGAATTATATTTCAAGCTTCAGGTTGATGCCGGGTTAAAAGAATTAGATGAGGGCAAAGGAATTCCTCACGCAGAAATTGAAAAGCGGATGTCCAAATGGCTTACAGTATAAAATGGTCTCCCAGGGCAGCTTCGAACTTTGAAGAGATCTGTGATTACATCGCAAAAGATTCAAACCAAAACCGATTATTCAAAATAATTCTCAAGCCACTTCAGGCTCTTCTTCACATCTTTGACGCTGTGCGCTTCTATCGTATGGATACAATCAAAACCTTCAAGCATGCCGAAGAGCAATCTGAAGTTGAAGGTCCCGTCGCCGATGGCGAGATGGTCGTCCCCCTGCCCTTTGTTGTCGTGAAGGTGAAGCTCGGAAATATACGGCTTCAGAGATTCGATCCACTCTGTTAATGAGACCGATGAAAAAAGATTGAAATGCCCTGTGTCAAAACATACGCCGAAGTTTTCTGAATTCATCTCCTTCATGAGCATTATGAAATTATCAGGGTCCTCCTCAAATATATTCTCCAAAGCAATCTTTATGCCCATGTCAGATGCCATATCGTTTATCGGAAGCCATGTCTCAAGGCTCTTCTCAAGCCATATGTCCACGCGCTTGTCGTATTTCCACTTTTCATATCCAGAATGAAATACAACAACTTTCGGCTCAAGTATTTTGGAGTGTTCAAGGATATCCATGAAGCGGCTTACTGTCACCTCGCGGACTTTCGAATCAACAGCTCCCGGGGAAAGGTCCATGAACGGCGCGTGCACGGTTATCTCAGGGGAATAGTCAAGCATCTTCTTTAGCTTAAGGATATCGTGCCTGTTAAGCTCATCCGCCTGTTTTGAGCCAAAGTATATCTCGAGGTTCAGCTCTTCATCTTTGATGAACTTGATATATTCGGCAATTCTGTCGTAAGGCACATGCACGTGAGGGCGAAGATTCATCGGTCATTTTCTCCTGCCTGGTCAGTCGGCATCAGCAGCAGCTTTCTTTGCTCCGGCGCCTTTTTTTTCGGGTTTGGCCTCTTTTGAGTCTTTCGGTTTTGCTTCGTCCATCGCCTTTTTCCTCGACTCGGAAGGGTAATCCGTGGCGTACCAGCCGCCGCCTTTAAGGACAAAGGATGTCTTTGTTATCAGCTTCTTCATCTCACCTCCGCACTCGCCGCACTTAGAGAGAGGCTCGTCCGTTATCTTCTGGAGGATCTCAAAAACCTTTTTGCATTTTTTGCATTTGTATTCGTATACGGGCATACTTTGTTCCCATCCCCATTCCGGCTTTGATTTTACAACGGCTTCAGAAAAAACCTGAAAAGGCCTGCTTAATTTGTATTTAACGTATCATATTTCCTGATTCCTTGACAAGGTCATCTCCCCGTGATACTTAGTCAGTATGTGGGAATACACTGAAAAAGTTCGCGAGCTCTTTCTCCACCCGAAAAACGCGGGTGAGGTAAAAGATCCCGACGCCGTAGGAGAGGTCGGCAATATCCTCTGCGGAGATTCATTAAAGCTCACCCTTAAGATAGATAAAGAGACAAACAGGATACTCGACGCAAAGTTCCAGACCTTCGGGTGCGCGAGCGCCATCGCATCCTCATCAGCCCTTACCGAACTCATAAAAGGCAAGACGATAGATGAGGCGATTAAGGTGACGAATCAGGATATCGCTGAATATTTAGGCGGGCTTCCGCGCGAGAAGATGCACTGCTCTGTCATGGGAAGAGAAGCGCTTGAGGCCGCGGCTGCCGATTACAGAGGAGAAGCGCGTCCCGCGGCCGATGAAGGGGAGATAGTCTGCAAATGCTTCGGCGTGACAGACAAAAAGATAATCCGCGTTATTGAAGAGAATGACATCCGCACTGTCGAAGACATAACAAACTTCTCAAAGGCGGGCGGAGGGTGCGGAGAATGCATCCCTAAAATAGAGAAGATACTCTCCGACACTCTCGGCAAAAAGCTGATAGGCAAACCTCAGGAGAGGCCGAAGGCTCTCACCAACATAAGAAAGATAGCCATGATACAGGAAGTGATTGAAAAAGAGGTCAGGCCCGTGCTTAAGGCAGATAGAGGCGATGTTGAGCTTATAGATGTCGAAGGCGATAAAGTCATATTATCCATGAGAGGCGTCTGCGCCGAATGCCAGATGGCACATATCACCGGCAGGAATATAGAGAAAAAACTGAAAGAGCTTGTGAGCGACAAGCTCTTAGTTGAGATGAGATGAAGCCGATATATCTTGACAACAACGCGACAACGATGGTCGCTGACGAGGCGAGAGAGGCGATGCTCCCCTATCTTTCGGCAGAGTACGGCAATCCGTCAAGCATGCACCACTTTGGAGGAAAGGTTCACAGAAAGATAGAGTCCGCGAGAGAGGAAGTTGCAAAACTCATAAACGCGGAGCCGGAAGAGATAATATTCACAAGCTGCGGCACGGAAAGCGACAACACCGCCATCATGAGCGCCCTCGAGACGACAGGCAAAAGACATATCATCACCACAAGGGTGGAGCATCCGGCAGTGCTCAACTTCTGCATGGCTCAGGGAAGGAAGGGCTGTAAAACTGCATTTCTTCCAGTTGACAAGTCAGGAAGGCTTGACCTTGATAATCTTGAGAAGGCCATAAATGATGAGACGGCAGTCGTCTCTGTGATGTACGCGAACAATGAGAGCGGTGTCATATTTCCCATAGAGAAAATTGCTGAGATCGTCAAATCAAGAGGCGTGCTCTTTCATACTGTCGCGGTGCAGGGCGCGGGAAAGATAGAGATCGACGTGAAGAGGCTTCCGGTTGACATGATGTCTCTCTCGGGACACAAGATACACGCGCCGAAAGGCGTAGGCGCGCTTTATATCAGAAAAGGAACGCGATTCTCTCCTTACATAATCGGCGGGCATCAGGAAAGGGGCAGAAGGTCCGGCACAGAGAACGTGGCGTCTATCGTTGCCATGGGAACGGCATGCGGTCTGGCGCGAAATAACATTGCAGAAGAGATTGTTAAAATGAAGAGGATGAGGGACAGGCTTGAAAACGGGCTGATTGAAAGATGCCCTGACGCGATAATCAACGGAGACAAAGAGAACAGGCTTCCCAACACCACGAATATAAGTTTTGAGTATATAGAGGGAGAAGCTATCCTGCTGCGCTTAAATGAGCATAACATCTGCGCCTCCTCAGGCTCTGCATGCACATCAGGCTCGCTGGAGCCTTCTCATGTTCTGAGGGCGATGGGGGTCCCGTTCACCGCGATACACGGCTCTGTCAGGTTTTCCCTGAGCAGATACACGACAGATGAAGAGATAGACTTTGTCCTCAAGACAATGCCTCCGATAATAAGAGAGCTTAGAGACCTCAGCCCGTTCGGAAGATAAATCATAACGCTCCTCTCTTAATCGCAAAATATTGTTCACTTGCCATTTCCTATCCATGCAACTATACTTTTCTATTCCGGCAAATACTGCTGGCCGTCTTAATTGTTATGACTTGGAGATTCGGAAAAGTATCGCGCGAAGGCAATAATTGGTTTTAATCTGTTGGAATAAAGGCGGAAAATGAAGAAGGCGCTTTCGAAGCTATTGCTGTATTTGTGCTGCTGGTGCGGACTCTTGCAGTTTCTATATCTGCACACCTGCCTGCATACATACATAAAATGCCTGAGAGCATTGAACCGAAAAAAAATCAGAAGCATGGAACGCTTGGCATTGGAATTGACGGTTATGCCTCAATTTATGCCTCCAAAGGGGGGAAATGTGCTCTTGGTTGGAAATGAAATATTTAACCTTCATTATCCATTTTTTTACCTGGAGTCAAATGTTATTGCGATTGACCCTCTTCCCAAGAATCGCAAGACTTCAATCAGGGGACAATTTATAGTTGACCGGGTAGTGAATATTCCTAAATATTTAGAAAACAATTTTATTGATCTTTGCCAATTTAACGGTGTTTATGGATGGGGTATTGATACAGAGTCAGAGCTTCGCTCAAGTCTAATCTCGATTCATAGCGTTATGAAAGGCGGAGGGATACTAATCTTCGGTCATAATTTAAAAACTCATAACCCGCTCTTATTAGGGAACAATGCAAAAACGGTCAAGATATTTAATGATGCCGGATTCGATGAAATAGAATCAGTCACTTTACCCATATATCTGGATAACTTTTGTATTCGCGCTGTTACACGACGGGCAGACATTAAGCGTTAAATAAATCTGATAAACAAACCAGTTTTATAATCCCTGAGATGGCTACTACATTTGACCGCAAGGAAAAGCTGATTGAAGACATAATGAAGACGATGGAGAAGAGAAGCTCTGAGGAGTTGAAAAATATCTTTGCCCGCAATGACGTAGACAGATATTCAGACGAAGCATTCGAGGCGATGGAAAGGCTCCTCACGCAGAGGGGCGAAGGCATCCCCTACAGGGACAAAGGGAAAAAGAGAAAGCTTATGACCGGGAAACCGAAAACCATTCTCGGCATAGGATGGAGAGGCCTCTCTTTTGCGCTGCTTTTATGGGCGCCTGTCATAATCTTCCTTGCATTCAGTTTTGGTATTGAAGAGTTGCTTTACGCGGAAAGGATTCATCAGGCGATTGCCGGCGGGATCTTTATGATAAGCGCAATCCTCGCGGAGAAATTCATCTTCTGGGCAAAGAACTGAAACTCTGCCTGTAAATCTCAGGAGCCTGCGCCTTCGAGGTTGTGTTTTTCAAGCCTGTAGAGAAATGTCTTGTAGCTCATCCCTAATAGTTTCGCCGCCTTCGAAGCTACGCCGCCCGCCCTCTCCATCGCCTTTGTCAGAAGCTCTTTCTCCATCTCCTCAAAATTTATTCCTTCGGGCGGAAGGTCGAAGACGCCCCCTTTTTCTTTATTCCTGAAGAGCTCAAGCTCGCCCTGTATGTCGTTAAGGCCGATTATGCCGGTGTCATTCATCAGCACAGCCTTTTCAATGACAGACTCCATCTGCCTTATGTTGCCGGGCCAGCGGTAGTTTGAGAATGCGTTTATCACAGCGGGCTCGACCGATTTGATCCTCCTGCCGAACTCCTTGCCGTATTTCTCGACAAAGAAATCCACAAGCGCGGGGATATCCTCTCTCCTCTCCCTCAGGGGCGGAAGGAAGATGGTGACGACATTGAGACGGTAAAAGACGTCTTCCCTGAAGTTCCCGGCGGCGACCTCCTTTTCCATATCCTTGTTCGTCGCGGTTATTATCCTCACATCCACCTGTATGCTTTTATTGCCGCCTACCCTTCTTATCTCCTTGTCCTGCAAAACTCTCAGGAGCTTTGACTGCATGACTGTCGGCATGTCGCCTATCTCGTCAAGGAAGATGGACCCGCCGTTTGCGAGTTCAAAAAGCCCTTCCTTTCGCGCGACCGCGCCTGTGAACGCGCCGAATTCATGGCCGAATAGCTCGCTCTCGAAAAGGCTTTCCGGAATTGAGGCGCAGTTGAGAGAGATGAACGGCTTTGTCTTGCGGGGGCTGTTGTAATGAATCGCCCTCGCGGCAAGCTCTTTGCCCGTCCCGCTCTCGCCCCTTATGAATACAGTCGCAGAAGAGGGGGCAACCTTTCTGATTATCTCCATCGCCCTTCTCATGCCTTCGGATCTGCCGACTATGCCTTCTATCTTGAACTTCGCGAATAGCTCATTCTGAAGATAGAGGTTCTCTTTAAGAAGCGACGACCTCTCCTCCGCCCTTTTCACGGTGAGGAGGAGAGTGTTTTTATCTATGGGCTTCGTAAGGTAATCGAATGCCCCTTTCTTTACAGCGTCGACCGCGGAGGAGATGGTGCCGTGCGCGGTTATGATGATGACCGAAGGCTTGAATGGGACGACAGGGACTGCCTCCATGAACTCTATCCCGTCCATGCCCTTCATCCTCAGGTCTGAGAGGATGACATCGGGATGAGACTTCTTCATGAACTCAAGCGCCTTCTCTCCCGAAGCAACAGCGTGCGCCTCATAACCTTCGGCATCGAGTATGGTCTTGAGGATATCCCGCTGAAGCGGCTCATCGTCAACTATAAGTATTGCCGACATCTCTCCTATGCCTCCATGGGAAGTATCAGTGTCATCGTGCTCCCGATACCCTCTGAACTTTCAAACGAGACTTTGCCTTTGTGCTCTTCAATTATCCTCTTTGTGAAGGCGAGCCCGAGCCCGAGCCCCCTGCTCTTTGTGGTGGAGAAAGGCTCAAAGACCTTTGCCGCCATATCCGCAGAGACACCAATGCCGGTATCCTTTACGGCGAGAAAGAACTTTGAATCCGCGGCCCATGTCCGTATGGTCAGGACACCTCCGTCAGGCATCGCCTCAAAAGAATTTATGATGATGTTATAGATACAGGTCTTTATGAACTCGGGGTCTATCTTCAGCTCCGGAAGCTCATGGTATTCCTTCTCTATCTTCACCTTCTCCTGCTGTGCCTTGAGAGAAACCATGCCGACGACCTCTTCTATCAGCCTGCCCATATCCGTATTTCTGTAATGCAGCTCAAACGGCCTGCCGTACTGAAGAAAACTTTCGGCAAACCTGCTTACCCTCTGTATCTCGCTCTTCATATTATTGATGAGAGAATTAAACTTTTCAGCTTCAACCGGGTCAGAGGGCTGAGACGTCTCTCTTATATGGTCTATTGAAAGGTTTATGAAGTTCAAAGGGTTCTTAATCTCATGCGCTATGCTCTGCGCAAACTGCCCGATGCCGGCAAGGTGCTCGGCCTTCCGGAGCTTCTCCGCCATCTCCCTCTCCCGCCTCAGTTTCTCTATCATATTGTTGAAACTCAAGGAGAGTTCCCCTATTTCATCCTTTCTTCCGGTATGCAGTTCCTGGTCGAGGTCTCCGAGCGCTACCCTCTTTGCCGCCGCGACTACCTCCTCTATCGGCTTCGTATATCTCCGCGCGAGAAATACCGCTACGATCGTGCCTATCCCTAATATTATCGAAGCGGCAACTATCCTCCTTATCATGCTCGTCTGGAGAAAGACTGAAAAATCTTCGGTATTGAGCGTGAGATTGATATACCCCATGGTCTTGTCGCCCGAAACAACCGGGATCATGACATTATACCCCTGCCCCTCGACTTCTCCGGTAACCGGCTGCCCGAGGTCTGCCTTGAATATCATCTCCTTCTTGCTTTTGGATATCCACTTGCCGACATCCTTGGGATTTGTGCTTGAGATGATCTTGTCAGAGGTGCTGATGACCGATATCTCCCTGACGCCTTTCGGGTTGAGCTTTTCAAGAAAGCTCTGGAGCCTCTTCTCGTCTGTCAGGCCGCTGCTCGTGGCCTGCTCCATGCCGATCTGTATAGCCTTTGAAAGCTCAGCGGTCTGCCTCTCAAACTCGTTAAAGATCGCCTTCTCTGACTGCGTGTACAAAAAGAGAAGTATGGAGATGAGGCCGAGGCTGAGAAAGAGCATCATGGCCACAAGTTTTTTGTGCAGAGAGGATTTAAAGACCCTGTCCTTTATCATGCTCTGTATTATATAACTTTTAATCCGTAATTCTACGGGGTCGCCGGCAGATTAGCTGAAGCGAAAAGTAAGGGGGCACTTTGGCTTACCCCGCCTTAGTGACGGACGGCATAGGGAAAGATAATTATCGTCAGCAGGACAAAAGGAGGCAGGCTGCTCATGGCCCGTATATAACGGCGTTCGCGCCATCGTAAAAAGACCAGTACAGTGCGCGGGCATCTCTTTCGCTGAGCGATAATTTTATGGCAAGATACGGCCTCTTTTTTATTGTGTTCCATACGGTGACAAGAGGGCGCGAAAGATACCAGCCTATCGCGCCGCCCGCAGAATAAAGGGCTGACCGGAAACCCTCCCTGTGAGGCCTTATAATGATTGAAAAACCTTCTTCGAACAAAAGGGTGTAGCTTGAAGGCATATCACCCAGTTCCAGGGCCTGTATATCAAACTTGTCCGTTTTGCTCTCCGCAGCCGTATTATCTTCCTTCTTCGCCTCCTCCTCTTCTTTCTGAGGCGTTATGACATCCCTCCGGGGCTCTGCAAAAGCGCTTTTGTTCACCATCTTATAGGCAGCCGCCGGAAGCGAATTGCCCCAGAATTTAATCTCCCTGATATCAATTTCCTTGAGCGCCATCCCCTTTGCCTTGATGGATATCTTCATCTCTTTCAGGTTTATGACAAAATAAATATTAGGCTTTTTCGCAAGCTCCAATTCAGACTTCAGAATCTCTTCCTCGATACTGGGGCCTTCAGGCGTTTCAGCCTGAGCCGAAGCAAACGCCTGCGGGGAGAAAAACAAAAGAGTGATAAGGAAGGCGAGCCGGAAGATCATCCTAAAATATAATCACCTTCGCGCCGATGGGGGCCTGCTTGAAAACCGTCTCAAGGTCGTCGTCTCCGACCCTGACGCAGCCGTGTGTCACATTCCTGCCCAAGAGCCTCTTGTATAACGTCCCGTGAATGAAATAACCGTTGCCGAAAGCGAGCGCGTATTTGCCAAGCATGCCGTTCTCAACCCTCTCCTGAAAGTTCTTCGGTATATCTTCTCCCTCTTCTATAAACGCCCAGTCAGGCTTTATCCAGCTTGGGTCAACTACCTTTGATTTGATGGCGTATTCACCCCTCGGTGTATCGAATATCCATTCCCTTTTGCCCGACGGGTCTGTCAGTATGCTCCCGCTTCCAGTTGAAATGACGGCGTTGACAATCGTCTTATCGCCGTCTCTTAAATAAAGCCTGTTTTCGGCTGTGTCAATTATTATATGTATGCCCTTCGGAGAAAGCCTGCCGAGCTTCTGCCTGTACTCTAAGCTCTTCTTTTTGCCCGAAGCTCCGCTGCCCTTTGACGTCTCCTCAGCCTCTCTTTTTTCCGCAGCCCATGCCCTGTGCGCGAGATAATATCCTGCCGCCTCAAGCGATATAAATATTGAAGCAATCACAATTACGGTTATCTGAATAATTTTTTTGCGGGACATATTAAAGCTCTCTTATCGCCGACGAAATATGGTTCTTAAAATCAACTGCGCCTACTATCACGACAGGGGTGCCTATCTCCACTATCCTGAATAATTCATCTATGTGATTATTATCCATGCCGACGCATCCGTAGGTCATGCCGTCCTTGCCCCCCCCGTGGATCTCAATGAGGCCTCCTATCTGGGCATATTTGGGAATAATGCCTTTTCTTTTCGAAATCACGAACTGCCTCCTGTCTTCGTCATTCGGATAATCTATTAAAAGCGCCCTGTGATAACGGCTGTTCCTCACCTTCTTGATAATCCTGTACTTGCCCTCGGGTGTCGCCCTGTCGCCGGCATAGAGCTTGTCCTTTGAGCCGTTGATACCGATGCCGATTTCATAAGTTTTGTACAGGACGCCCCCGTTATAAAGTATGAGTTTTTTGTCTATCTTGCTTATGACGATCGTATAGTCGCCTCTCTCTTTCGACTCGTTAACCGTCTCTCTTACCCATCCCTGCCATTTGGCTATCTGGCCTTCATCGGCATAACGCTTAAGAATGGGAGACAATGCGTCAACGGATACACTGACGAGCCGTGAAGCGATATCAATCTTCTTTTTTGCGTCATTATATAATTCTTTTCCAAAAAGCTGGCGGGCCTCGCCAAGATAAATCTCCGCCTTTGTCAGGGAATGGCTTGAAAGCCTCCCTTCGTTTATCATTGAAGACAACTTCCTGATATTTTCGACCCTGCTGTTTAAAGAATCGATCTTTTCAGCCGTTTCAAAATAGAGCTTGCCTTTTTTCTCTTCTATTATCCCTTTAATTAACTCTCCCCTAAGTATGATGTTCCTGAATTCCTGCGTGACAGATTCATAATCCCTGAATGGCCCGAATTTCGCGTTTTGAGCAATAAGCAGGTCCCTGCCGTTCTTCAAAGAAGACAGATATCCCTTGTATTCCTCGGGCGCATAAATTTCTGCACCAGCCTTCCAGAGAATGTCTTTCTGGGCTTCCGCCCTCATTACCTCCGGAAGGACTGGTGCATTATTACAACCCGACAGAACCGCAAACGGAATTAAGATGACCAGTGTCCTTAACAGACTTAGAATCAAAACCTGAACTCTCCGTAAGCTGTATTGTTATTTCCTCTTTTTGCCGGCCTTCTCGAGAGCCGCGTTTATCTCTGCGGTAATTTCAAGGGCCTTGTTCTTTACAACGTCAGCCTTGCTGGCTGCGGCAAAATAATCCTCGCCTGCTATCATGCCTACGATTTCCGCGTGTGAAGCCTCTAAACCTGAAAGGTCTGCCTTGAGCGCTTCGATATCAGCCTTTGAACCCTTGCCCCTCGGCGCGCTTGCCAGAAGGTTCTTTGCCTCTGCAATTGCCGCCATTGCTGCGTCTGCCGCTGCCTGCGCGTCGCTTCTTGCCTTCTCTTTAAGTGCGGGGATCTTTGCCTTGAGAGCGTCTGAATCAGCCTTTACCGTGGCTAACATCTCTTTTGCCTTGTCATAATTCTTGAATATCTTGCCTTCCTGGGTCTTGATCTCTTCCATCGCCGCGTTGAGCGAGTCGTTTATCGCCCTTGCTTCGTCCTGGGCATACTTGTTCGCGCCCTCTTCAATGGCTGCTGTCAAAGCGGCCTGGGTCGCGCTGATCTCCTGCTCCGGCTTCTTCGCGCATCCGATAAAGAGCATTGCCACCATTACACCGATAATCAGTTGTTTCATCATCTTCTTTTTTTCTCCTTCTTTTTTTGATTTTGTTTTTTGTTGTTTGTGTTACCCTTATTCAAGGTTCTGAAACAGACGGCCTACCCCTTGAAATAGGCTGCCTGATGCTTCATTATTCTACCATTTCTCACCCCCTTCAAAATAAGTCGTGTATAATTAAGCAAGCCTTATGCCAAATCTAATAAACCATAAAAATCAAGAAGATATATTCAAAACTTAGTAATCTATATAATTAATAGTTCCTTATTTGAGAAACAAAGTATCCCTAAATGGGGAGAGATGCCGGGCGGGATGCGATTAGTCGCGGATCAACAAATGAACATCCATGAAACACTTTGATTTTTTTTGATCTTAATACGAATTAACTGCTGACAAACGGCGATATCAGGAGGCGGCGTCTCAACGGCCGAACGTTTTAAATCACGCCTCAAACAATTATTTCATTGTATTATTGAAAAAAAATTTATATAATTTTAATTACGATGCCCATGAAAAAACACTTCTCGATCTTTGCCGTCGCCGCATTAATCATCTTTTCACTCCTATTCGCGTCGGATTACTCATACGCCGCAAAGAAGAAAAAAGGCCAGACGTATAAAAAACAAACTACTTCAAAATCCACAAAAAAGACATCCGGCACATCATTGCATGCGATATCCAGAAACCCTTATTTAGGCGCAATTGTCATAAATGCTTCAGACGGTAAAGTCCTTTTTGAGGATAACCCTGACGCCCTCGGATATCCTGCGAGCATGGTGAAGATGATGAACTTTCTCATTATTCTCGAAGCACTCGAAGCAAATGAGATAAGCCTCAAGGACAAGGTGAAAGCTTCCGCAGAGATTGCCGGCATAGGCGGGTCTGAAGTTTATCTCAGGGAGAACGAAGTCCATACGGTAGATGACCTTATCTATGCCGTCATGATAAAGTCGGCAAATGACGCGGCCGCGGCGCTTGCCGTTCACTATGCCGGAAGCGAATCAAAATTCGTCGAACTCATGAACAAGCGTGCCAAAGAACTCGGTATGAACAGCACAACCTTTTATTCTGTTCACGGCCTTCCGATGAGCGGCCGCAAACCTGACGTCTCCACTCCGCGCGACATAACGAAACTCTGCCTCGAGTTATTGAAACACCCTGACGCGCTTAAATACACCTCTACAAAAGAGCGGCTTTTTCGCGCCAATACCTCAAACCCCATCCTGATGAGGAATCACAATCATCTCGTAATGGATTTTGAAGGGTGTGACGGCCTAAAGACAGGCTATTTCAGGGCGGCGGGCTTTTCTATTGCCGCGACAGCGGTCAAAAACGGAGCCAGGGCGATTGCTGTGATATTCGGGTCTGTCGACAGGAATGTCCGCGACATGAGCGCAAGAAACCTTCTTTCAAAAAGCCTCTCTGAAATTAACGCTGGCATAACGGCAAAAGCGATTCGTGAAGATTCCGTGCCTGCCACAATGGCTGAATAACAACAGCTTCAATCTTTCAATTAAATACAAAAAAAAATGCGGCAGGCTACAGGCCTGCCGCATGATTCGCCTCGTAAAACTACGACCTCTTCTCTCTC
This sequence comes from Nitrospirota bacterium, assembly GCA_016213935.1. Classification (GTDB taxonomy): domain Bacteria; phylum Nitrospirota; class Thermodesulfovibrionia; order UBA6902; family UBA6902; genus JACQZG01. The sequence continues at coordinate 29,062 of JACQZG010000031.1, forward strand.
TCCTTATGGTACGCTTCTTTGCCGGCCTCGATGGCTGTCGAGATCAAAGACTTCTTGTCTGATACATATTCTTTGCTCGTCTCAACGGCGGAAGAGATCTTCTCCTTTAAATTCCCTGTGTAATCTGAAACATTCTTTCTCGTCTCGTCGGCAAACTCCCTGAGCTTCTCCCTCGTCTCTTTTCCCGACTGCGGCGCGGTGAGCAGCGCGACGCCCGCTCCCACGATTCCGCCCAAAACAAATGCAAGAATAACACTGCCTGCCGAATACCCTCTTTCTTCGCTCATTTTTTCTCTCCTTTTCTAAAAAGCCCCTGGACGAAAACGCCAAGCGCGGTTTTAATGCCTGCCCCAAAACTGGATGTAGTAATTGACGCGAAAGTCCCCACATGCTTCAACAGCCTGTTTATGTTCCCGATAATATCCCCTGCCTCTCCGACGGCGTCAGTCAGATGCTGAACATTGGAGAGCGACCTGTCAATCTTCCCTGCAACCTGATTCGTAATGTCGGTCGCCTCGCGAAGGCTCCTAATCAGAGGGTTAAGAGACTCGTTTACAGACTGCGCAAGCTCTTCAACGGCCTTTGCCGTTCTTTTGGCCTGCTGAATCGCAGGGACAAGAAATGCCGTCAATATGATGACTGCACCGGCCAGAATACCCCATAAGAAATTAATATCCATTCAGATTCTCCGTTTTAACGTTATCACACATTTATCTAAGTTGCAAACCGATTCTATGTTAACCCATTAAAAGCAAAGTTTCAATGCAAAATTAGTGCGGATGAGCGTGGCCATTCACTCGACTATGCTCATGCCGAGTATCTTCTCGATATTAAAAACCCTCTCCCCTTTTCTTGAGGTGCAGAACGCCCTGAGGCCGGGAAATTTTCTGCCGTTATACTCCATCTCGCCCGCGTTAAGGGGAATAACCGTCCTTGCCGATTTTTCATCCTTTGCCTTCAGGTATATTATCTCAAGCCTCTTCTTCCTCTTTATCGCGTCGGTTATGACGGCAAGCCTCTCATCCATCGGGATGGTTTTCTCAGCCTGCATATACTGATAACGGGTTACAAAGTTTACGACCCTCCAGTCAAGCAGGACATTCTTTTTTGTTACCGCCTTTTTCAGCACAAGCCCCTTAATCCCGGTGCACCTGCTCAATGCCACATAGAGCTGGCCGTGCGAGAATGTGCCCGCACCTATGTCAATAACAACCTTGTCAAATGTCATGCCCTGGCATTTATGGATTGTGACTGCCCACGCGAGCCTCAGGGGGTATTGGATGAAAGAGCCAATGCTTTCAGAAAATATCCTGGACATCTTTTTGTCATAGGAAAACTCAAACATCTCCCACTTATATGGCATGATATCAGCCGTCTCTCCGTCCGGGAGTTTCACCCATAAGATATCAGGGGCATCCTCGCCTTCTTCAATTTCTTCCACAAGCCCGATCGTCCCGTTTATCCATCTGCCGTGCGGGTCATTATTAAGGAGCATGACCTGAGAGCCTTTCTTGATTGTGAGAACCTGAGAAGTAGGCAGGTTTCTCCCCTCGAACCCGCCTTCGATCACGCCGTGATACTCATGCGCTTCGGCTTTGAGTTCCGAGAGCTTCATCATGTTCACCTTCTCGGCAAGGGCATTAGTTGTTGTAAGGTGAATATAAAAATCTCCGGGATTTTCAGCAAAGGATGGATCGCACCTGGCGTTCAGTTCCCCCATGTCGGCTTCGGTTACGGTATTATTCCTTATGCGGTTGAGGATATCGAGAAAACCCTGATCCCTCTGCCTATATACTTTTTCAAGCTCGATGAATGCCATTTCAAAGGGCGCGCTCTTCGCCCCGGCGCCTGAGAAGAGGTCATGGTCAAAGACCCTGGCGCTGAAGAAATACGGGCTTTTGTAATAATCCGAGAAGAGGTTCTTCTCTTTTGACGTCACGACCGGAGGGAGCTGATAAAGGTCGCCGATAAATATCATCTGTATTCCGCCGAACGGAAGCTTCTTCTTCCTGCCGTGCCTTCTGAGAAATATGTCAGCGCAATCAAGAAGGTCAGCCCTTACCATTGAGATCTCGTCAATGACGATTGCGTCGAGTTTCTTGTATATCTCCTTATTCCTCGGTTTTATCTTTGCGGCGGTGTCAGGCGTCACATCAGCCCTGAAATTGAAAAATGAGTGCAGGGTCTGCCCCTTCACATTCACCGCCGCGACGCCCGTAGAGGCAAGCACAGCGATATTCTTTTTTGTCTTCTCCCTGAAATACTGAAGGAGCGTGGATTTGCCTGTGCCAGCCCTGCCGGTTATGAAGACATTTTGGGAAGTTTGCTCGATTGTGTTGAAAGCGTGCGTAAACTGCCTGTTGAATTCGATATCCTCTTCTGTCTTAATATTCATCAATCAGCTCCGTGCCTGAGCCCTAATGTCAAGTAAGCGCTGAACTCTCCCGGCAGTTTGCTCTTAAAATGAAGGCGTGCGCCCGTAACCGGATGCCTGAAGGAGAGGAGGCATGCATGGAGGCCGAGGCGTTTGAACGGATTGGCCTTTGCGCCGTACTTTTTATCGCCTGCCACAGGATGCCCTATGTCGGAGAGATGCACGCGTATCTGGTTCTTTCTTCCTGTCTCAAGCACTATCTCAAGGAGAGAATATGACGGGCCCCGCCTGATGACGCGGTATTTTGTGACAGCGGGCTTTCCATCTTTTGAATGCCTGTCGCTGTATACTTTGAGTGATTTAGTCTCTTTAAGGAAGCTTTTGATTTCTGATTCGGCTTTAAGAGGCGAGCCTTCGACAACCGCGTAATACCTTTTATCGACTTCAGCCCAGCCCTCCTGCAGAGCCTTTTTCACTTTCTCGTTTTTTGCAAAGACGATAAGCCCCGATGTTTCGCGGTCGAGGCGGTGTATGATGAAGACCCTCTCTTTTGAACTGGGTTTCCTCAGCCTGAAAAATTCGTTCAATTGGAAATAAGCGGTCTTCTCCTTCTCTTTCTCAGAGGCTATCGTAAGGAGGCCTGCGGGCTTTTCAATGACAATAAGGCCTTCATCTTCGTAAATCACCTTTATCCCCATCGGGGGAACGGCCTTGGCCGCTCTCTTATCCCTGCCTTCTTTGGAGACCGATACAGAATCGCCTTCGGACAAAAGCATGTCATGGCTGCCTGCAGCGGAGCCGTTCACCTTAATTGCCCTGTGCTTTACAAGCTGCTTCACCTTTGTCCGCGTATATCCGATGCGCGTCAGATAATCGATGAGGCTGCCGGAAGACTTTATCTTTAAGTCAGTCATCGGAAGGGGGCAATCAGCGTTTGCCGATTTGAATGTAATTCTTCATCCCTTTGAGCGAAGAATAAAAGGAAGGCCTGATAATCCTTCCCTGCACAATCTCCTCTATCCTGTGGGCCGACCAGCCCGAAACCCTTGCCATGGCAAAGATGGGCGTAAAAAGCTCTTCGGGTATTCCCATGCATTTGTATATGAATCCGGAATAAAAGTCTACATTCGTGCAGACGACCTTCCCTTTCTTTTCCTTGATAAGCTTCGGGGCCATTCGCGCGATCTTCCTGTAGAGCAGAAACTCCTCCTCCCGGCCTGACATCTTCGCGAGATCTTCCCCCTTCTTTTCGAGAAAGACAGCCCTCGGGTCAGTCAAAGTGTATACCGCGTGCCCCATCCCGTATATCTTTCCCGACTTGTCGCCCGCCTTTTTGTCAAGAATCATCTCGAGATAAGAGAGCAGTTTCTCATCGTCATCCCAATCCTTCACCTTCCGCATGATGTCGCCCGCCATCTTCACAACCGCCTCGTTCGCGCCCCCGTGGAGATGGCCTGAGAGAGAACCTATGCCGGCGCATATCGCCATGTACGTATTCGCGCCGGAGGACGAGACGCATCTTGTGGTGAATGTGGAGTTGTTGCCGCCGCCGTGCTCAGCGTGAAATATGAGCATGGTATCAAACAGTTCGGCAGTAAAACGGTCGGGAACGCTGCTGTTCAATAGATAGAGAAAGTTCTCCGCGGTGCTGAGACGGGGGTTAGGCTTTAACAATTTTTTCCGGTCATTCTTCTTCATCAGCTTCTTCTGGTAGTTGTAGGCTATGATGGTAGGGAGCTTCGCGATGAGATCGATGCACTGCCTTGTCACGTCCCTAAGCTCGGTCGAGTTCGGGGATTCATCAAAAAGGTGCATGGCAGATACGATGGTGTGAAGCGAGCACATCTGGTCGTCGTGCGCAGGCCTGTTCAATATTATATTCTTGGCCTCTTTCGGAATAGTGCGCCTTTTACCGAGTTCCTTTGAAAAGCTCCTCAGAGATTCTTTGTCAGGAAGTTCGCCCGTAAGGAGAAGATATATAGTCTCCTCAAATCCGAACCTGCCGTCTTCCTCTTTTCCCCTTACAAGGTCTTCCACGTCATAGCCGCAATAATAAAGTTTTCCGGGCACGGAGACCAGCTTTTCAGAACCGTCTCCGGCCATTACCTTCTCATAACCTATCACCTGCCCTTTGCTGGTGATGCCTACAAAGACGCCTGAGCCGTCCTGATTTCTCAGGCCGAGCTTGATATTTTTTTCCTTTACGATTTTAGGGTCTATCTTGTCATGCAGAAGCGCGAGTTCCTCGACCTTCCTTAAAACGTTCTCCATCTTTCTACCTCCGGATAATGAATGGACATATATCATAATAATTTTCACTGTCATAATGAAAGTTCACTTCTATGCGCACTATGGCCGCCGCAAAAATCGAGAAATATAATTTGTCATTGCGGCATACGAAAATATTTTTTGAAGGGCAGGCGAATTGAAAGATAATGCCTATGATGCCGTGATAATATATAACCATCATGAATGATAAAACCGGAAAAGGCGTCCGCCTCGACAGGCTTCTTTATGAAAAGGGCTGGGTTGAGAGCAGGGAGAAGGCGCAGGCCCTTATAATGGAAGGGAACGTGGTCGTAAACGGCGTCAAGGCGGAGAAGGCGGGCATGCTTGTAAAAGATGACGCATGCGTTGAACTTCTTCAGAAGATACGCTACGTGAGCCGCGGGGGTATGAAGCTTGAACACGCCCTGAAAGAATTCAGAATTGATGTTGCGGGAAAGAGGGCGATGGATGTCGGCGCGTCAACCGGCGGGTTCACAGACTGCCTCCTTCAGCACGGCGCGGCAAAAGTCATAGCCGTTGATGTCGGATACGGCCAATTCCACTGGAACCTCAGGAAAGATGAACGCGTAGTCCTGATTGAAAAGACAAATATCAGATACCTTGAAAAAGATATACTTCCTTATAAACTCGATATCATAACCATTGACGTCTCATTTATATCGCTCTTAACCGTCATACCCAAGATTCTGGAATTCCTTAAGCCTTCAAGCGAGGTTGTCGCTCTCATTAAGCCTCAGTTCGAGGTTGGCAGAGAAGATGTCGGCAAAGGCGGGATCGTGAGAGATGAGAAGAAGAGGCTTGAAACCGTTGAGAGGATAAAAAAAGAAGTCCTCGAGATGGGGCTTGAGGTCATCGGCGTCACCGAATCGCCTGTCAAAGGGCCCAAGGGGAATGTGGAGTATCTGATATATTTTATAAAGCCCTGAGTCCTGTCCTTTCCTTGCCATTTTTTATTTACGCAACTATAATTTTCTATTCCAGCAAATACGGCCGGGCTGTAATTGTCAGGCAGCAACACCAAAAATAATTCCATGAGACGACAAAAGATTCTTCTGCTGCTCTTATCTGCCGCAATAACGTCATTCTTCCTTGTGGAACCTGCGGTGCATTTTATTCTGCAAGACAAGTCTCGCCCGATTCCAAAAATTAACCCGCGGAGCAACTTGTTACAAACTATCTGGGGTGATGAATTTCAGCTTGTCAATATCCGCAGCAGCGCAGATGCCGGTTTACAGCCTGCCTATCGGCAAATGGGAAGAGCGGGATAAAAGCAGCGCGGAAATTGTTAAGGACATGAGAAAAGAAGACAAGAGGCGCTATGCTAACCGTAATCGTTGATACCGATGTCGCCATTGACTACTTGCGGGGAATCCAGTACGCCAACGAACTCATGCTGGGCCTTTGGGACGGTAACACTGCATATTTAAGCATTCTCTCAGCATATGAACTTTATGCAGGAATGAGAGAGAATGAAATAGAAGATACCGGGCACTTTATAGATGCATGCATTCTCGAGCCTGTCACAATCGAAACAGCCAGAAAAGCCGGGGAGATTTACAGGCGGTACAGAAAAGAAGGGCTTACCCTGACGTCTATTGACTGCCTTGTCAATGCAACCGCTGTTGTCAAAGGGCACAAAATCGCCACAAAAAATAAGGAACATTATCCCGATAAAAAGATACTCTTGCCCTTGAAATAGATATAAATGACGATTTGATTTGTTATAATTTTTCATACGCCCATAGAACATGAGGAGGATCAATGCATAAAATAGTTGGATATATCGAGCGAGACCCGGAAACAGGATTATATGTGGGAATTGTCCCGGGCATACCGGGTGCCCATACACAAGCTGAAACATTAGATGAACTACAAACGAACCTCAAGGAAGTAGTTGAATTATGCATAGAGGAAATGGACGCTGAAACAAAGAGCAATTTGCCGGAATTCGTCGGACTTCAGCAATTTGAGGTTGCCGTTTGAGCAAGCTACGGCTTGTTGACGCAAAAACTGCCGAAAAATTATTGTTCTCTCTTGGTTTTGATAAAGTTCGCCAGAAAGGAAGTCATGCATTTTACCGACATCCTGACGGCAGAACAACCACATTTAAGAGAAATTCTGAAAGAGATAGAAATCACTGTTGACGAATACAATCAATATATAGAAAAGCTGTGATACAGAAAAGCGAAAATCCATCTCTTTTTATTCCCCTCTATCAAGACCAACAATAGGTGCTTTAAGCAGGGGGCAGGGGTGTGTTATTTTTTGTATAAACTGTCAAGCGGACTTGCAGGCACTTTTGATACGTCTTTTATAATCAGCGTTCAGCCGTCAGCTCTCAGCTTTTTTATAAATGTTGCAAGCATTCGTTTAACTTCTAATACTTCGCCTGTAAGACTGTTATATTCTGCACTGTTGAGCAGATGAAGATCATGGGTCAGTATCAGTAAATATTCTAATTCACTTGCTGAACCCATCGCTATCTCAAGAAAACGCGCAAGCTCAGCATCACTGTTCCTCCCACATCCTTCTGCTATGTTCGTAGGAACAGATGCACAGGATCTTCTAATCTGGCTCGTTAAACCATACAATTCTTCACGTGGGAATGCTGAAGTAGCATGATAAACTCTCTGAGTCAACCCATGCGACT
>JACQZG010000018.1 GCA_016213935.1 Nitrospirota bacterium
CTTTTCATGACATCTTATGCATATATCCGAGGTATTCGGCTTCAGCGCGCCTTTTTCATAGTGACAGATATAGCAATAAGCCTCCCCGAATCTTTTATGGACGACCAAATCATTTCCCCCTGCGGCAGGAGATACAATGAAATAGGATAGCGATAGCAGAATGATAATAAGAGAAATGCGTTTTGATAGCATATTAGTTGCAAACAATAGACATCATATGATGTAATCCAAAGTCAGTCCTGATGCGCCTTGAATATTTCATTAAAGTCATGAGTCAGTTTTTTGAAAGCTTCCTGTTGTATTCTGCAAGCTGTTTTCCTCTGCTGATAAGATACGTTGTGTTAAGCGACCTTGCGTTCAGCATTTTATGGGTTAATGCAGTTACTGGTTAACTAAATAATATCACGGTATTAGCAGAAAATTAAGTAAACGTATCTTAGTGTATTTACTATTCATTTTGATAAGTGATCTTCATCCTTCTTTATTTTTTCATATAAATATAGCAAAATACAAATAAGAGTAAGCATGAAACTCAGTTCAATAAAGATCGAATGAACATAATGAAACTCAAAAGGATTGTCTGCATCTTTTCATTCATTCTTGCGCTGCTGTCTTTCAGCAATTCAAGCTACGCTTATTTTGCCGACCCTGTCTCGACCACTCAATTGATGTGGCTTGCCGGAATAGATTTTACGATTGACGGCTCTCCCGCGCAGATAGGCGATGAGATCGCGTTATTCATCCCGGGATTAGAGACGCCGATAGGATTATATGTTGTTGATACGGCAGGACAATACGGAACGATGGTTATTTACGGCGATGACGGGACAAATCCCGGTGCCGCGACAAACCAGGCTCTTACGGATTTTCGCGTCTATGACCTCAGCACATCAACGCTGATAACCAATGTCCAGCCCGTTATTCCAGATGGCTGCATCAGCGTTTATTGCCCGCCATCTTCACTTCCGCTGAGATACTCAGGCTCCCAGACGCCCTCATCCGGAACACTTCTCAATATGCAGGCAACGGCAGTGCCTGAACCGGCAACATCAGTTTTGTTCATTACTGGCGGGCTTCCATTTATCTATCGGTTTTTAAGGAAGAAAATAAAATAGATGCGTCCTGTCTTCCGCCTGCCGGCACGTTTATCGGGAATCTAACGCTTAAACTCCCTTCCCTTCCAGATCAGATAAATCGCGGGATAAATAATCAATTCAAGCATTGCTGAGGTGACCACGCCTCCGACCATGGGAGTGGCAATGCGTTTCATTACATCGGAGCCCGCGCCGTGACTGAACATTATTGGAATCAATCCGGCTAAGATCACGCTGACTGTCATTATCTTCGGGCGGATTCTTTTTACCGCGCCGTGCATGATGGCGTCCTTGAGGTCGGCGATGTTTCTCATCTTCCCTTCTTTCTTCCACTGCTCATACGCGAGCTCAAGATAAAGGAGCATCACAACGCCGGTCTCAGCATCAAGCCCCGCAAGCGCAATCAATCCGACCACAACTGCGATGCTCAGGTTGTAATTCATGAAATATAAAAGCCAGAATGCGCCGACAAGAGAGAATGGTACCGCAAGGAAGACGATAATCGTTTTCGTGACGGATTTTGTATTCAGATAAAGCAGGACAAAGATGATCAGCACTGTCAGAGGAATAACGAGCTTGAGCCTTTCACGTGTCTTGACAAGGTATTCATACTCACCGCTCCATTCAAGGCGGTAGCCGTCAGGGATTTTCAACGATGCGACCTTTTGTTTCGCCTCATCAACATAGCCGCCAACGTCCCGTCCCGTAAAATCAATAAACACGTACGCTGCAAGAAGGCCTTCTTCACTCTTGATGCCCGTAGGCCCCCGGACTATTTTAATGTCGGCAAGCTGACCGAGGGGAACTTGCAAAGAGTTAGGAGTTAAGAGTTGAGAGTTAAGAGCTGAAGAAAAACCCATTCCACTTGACCCTTGATCCATCACGGGCACCAGCACTCTTTTGAGTTTCTCAATGTCGTTTCTTAATTCCCGCGCGTATCTGACGTTTACGGGATAGCGCTGTCTTCCTTCAATCGTTGTAGTAAGGTTCATTCCGCCGACAGCGGATTCTATAATTTGCTGTACATCGTCAACCGTCAGACCGAATCTCGCGGCCTCCTCACGCTTGATATTGAAGTCGAGGAAGTAACCTGTAGTGACTCTCTCCGCGTACACACTGCGCGTGCCGGGAACGTCTCTTAAATGATGCTCAAGCTCAAGCCCGATCCTCTCGATTTCGTTAATATCGGGCCCCATGACCTTGATGCCTACAGGAGTCCTGATGCCTGTGGCCAGCATGTCGATACGCGCCTTGATCGGCATAGTAAATGAATTCGCAACTCCGGGTATCGACAATATATCATTCAGTTCATTCTTCAATCTCTCTACAGTCATGCCTTCGCGCCATTCCGATTCGGGTTTAAGATTAATTACCGTCTCGAACATCTCAAGCGGCGCCGGGTCTGTCGCAGTCTCGGCCCTGCCTGCCTTTCCGAATACCTGCGAAACTTCAGGAACCTGTTTGATCAGTTTGTCCTGTAACTGGAGAAGGTTCGACACCTCGGAAATGGACGCGGCAGGAACAGTGACGGGCATATAGAAGAGCGTCCCTTCAATGTAGAAGAGCGTGCCTTCATAAAGCGGCGGCATAAATTCGCTGCCGATTTTTATAAACGGGTACGCAGTCAGCGCCATTATGATAACCGCGAGAAGGATGACCGTCTTTTTGAATCTGAGAGCAAGTTTTGCCACAGGTTCATACAATTTGTGAAGTATCATGCTTACAGGATGTTTATCTTCAGGATAAATCGTAAACATGTATTTAAGTAGCGGCAGCTTGCTTAAAACAGGGATTTTGCCGTGTATGAAGATCGTCATGAACACGGGAGTAATGGTCACTGCAAGGAATGACGAAAAAAGCATGGCAAAGGTCTTTGTGTACGCAAGCGGCTTGAATAATCTTCCGGCCTGCGCCTGAAGAGTGAATACGGGAAGGAATCCGACCGTAATTACGAGTAGTGAGAAGAACAGGGAAGGCCCGACTTCCTTCGCCGCTTCAATAATTACATCTGTTCTGCTGGCCGCTGCCTGCTGGCCGCTGCCTGCTGCCTCCCACTCTTCCAATTTCTTGTGCGCGTTCTCCACCATGATAATCGAAGCGTCGACCATTGCGCCGATGGCGATGGCGATTCCGCTTAAGCTCATGATGTTTGAGGTCACATTGAGATAGTACATGCAGACAAAGGAAATGATGATCGCGATCGGTAATGTGAGGATTACAACCAGCGCGCTCGGCAGGTGAAAGAGAAATACGATACATACCGCGCTGACGGCAATTGAAAGCTTGATGATCTCTTCTTTAAGTGTATCGATAGAGCGGTGTATTAAATCTGTCCGGTCATACGTGGTGACGATCTTCATGCCTTTGGGAAGGCTCGGCGCGATGTCGGTCTTTATCCTCTCCTTCACCCTTTCAAGGACGTTCAAGACGTTCTCCCCGAATCGAACAACCACAATCCCGCCTGCCACTTCGCCCTTTCCGTCAATATCCGCGAGCCCCCTTCTTATCTCCGGGCCCAGTTGCACGCTTGCAACATCTTTAAGATATACGGGCGTGCCTGCGCCGTTGGTAGCGACCGGAATGCTTTCAAGGTCTTTCAGGTTTTTGATATATCCCCTGCCGCGCACCATGTATTCGATGCCTGAAAATTCCAGTACCCTGCCTTCAACGTCTTTGTTGCTCTTTTTTATAGCCTCCATAACCTTCATAAGCGGAAGGTTGTATGCAAGGAGACGGTTGGGGTCAATGGTTATCTGGTATTGCTTTACAAAGCCCCCGATGCTCGCAACTTGTGAGACCCCGGGGACGCTTTCAATGGCGAGCTTAACATTATAGTCCTGAATGGAGCGAAGCTCCGCAAGATTGTACTGACCTGTCTCATCAACTATTGCATAGGAAAATCCCCAGCCGAGGCTCGTTGCGTCAGGGCCGAGCACGGGATTGACGTCCGATGGTATCTTTGCCTTTACCGCCTGAAGATATTCCAGCACCCTGCTTCGCGCCCAGTAGATGTCCGTGCCTTCTTCAAAGATGACGTAGATAAATGAACTGCCAAAAAATGAAAAGCCGCGCACAACCTGCACCTTTGGAGCCGCAAGCAGTGTGGAGGAGATCGGATAGGTTATCTGGTCTTCTACGAGGTCCGGGCTTCTCCCTGCCCATTCCGTGAATATAATGACCTGTGTGTCGCTTAAATCCGGGATCGCGTCAAGAGGCGTATGCTTAAGCGCCCAATATCCCCACGCGCAAAGAAAAAACACCATCAGGAAGATGATGAATTTATTCCTTGCGCTGTATTCGATGAGTTTAGAAATCATTTCATTTTTACCGGTTTCACGCCCTTCAACTGCGCCTCGGAGTCAATGAGGAATGTGCCGGAGGCGGCTACTTTTTCTCCGGATTCTATTCCATGAAGAATCTCTGTCATCCCGCCCGCCTTGAGGCCGATATGCACCTCACGAGGCTCAAAATATCCTTCGCCCTTGTCCACATAAATTACCTGCCGTATTCCGGTATCAATTACTGCCTCATCAGGAATTACAAGTTTTTTCCCCATGTCAATTTTAATCTCTACATCGGTAAACATCTGAGGTTTAAGCTGTGCTGATGAATTTGAGATTATGAACCGGGTCTTTGCAGTCCGTGTTTCCCCGGCAAGCGAGGGATAGATGTAATCAATAGTCGATGAAAATATTTTACCCGGGAAATAGCTGAGGCTGATGTTCGCAGTCTGCCCGATTTTAATAAGAGGCAATTCATATTCGTAGATATCAGCGATGACCCACACGGTTGAAAGGTCGGCAAGGTCGAAGAGTTTTTCTCCCGGCATTACTCGCATACCTTGTAAAGCCATTTTCTGAACAACGTATCCGTTCACGGGACTGTAAATAGTCAATGTCCTGATTGGTTTTCCGGATTCCTCAATTGCCGTTATCTGCTCATCCGTGATGTCCCATAATTTCAACCTCTGCCTTGCCGCATCAACAATCCGTTCAGCATCTTTTGACAGCATTGAGCTGACGGCTGATTGCTGACCGCTCGGTACGAGCCGATCCCGACTGACCGCTGACTGATTCCACTTCAGTACATTCAAAAACTCCTGCTGTGTTGCCACAAGCTCCGGGCTGTAGATATCCGCAAGCGGTTCACCCTTCTTAACATATTTACCGGTGTAGTCAACGTGGAGTTTCTCGATCCAGCCTTCAAACTTTGTGTTAACAGTCGCAAGTTTTCTCTCATCGTATTCAATCCTGCCGACAGTCCTGATGGTCTTTTGCATAGACTTCACTTCAGCCGCAACCGTTATAACGCCTATAAGCTGCTGTTTCTCCAACTCTATCTCAACGGTGTTTTCTTCGTCACCCGCTTCTTCTTTCTGCGCGGTCTCCTGAGTCTGCGGCCTTGAGGCCTCTCCTCCGGTCGCCCCATGCTGATGCTGTGAATATGATGAAGTCATATTGAAAAGAAACAGTAAAGATATTATTAAGCCTGAAATAATGATTGCCTTTGTTTTCATATATACA
>JACQZG010000032.1 GCA_016213935.1 Nitrospirota bacterium
CAATACGTGTGGCTCCGGCGTCTATGGAGTTATCGAGCAATTCCCTTACAACTGACGCAGGCCGCTCGATGACTTCACCAGCGGCTATCTTGTTTATGAGAATGTCTGGAAGGATGAAGATATTTGGCATATCTACAGCTCATTGAAACCGGTCCAGCCCTTTATCATCTTCTCTAAAATGATAAAGAACCTGCCGAGGCGTTTGTATGTCAGATACATGTATATCTCAACAAAGAATTTATAATTGCGGTGTTTCCATCTCCAGAGAGAGAGCTTGTGCAGAGGCCCGAATATGATCCTGCTCCAGAAATTTTTCAGGAACCTGTCATAACGGAAAGCAAGGAAGGAGTTGATATATATAGCGTGCAGAAGGCCGGGGTTCTTTATCCACGGGTTTCTGACTTCATCATTTGTGAAATTCTTCCATCCCTCAAGATGCGTCGGCGGTTTGAAGCCGTATTTTAACGCTTCCTCGTATAAGAGCGTTCCCGGAAGCGGGACATAAGGCTGGATGGGCACCTCTGCCCCGGGATGCCTCCTGCGTATTTCATCGGCAAAATCAAGAGTCCTGTTCATCTGCTCCTCTGTCTCCCCGGGCAGGCCTATCAAAAGCGAATAGAGGGTCGGGATATTTCCCTGCGATATGACCTTGATGCCCTCATCTATCATGCGCCTGTTCTGTCCCTTTCTGATGTATTTAAGGACATCGTCATCAGGCGACTCAACGCCGAAGAAGAGGTAGACGCACCCGCCATCCTTGAACTTTTTAAGCAGGTCGGGAGTGAAGGTGTTTATTCTCACATTGGCTATCCATTTAAAGTTCAGCTCCCGGAGAAGCTCAACTATGTTGGCCATCACATCTTTCCTTCCGGCAAGGAAGGTGTCGTCATAAAAGGTCATCTTGTTGACGCCGAGTTCTTTAAGCTTGAGCAGTTCAGCCCGTATCTTTTCAAGGCTCTTTACCCTGCATACGTTTTTATGGAAATAGACGTTATAACAGAAGCCGTATTTGTGCGGGCATCCCCTCGAGGACTCATAACCAATGTTCTCAAGCATGTCACCAGACCTCCTTATATATTCAAGGAGTATCTCTTTTCCCTTGCCGTCATAAGGGAACGGCAGGCCTTCGATATTAAGAAAGTCGCGGTCTTTATTTAAAGTTATCTTTCCGGCTGATTTCCATCCGAGGCCGTCAATCCCGCCGAAGTCAGTCTTTCCATCTTGCAGAGCTTTTACAAGCTCAAGGAGCGTCTGCTCGCCCTCGCCCTTAACAACAAAATCAACCATATCAGACTCAAGAGTCTGCTCAGCCATCATGGAGGGGTGAGTGCCTCCCCAGACAAGGGGGGTGTCGGGGTTTATCTTTCGAGCGAGCTTTGCGAGCCTGATAGTATTTTTTATCTGAAAGCAGGTCATTGTGGAGAGGCCGACAAGAAGAGGCTTCCTCCTCACAAGCTCTTTGAATCTCTCCATCTTATGTATCCTCTCGTCAAAGTACTCGACATCAATGCCGTGCTGTTCAAGATATGCGCCGAGAGAGAGGATGGCAAGCGGTGTCCACGCGTGGTAAGGGAACGGGCTTGCGTTTGCGTATGATAAGACGACAAGGTTTTTATTCATGGCGAATTCAGTTCCAAAACAGACAGGGCAAAACAGATTCTAAAATACATAATCCGATAAATTCCATAAAGTCATTACAGCAGTTTCTTATCATATTTCAAAATAAATCTTTTTTGTTTGCTGTTGCAACACAAAGGGATCGGGATGTATTTTCTCATCTGCTCTGCCTTCTGTCATATAATCTCTTTTTTTGCAAACGGATAACTTATCACCCCGTACATCGCCGCAAATATACTTACGATGCCGAGAAAATAATTTAAAAACAGAGCCTTGACCGCAAAAAAAAGCCCTGCCTCTTTCCTCATAAAGTTCCACCACTTCAGATTTGCGAAGAAGAAGATAATTAAAAGGAATATAATAGCATTCTTCAAGACAGGCGCACATGGCAGAAGAAACATAAGCACATAACTGACAAACGCGGAGAGCGCGGCAATGCCGTTGCTCGGTTCCGTGGGCCCCGCATTGTCAAGCTTCTTCTCCTTAACCGGCGTTCCGATAAGGTGTATATACTCAAACATCGCCATGTAGTGAGGCACAAAACCTTTGTTCAATGACATCGTGTCGCAGATGCCAATTACGCATTTTGCCGACGGATTCCGCTGAAAATACTCCTTGACCGCCTTGATTGTCCCTTCCAGAACAATCACGTCAGAGTCAAGGAAGAATATGATGTCTCCCTTAGCCTCCCTTACCCCTTTATTCCTCGCCTTTGCCGGGCCGCCGTTTCTCTCCATCTCTATGAGCCTGACCGGATATTGCTTTACAAGCTCTACAGTATTGTCGGTAGAGCGGTCGTCAACCATTATTACTTCTATATCGTCAACAGCCTGTTTAAATATGGAGCCCAAAAGATCCGGTATGAACTTTGAGGAATTGTATGTGGGGATAATAATGGAGATCATCTTTAAAGAGTATAAAAGTTATAATGCGACTAAATCAAATGATCTAAGGCCTCATTTCGCCTATGGAAGCGCCGGAAATCAGCTTTAGCCTGAAGCCCGGAGGAGCCGGGCGCGAGTCAACACTTCAACTCTTTGCGGCCTTCTCTTTGCCTGATTCCCGTTTTCCGGCTTTTTCATAGAGAAAAAATATTTTTGAAAGAGGCTTTTTTCATTGACAAGTTAATAAAACTTTAGTATTCTGTTTGTAACTATATCAGAGAGTAAACGGCATATTAATGAATGCCGCAAATTTAAAGGAGGAAAAGGATGGCAAAGAAGACGGCTAAGAAGAAAGCAGCAAAGAAGACAGCCAAGAAGAAAACAGCAAAGAAGAAGGTCGCAAAGAAGAAGACCAAGAGGAAACCGAACGCGGCATTCATGAAGCCGATGAACGTCAGCGCCGCTCTCGCCGCGGTGGTCGGCAGCAAGCCGATGCCGAGGACAGAGGTCACAAAGAAGCTCTGGGCATACATCAAGAAGAACAAGCTTCAGGACAGCAAAAACAAGAGAATGATAAATGCCGACGCGAACCTTAAGGCCATATTCAAGGGCAAAGGCCAGGTCTCAATGTTCGAGATGACCAAGCTCGTGAGCAGCCACCTGAGTTAAGAGCCATAGATTTCAACCTGAAGAGGCGGGCAGTTGTTGCCCGCCTTTTTCATTTTTCCCCTGATGTTCTAATATAGTTAACGTTTATACGGTTGCCCCTGACTCTTTGACCGGCATGATGGACGATAAAGACAGAACAAAAGAAGATTTGATAAACGAACTCGCTGAAATGCGCCTTCATATTGCGGCATTGGAATCGATTGAGGAAACATTGCGCACGAGCGAAGAACGGGCCAGGGTCATGTTGCTCGCGATGCCTGACCTGATGTTCCGCCTGGACCGCAATGGCGTCTTTTTGGATTATAAGGCCGAGAGATCAGAACTTTACGCTCAATCGGAAGACACAATCATTGGCAAAAAGAACAGAGACATAAGCCCGCTCGAATTTAGCGACCTTATCGAGCATTATATCAACGCGGCCCTTGCTACCGGCGAAATGCAGATTTTTGAGTACCAGTTGCCGATTCCGGGGCGCGGGCTTCATGATTATGAAGCCCGCATGGTTGCCAGCGGCGCGGATGAGGTGATAGCAATCGTGCGCGATCTCACCGAACGTAAAAAATCAGAAAAAGCTATTATGTCGATTGCGAAAGGCATCTCAGGGATTGTGGGAGAGAAGTTTTTTAACTCTCTTGTGGAACATCTGGCAAATATTTTGGAAGCAGATTATGCGTATATAGCTGAAATTGTGTCTGATAAGCCGAATCATCTCAGAACCTTTTCA
Organism: Nitrospirota bacterium; assembly: GCA_016213935.1. Lineage (GTDB taxonomy): Bacteria > Nitrospirota > Thermodesulfovibrionia > UBA6902 > UBA6902 > JACQZG01. Next base: position 3,895 of record JACQZG010000032.1, read on the forward strand.
TTTTACGCAGAGGGCAGATTTCTTGACAACATGGAGGTTGACATAGCCGGGACACCTTGCGAAAAGGTTGAGGGCAGCGCCCCGCGTTCTTTCCCGTCCGGCATTCAGAAGCTCTTTCCTAAAGCATTCACAATGGCCCATCTGGATGTTGACGCTTATTCAGGAATCGAGTTGAAAGATTCTTCAGGCAAGAGACTCGGCCTGATGGCGGTTATGCGCAAAAAACCTTTTGAGGAGATTAGCATTGTTGAGATGGTGCTCAAGATATTTGCTGTCAGGGCTTCGTCAGAGCTTGAGCGCAGGAAGGCGGAAGACGCCTTAATTGCAAGCGAAAAAGAGCTCAAGAAGCATCAGGCGTCATTGGAACTCAAAAACCTGGCCCTTAGGGAGATGCTCATTCAGCTTGAGTTTGAGAAGAACAAACTCCAGAAAAACATAGACAACAACGTTGAGAAATTCATACTGCCTGTCATTCAGAAGCTCGAGATGAGCAGCCATGCCGCACCTGAGAGGTGGACCCCATCGTTTGGACAGGTTAGGGGCTGATTTAAGGTGGAATACACCGG
>JACQZG010000019.1:0-628 GCA_016213935.1 Nitrospirota bacterium
AAGGCAACCATGGTCGCAATCCCTTTTTAATCAGGTCTTCTTTGTTTCTATGGGGCTAAAATAAGCTCTGGGGCTAAAAGTCGCAATCCCTTTTTAATCAGGTCTTCTTTGTTTCTGAGTTGGCGGAGCTGTTATTTTTGGGAGAACCGTCGCAATCCCTTTTTAATCAGGTCTTCTTTGTTTCAAAAAATGCAACAGGAAATGGAAGAAAAGAATAAGTCGCAATCCCTTTTTAATCAGGTCTTCTTTGTTTCATTCCACCGTTGTTGAATACAACGGTAAACAAGTCGCAATCCCTTTTTAATCAGGTCTTCTTTGTTTCCCGGGACGGAGATTGCCCCGTCCATTATTGATAGTCGCAATCCCTTTTTAATCAGGTCTTCTTTGTTTCTCCGGTCACAAGGTAATGCCTTGTGACCTTGGGAGGTCGCAATCCCTTTTTAATCAGGTCTTCTTTGTTTCAGTTTAGTAAGAAAGAGTTTTCAGTTTTATTAAGTCGCAATCCCTTTTTAATCAGGTCTTCTTTGTTTCTTCATCGGAGCAAGTAAAAGAAAAGGGCATAGGTCGCAATCCCTTTTTAATCAGGTCTTCTTTGTTTCAAAATAAAAAGGAGAGAAAATGTTTAAGT
>JACQZG010000019.1:643-61857 GCA_016213935.1 Nitrospirota bacterium
TTGTTTCCTTCTTGGTGAACCGCTACGCCAAGAATTTGGGTCGCAATCCCTTTTTAATCAGGTCTTCTTTGTTTCAACCTATATGCCATTTTTCCTGCAAATCCTTTTTGTTACAACCCTACGTGTGCAGATTTTAACACAATCGTTAAGCAACCTAAAATTACCTCCTTTCATATCAGAGCTTTCGGTTGGATTGAATATTAGATATTATACCTTCTTGAATTTCCAAAAGTGGTTACTCAATGAAGAGTTCAACGCCCTCCGGCACCCTGTCCCCGCATCCCATTGCAATCACCTTTCCGCCTGCGGGCAGGGGATATATACGTATATCGTCCTCTTCCTCGTCAATCACATTACTTAAGTCAAATTTCAGCTTCAAGAGATCCTGCCACGTCATTGTGCAATGAAAGACCGAATACTGCAGGTGTATTCCCTTGCCCTTCATTATTTTATAAACCCTTGTCAGCCGCCGTGGCTGAGCGATGTCGTAACATACCAGATAATCAGCCTTCATAACGCCATTTCCCTCATTAAAATAAACAACTCATCTATGATGTTGTCCATGCTTTCCTGCAGATGTGGCCGCCTGTTTTCAAATCTGTGCACAATCTCTTTCATGCCTTCGCCGGTTACGGCCCAGTTGTCCTTTTCTTTCACCAGCAAGTTTTTATTGCCACAGGAATTAATGAACTGTAGAGTCTGTATGTCGCTCAGCCCGCCCATGATATAGCATATATCCAGCGCAAGACCGAAATTATGCCTTCTGTGGACTACGCCGAGATGGGGATCAAGCCCGTTGGTTATGAGTTTTTCGATAATCAGGCTTCTGAATAGGTTGTTTACGATACAGTTAGCAAACTGCCATTTTCTTTCGCCAACCTTGCGAAGTTTTATTAACTCATGCTGATAATCTGTCTCGTTCATGACGCTAATCGCGAGCAAAATTGAGTCTTGGGCAATAAATTTTCTTATAAAGCTTCTTTGCAGAAGCGCTCGTTTCGCATCAGCCCATTTTTTGTAACGCGCTATATTTTCAGGGGTTTCAAAAAAGATTTTTTGCTCTTTGTAGTGATCCGGCAATTTATGATTGTAGGGAATCACCACGGCAGTCTCTTCGGCCGCGTTGTTCATAAATGTAACCGGGGTGTTATTGTCCGCGAAAAGCGTTATTGAGCCTGAATCGAGCTTGACGTTGCCGATGATTATCACGCGGCCTACAAGCCTGACAGGGATTCTTCTTCCTGCTTTGCCTTCTTCCCTGACCAATATTGACGGGCCATCTCTTGATAAAACAGGTTTATTGTTCTGATTTATGTATAATGTCCTGCCCATCCATTATCCTCCGTGCAAGCTCTCTCACTTCCTCGATCCATTGAGAGCGGGTATTTTGCACCCATTCCTCATACATAGGGTAAAATCTTTTCCGGCTCTCCTTTTTCAGGTAGCATCCTGGGCGTTCATCATTCATGGCGAAATCTCTCGCGGTAAAAGATCTTTCCCTGAATATCTCCCATACAAATTTATCAACCATCGGCCTGTATGGTTCAACGAGATCACACGCAAGAGATTCCCGTCCGTAGTCGAACTGATGATAAAAACCGATACCCGGATCGAGCCCTATGACCTCTATCTCCCTGACAACATCAAAATGTAAAAGCGTGTAGCAGAGAGACAAAACGGCGTTAACAGGGTCTTGTGGAGGCCTTCTGTTTCTTCCTGAGAAATCAAGTGATTCGGGAAATGCCTTAGTGTATGCGCCAAAATATGCTGCTGAGGCTCCGCCTTCAAAACCCCTCAAAGATTCCATCTCTATATCAGGCGTTTCCAATTCTTCAAGAATGTTGTCCAGCACTTGTGACGCTGATGTCATCTGTAAACGCAGGTCAGAACGCTGCTCCCTGATATGAAGAAGCAGGCCGCGCTGGCACTCAATCTTTCTCTTTACAATATTGAATGCCGCATCCATAGGGAATGAAGACAATGATTTCTCATACTGCTTTAACCTGAGAAGGCCGTTATTATGCAGTTTCCCATGCAGCATCCCGCAGAACCTGTTTCGTTTTCCGGAAAGAAACAACACACTGATATTGTCTGTGGCAAGCCTGTTGAGCACAGATGTTTCAATGGTTATATTGCCGACCATGATCACTCTCTTCAATGGATTAATCGGGACAATGCCATCGCGCCCACCGTTCGCATAAAACGCCAAAGCATCGCCGTCCAGCCTTACATGGAGTTCTTTTCTGTCAATGTAGAGTGTTCCCATCTTTTTAGTTCTAAGAGCAAAATCTCGGAAGCTCGGAAGGTGGGAAGGAAAAAACTAATTTCTTTAAGCCCCCGCACTTCCATACTTCTGCTCAACCTTCATCCTATATAAAAATACTCCGGGTCTTTCGGCTGAACGCCGATGCCGAGCGTATGCGTTTTGCTCCTGCCGTCCATTGTGAAGATATGCACCCTGTCTTCTTCCTCAAATATAACCCTATCAATGAATCTCTTCACGTGCGCAAGCTCGCCGTCTGTCAAAAAACATTCATATACGGACTTCTGCCCGCCTGTGCTGTAGCCCTTGAGAAATTCCCTCACATCATTCAGTCTGTTGTCGTCAGTAATGTCGTACGCGATTAAAAATAGTGTCCGGTTCATAAATAGAGGATAAAACAGACGGCGGAGCTTGTCACGAAAAGAAATATTTCGGCAATATTGTTTTTGCAGTTGTCAAAGAGCAGGGAGACGATTAATCCGGGCTGTGGTCAAATATAACGACATCACCCGTCACTGGACTTCTGTATAGCAATCGTCTTGCTTTTCCATGAAGTGCATGAGCAATCTTCAGATACAGCCATACAGGCCCCGCGCCGGTCAGCATAACCTCATTCCCCTCACCGGCAAGTTCCTTGGCTTTTTGAATATAGGTGTCGAGATCAGAGAGCTTGGCGGTGTCAGTGTCTTTATAGAGTGTTTCGAGGCTGATGAGAATATTATTCATGTTATTATGTTAATCCTTTCACATAGCTCTTGATCCATTCTCTGAAATTGTAAATCTCATCAGGATGGATAACCTTTGATTTGCATTGGTCCGCTCTCCTGTTAGTGCTATCCTTTATATTCCCCGCAACATCTAGAATTGATCTTGCTGTACTAACAAGAAATCCATTTACTCTTAGCCCAAAGTCATGCTGTAACGCACTGATCTTATAAAGTATATCTGCATCTTTGTCGTGTATTTGTTTTAAACTTTTGCATTCAACGATAAAAAAGGCATTATCTTTTGTGAACATTACATCAAATTCATTATTTGTCCCTTTCGGACTTATAAGCACAATACCAGTAACACAATCATCTACGGGCAGTTTTTTTATCTCGTTATAACAGAAATCGGATAACCAGTCTCCTGTTAAAAATAATATGTCATCTCTTGTGAGAGATTTTTCTATTCTCTCCTCTGGTATGTTGAACATTCTCATTAATTCTTTTTCTTGTTGGGATCGAAGCTGACAATCCATATTTAGCAAAAAGGCTTCCCTTTTCTTGCTTCTGGCTTCAGTAAGCGCCTTGTAAAATTCGCTCAAGAGATTTTCAATACCCTGATAATTTTGTATCATCCATTTACAAATAACTTCCCTATTCGAGGCATTAGATTTCAGTTTATCAAGATTATGCGAATTGCTAACTTTTACTCCGTATGCAGTAATATACGCCTGAACAGAGAGTCTCAAATCTAATGTTTCCGGCGATTTACATTCCCCGGTTCTTGGAAAAACAGTAAGAAATTCATTTTTTGGTATTGGGGTATAGATCATTTGTTCAGCCATATCTTTAAATACGTTGTATGCAGCAAGCACCATTATTTTTGTCCCGCCTGTGAGATTGACAATCAACTCATGATCAATATATTTTTGTGCTATATCATTTGCAAATCGCGTTTCGCAGTCCTCAAGGCAATCCTGATCAACAATGATTCTTTCAAGACGTTGCGAATAATCCAATCCGTATAATTTGAGCGTGTTAATAATGTCGTCAACTTTACCAAGCTTTTCCATCTTGTCCGTTGAACAAAATATCACTTTGTCAGGCTTGAAATGATAAATACCGAGAATATTCGGTATCGGCTGATCCGATACCAGACATACATGAATATGACTCATCTCTTTCCCCCTTCTTGACGTATGGCTTTATTTCGCATACAATAAAAGCATATCAAGGAGGTGCATAATATGCGTGCAACACTAAACATACCCGACAACCTCGTTTCTGAAGTTCAGAAGCTTTCCGGCGAAAAGTCCAAGACAAAGGCGATAACAGCGGCCATGAAGGAATTTGTCAGACAAAAGAAGATCAAGAGGCTGATTGCGCTCAGGGGAAAGATTCAGATTGACTATGACTGGCAAAAAGAAGAGGAACTGGAGATAACGGCGCAGAAAGAACGGGAGAAGCTGCATGGAAGAAAAAAATAAAGGCATATTGGCTGACACAAGTGTGTGGATAGAGTTTTTCAGGCTGGAATCGCCGATAGGCAAAAAACTTGAGTCGCTATTAATGAAAAACTCCGTATCGACCTGTGGCATTATACTTTTTGAACTTCTGCAGGGAGTAAAATCAGAAACCGAAAAAGAACAGATAGCTGAGGCATTATCAGATATTGAATATCTTGAAATGTCCAAACAATTATGGGAAAAGTCGGCAGACATATCCGCCTCATTAAAAAGACAAGGAGTGACCTTGCCGTTATCTGATATCTTTATCGCATCAATTGCCATTGAACATAACCTCTCTGTCTTTACCCTCGACAAACATTTTGAACAGATACGGGGCGTAAAAATCTATAAGGCATAGACGGCTCACAGCTTCATCTCCTTCTCCATCATCGGCTTAAACGGCTTCGGTTCATGGTTGATGAATTCATTGAACTGCTGAACGAATTCAATGTAAGCGTCAAAATCCACTTCGCCGTCTTTGATGAAAGGAGTCCGCCATTTTGATGCGATAGTTTTCATATCCTTCCTGAATGATTCGGATTTTGCCAATTCAAGCAACTCTTTTGCAGTCTCTTCGGAGATTCTCTTATTGAGATCCTCTGTCATAATAATTCCATCGCAAACCCGCTCATCAGGGTATAGCGGATGTCCTGCTCTTTAAAGGCGGTTAGGAGTTTTTTAAGTATGTGTCTGAAGTCCATATGTTATTCTACCACCTCCAGCACCGCCCGGACGAAGGGGAGGAGTCCGTTATACATTATCAACCCCTGCCATTATTTGTAGCTTCTTGTATCTTTCACGTTTTTTCTCATCCCACTTCTTGTTAGGAGTAGTGACTTCGAGTATCTTTTTCGCGATAATTTTCTTAATCTCAGTAGACACTTCTGTAGATTCAAGATATTCGATTAGTCCAATATTGATAGCCGGTTCTTTTAGAGAAATACCTCTCAGTGATTCAACCTCGTTCTGTTTAATTCCTTTCATGAAATCAACGAAGGTTTGTGGATTCTTTACTTTCTTTATTCGTACAGGCAAGGAATTGTCTTTTTCGGGGTCTACTTTTTGAAGTGGGATAACCTGACGTATAACGGCATCTTTCAGTCCGGCAGCTTGTGACGCAATACCCTGCGTTTCTGAATCTTTTATCTCGATACCCATCCTCGTGGTGCGTTTCCTCTCCTGATAAATACCAGTCTTAATATCGAACGGCAGAACCTCAAGAACAGCCCAACCGAAAGGAAGAAGGTTTGTAGTGCTTGCAGGTCGAGGCTCTTCGGACGCGAGCCAAGTAGTCGTGGCGTGGTCAAGAAATTTATCGGGTTCACCTTTTTTCTGCATGATTTTAATGTATCGGTTACCCTCAATTGTTACAGCTTCCGCGCCGCCATGTCTGCCGAGTCGAATGAGAGATGGGTTATCTATATTGATATTATTAGTTTTCAACCATGGTGACTTATGCAAGTCAGTTTCTCTATTTGCGCGATATACATCATGAGAGTTCGACAATAATTTATCAATATTGTTGCCGGTTATTGATCCCTCAAAAGTTGATCCGGGTTGAATTATTTCAAGCATTTGATAGAGATCGCCTTTATCTGCTCTTGTCTGACGGGCAGGATCGGACTTTGATTTACATACAGCATAAATAATTTTTGTTCTTACATCGTCAGCCGGCAGTAAATCAGATACCTTTACCAATCTAAACGGGTCATCAGAAAACGGATCCTTTGACTTATGAATTCCTAATAATCCCTTCTCCAATAAATTAGACAATCTCTGTTTGCCTATTTGCTTATATGTAAATAATGGATTGCGTAAATCTTGCTCGGATAATATATTGGAAATTTCCCAAAAATTAACAATAGGATTTTGTCGTTCGCTTGCAAGTACGCTAAGGTGAGCAGTCCTAATAGCACCTTTCAAAGAACTACCAGGGATATATGGACTATTGTCATGAGGATTGAAAGCAGTTTTATTAAGGATAAACTTATTCATTCTGTTTTGCCTGAGAGCATCACTGTAATGGTCTATCAATGCTTTCGAAATATCAACTTCTCTCACCCCTGAAACCAATGCCTTATTACTATTGATAAACTTATACACTTCTACCATGCTTTCCGAAGCGCAACGTTTCGAGAAATCTTCTCTTTGATTGCCGCTGAGCCTTTTCACAAACTCTATCGGATCAAACTCTATTGGCAAGAATATCACCGTGCCTACCGAATCGTGTAAACGGAGTAAAAGACATACGACTGAAGGCATCCCTTTCAGGAACGGCAGGCGCAAGTGTGTAACAGGCGTCTGGAGTTTTGCTTCCAATGGCGAACAGGTCAATTTCTCTATGCCCTTCAACCTTAAATCTGCCGAGACCTGTTGATGCGTCTTTGCCAAAGCCTGATTCGCTTATCTGCTTTAGCGCCTTAATGAACTGCTCATCTGCAATATCTTCCCGTAGTCCGGCAAAAACAACAAGCTCTGCATCAGGCATATATACTGTTTGGTCAACGGAATACGGCGTAAACTGTCCTTCGCCCGTTGTGCCGGTGAGCCTATTTATAGTATTGTGCGGTTGTGTGTAATCCGAAATAAAGGATTTGACGCCTCTCTTTTTTAGCTGTCTCAGGGTCTCAGTATCTTTAGTCTCGGACAACTTCTTGAATAGCTGCTCATCACTATAATATAGACCGTTCGATTTTAGAGATGTTATCCGCTGCCCATTCTTGACATACATCCAACGCCTGCCTTTGAACTCTTTGCGTCTGGCTATAATATCCTCCGTGTTATTGCCGCTGAAATTAAAGAGCATATCAAGCGGGATATCGGGCCTTTTCAAGGCGTATCCATCATCCAGCTTTGGATACGCCGAAGAAATTACCATAAATGGATTTGCTGCATAATCGGCAAGCAGCTTATTTATACTCATTCCGAATAGTCCTTCATCATATGCCGCCTGCCAGCAGATATGACCAAACAAAGTATCGCCTTTAAGCGGAGTACCGAAACCGGATAAGGGTTTTATAGTGATTTCAAAAGTTTTCAAATTTCACCTCTAAAAAGGATTCAATTCTTTAAACTGTCTGTTTATTTCAGCGTCCTTAAACTCAAACTTAATCCTCCCGTATCCCCTGCTGCCGCTGCCGCCGAGCGCATCAAGCTCAAGGAGTCTTAATCCTTCAAGGATTTTTTCAAATAACGTATTGTCGTTATCGTCAAGAATCTTGAAGGTAAGGTTAAAGCTGAATTGTGTTCCTTCCGGGACGCGCTCTATAAAGCGCGGGCCGCCCTTTGTTACAGTGCCAAGAATTCTATCTATGCTGTTTTCAGACTTCACTTCTGTAAGCTGCCAACGGTTGGCCTGTGCCTGTTTCTTCCAGTCTTTATCAAGATAGCAGTCGGCAAAAGACACTCGGGTAGGGCCAAGTCCGGTCTCTTCACCTTTATCATCGCCTCCCGATCCGAAGATTTTGATGATTTCTTTAGCCTTGTTTTTGTCTTCATCAGAAAGACTGTTCTTTCCGAGTAGTTTTGTTGAAACAACGCCGCCTTCCGTATGGATCATCAGGCCGCTTGCCATCTCAAGCAAAGAACGGACTTTGCCCTTTAATGATGAACCGGGGATATACGGTTCAAGCGTGTGGGGATGTTTGATCACCGGGCTGTCTGTGCCGCCTATGTGCATTTCCATATTGCCGGAGCCGATGTGCAACCCGCTCTTTAGTGTGAGTGTGCCTTCAAGCTTTTTTATTTCTTTGAGTTTAAGATTCATCTTCTTTGCCCTCCTCTGTTCTGATGTTCTCTCTGTGGCCTTTCGCCCTTTTCATCGTAATATTTATAGAACCCCATAAATGCCTCAAATAGTCCTGCAAATATGTCAAAGTCTTCTTTACTTTTTACTTGCACGAGAGACTGCGAAAGGAAATCTTTAAATTCCTTTGTCACTAAATCACGCCCCATCGCATAAGAAGCCTTAGCATTTAACATCTTCAGATAAGGCAACAGTTTCTCAAACTCTTCATTCTGTTGTTCCGACGGCAGGCTCTTTAGCATCCCGTCGAATTTCAATACTTCGTCGTAGAACTTTCGCAGTTGAGTTGGTTTATTTGCTTTCCCGTTTGATCTCAACTGACCGCCAAAAACCTCTTCGGCCATCTTATCTGCCTTGCTCGAAAAAAGCTCAGGATCAAGTTTACCGTCATTTGACCTGAATTGAACATTCATCATACGTTCCCCTCCTATCTCCTGTTATAGATTATTTGCCATAGCGGTATCTTTAATGCGCCTTTATGTGTTTCCAGCCACCCGGCAGCTTTCATCATCTCTTCTATCGCTTGTTCTTTATCATCGCCTTTGCATCCTTTGCCTATGTTCCTGACTACGGTATATTTAAATCGCGAATGCCATTTGAGACACTCCATATCGTCAAGATGAACATTTCCGCCTGTTATTGCCTCCTCCTCCAACCGTCTCATTTCAATAAACTCGTTGAGTCTGAATATCATGGCATTGTTAATCATTTCCGAATCGAGCCATTGATGAATGGCGTCTTTAATCTTTTGAAGTTCTGTAAATTCATGCCACTTTACCGTCTCTCCATATATGGTGATATTGTTTCTCTCTGGATTCCCGTTTTCACGGGAATGACGATTCTTGCCTGATTTAGATTTGCTCAAGGCATGCTCCGAAGTCTCTGCAAGTGTAAGAACAGGGTCGTTGGGCTTATGCAGGGCAAACCCTGCTGAAAGTGTTATTTGCTCGTTTCTGCAGACGTACTCTTTAAATGATTCATTCAGAAAGCCTGCAAATTCAATTATCCTGTTCCATGGTCCAATCAGAAACAGATCATCCCCGCCAGCAAAGACTGTGTAGATATTTATAAATCTCTCGTCTGTCTTGAGCTTATGCGGCAGAAATATTGAGAAATAATTGTTCATTTGCCTGCTCATGGTAGCAAGCCTTGAGAGCGTAAGCCGTTCCTTTCTCATGCCGCAGGCAAAGAGCAGACCGAGATTGTCCACATCCGCCTTGAGGATGCCAAGGGCTTCTAAGCCTTTGAATTTACCGGTATCTTTATTCTCATTCAATGCCATTTTTGCAATATACGCAAAAGTTTTGGGTATCCCGGCTTCCATGCTGTCAAACAGTTCTTCTTTAGCCTTGTCTGATTTTCTTCCGGCAAGGATTCTATTGACGGCTTCTTCTGTAATTTCTTCATCTTCATATTTAGGCACATAGCCGTTGAGAAATTTTGCGGTTATGTCTTTGGCGATATTGCTCATAGCTGCTATGCCGATATCCCAGTATTTCAGAAGAGCCCTGTCATGAGAAAGCTGACTAAGTTTTCCCGATACCTTAAATGATAGCTGGTAGTCCCCAAATACAGGCTCAAGAAGTTTTTCCCTTGCAAGGTCGGCGTCTGTCGTCGTTATTGCGATATGTTTTCCTTTGACCAGATTTTCGCCGATATACGCATGGTCGCTGCAAATCCGGCAAGCTGAAGTGCTTTTAATGTGGGCTTCCTTATCAGCGGGTCTTTTTACGCAAAACGGACATATGCCGAGTTCACTATCAAACGAATCAAGATAAGCCTCCACACAGCCGCCATGTTTAGTTAAATTGAATTTAGAGTATTTCTTCTTATCAGTCTGTTTTGAAAGTCTGCTCCATAACTCCGAAAATTTACCGCTCACAAAGTCATCGCAGGAGGCTGTAATAAACGAAAATCCCATTGACGCCTGTCCAAAGAAGTTCTTGATAAGCCAATTGTTGATTTTATTTCCAATTTCTTCAACTGCCTGCCTTGATCTATCAGTGTTATGAGCCAATATCGTAAACTTGCCTGCTGCATTCAAAATAATTGATGACGACGGCAGTCCAATCTCCCTGCAAAGCATGTCTGCTGCAAGCTCACTGAGAAGTGATACATAAAAGGACCTGCCGCGTAAGAGCTTTGCAGATGCCTTGCCGGTGCTGCCGCCTTGAGAAAAAATAAAGTCCTGAATCCCGTAAAAATCACCGCTTATGAGCAAGAACTTTTGAGGCGTATAATCCTGAATCGCATCGACTGTCATGGAGTCTGTATCTATATGATATCGGTACAGCGCTGATGACAGAGCGGATGTCGTCCTGCAGTGGTCAAAAAGCGATACATCCGGCACTACATAGCCTACCGTGGCAGCAGGAATATGTGAGCCATAAATCATAAAAAGGCTGTCAAAGTGCTCAAACCAGAGAGGGATATTATCTTTATGACTCAGATACTCAAGGGCGTCTATGAAACTGAAAAAAAGCTCGCGGTAATCATTAGACGCCTGTTCACTGTCTATCTGCCGCATTTCAGGGATATTTGCCGGAAAGATATTATCAGGCGAAAGCTCTTTGAGAGGATAGCGATATTGATAGTCATCCAGTCTGTCTGATTTCCATTTGCTTTCAGTTGAGAGTCCCTCAAATATAGTGAGTAAACGAGTCCTTTTGTAGCCCTTGATTGGTATCTCTTTGTTGACGGTTTCCATGTTATAGTTGTCAAATTCTGTGCGATCAAAACCGCTGCTCACTCTGTCCGCAATTGCAATTATCCATTGCATCGGGGTTTCAGGCTTGTGGTGTCCAGCAGCGAGATTCATGAAGGAATCTTCAAGACCCCATACTCCTTTATTAAATTGCTTAGGTAAGAGTTTCTCTAAATGGTCAATAAATGCTGCTGTATAAACAGCGTGTTTATGAGTGTAGTTCCCTTGATAATGTGGCTGATACATATCCATGTGATCATTCAAGAATCTTTCATCGGGATAAAAGCCTGTATCTAACCTCTCGGAATCACTGCGTTGTCCATGCGCTCTCTCAGCAAATTTGCCAATGTCATGAAGATAACCGGCAAGTGCTATTTTGTAAACCGTTTCGTCCATCATCCCTCCGATATATAAAGAAATTCAAGATTCAATATTCAAAACAACCAACCTCGCTTCGCTCGGATTCAAGATTCAAGATTCAAGATTCAAAATTAACAACAGAACATATGTCTTGCTGTTTTTTTTCGATCTTGAATTTTGAATATTGAATCTTGAATTCATATTATTTTTATTTTGTTCTTCTCCACTCTCACCCCATGTCTTGTATTCGCGTACTCCCTGCGCGGGGATGTTATTGCGTATATGGACGTCAGGGCCTCGTCTGCGAGCGCATCGCCTATAGACTTCTTTATTTTGCTGATTGCCTGCCTGATGATATCCTGACTCAGGCCGTCTTTGTATTTATGCAGCACATCTTCAACTCTTGAAGGATACATCACGTGATAATCCTTTGCCATCTCCTCAAGAGCCGGGCGGGTGGAAAGCTCGACAATGGTTGGGAAACAGTCCGTGCATTCCCCGCAATAGGGCCTTTCAGGATGTCTGCACCGGTTAAGCTTATGCTTCAGATATGCAATGTAGATCATCATATGCACTGGCGTGAGGGTGATTGTCCGGTCTCCTATCTGGAGCGCTTTTTCAGCAAGCCGCACCTTCAATTCCGGCTGTACCATGGCAATGTCAATGTCCCTCTGCCCTTCATGCACCAGTTCCTTAAAGCCCGTGCCTTCGAGTGATAATTTATTCCTCAGCCGTATGAACGGCAGCTCCGCAAGGATTATCTCCGCGTTTTTTGTGTTGAGTTTTTTATTTCCCTCCTTATCTAAGGGGGGATTAAGGGGGGTTATCACCTTGTCTTTCTTGGGCTTATAAAAGAAGTCACGGTTTGATTCGAATTCAGGAGTGACGAGCACATGATAGAGTTTGTCCCACGGGCGTCCTAATAGCTGCATCGCGGCGCCAAGATAAAAGGACATGGTCTTTCTGCCTCCTGCGATAGAGCAGTGAAGCCTTGCTGCAGGGTCAGCGGTCTTCTCTCTGATAAACGACGTTATCAGGTCGCCCATCGCCTCATTTTCAGATTCATCTCTGATGTCATCAAGCTGATTGCCTGAACAACCGGATGGAATTATGAAAGAATTTTCTTTAAGAGATAATGAAGGGATGCCGTACTCATCGCAGAGTTTTTTCAACTCGCCTTTTTCAATCAGGGCATTTTCCGCTATCGCCTTGCCTCTGCATGTGGTAATGATATAAAGCTCATGCGGATAGACAGGCGGCTTTGCCATGGCAAGAGCATAAATACTCTCTGTTATCACCTGCGGTGTAGAGCCTGCGATGAAGATAAAGATTTCTCTGTAGCCTGTCTTTTTCATGAATCAAGTTTACATAGGAATAATGAAAGTTGAAAGAAAAACAATATTGCTGAAATATTTCTTATTCCTTAATCTCATATTTCCCTAATCCAAACCCGGTACCTTTTCCAACATGCAATATCTCTCCGGCCTTAATCAACGGCATAAACGGTTCAACGTTACCTTCAAAGCTTACCTCCCTGACAAATCCGCCCATATTCATTCTTGTATCCTGCCGCGCTGAATACCTCTCCCAGTCATGCCACTTGAGATCGCTTTTTCTAATTGTTATTTCTTTTGCCTTCTCAATAATCCCCTTGAAATCCCAATCGGACATATCAATCCCGCAATGGAAATAAGCAAGAAGCGAAATCCTTCTCAGAAGCTGCCGTATCAATATATGGAATTCGAGGTCAATGGTAAGGTGGTTGTCATAGATGATGCGGGTCGGGGTGAGAAAAGACAGAGTTAAAAGTTTAGAGTTGTGAGGTTTGAGTTTAGCATTGAAAGAAAAAGAGAGATAAGACGCTTCAAACGGTTTCAGGGTTTTTGTGTCGGCTGAATAGATAATATTCTCAATATTATTCTGGATTCCCGCCTTCGCGGGAATGACACCGGCATGTTCTTTTTCTTCACTCGTAACTCCTAACTCTAAACTCTTAACTCTCTTCAACTCATACTTGCCTCTTCCTTTTCCTATACCCATCTTGCCAAGCTCGTCAAAGGTATAAATAAAATAAGGGAGATAATCAATTGCCCTGCCGATTAAAGTAAGGCCGAATGTTATCTCGTCCTTCGGTGTATAAGCCCGCCTTCTCTCCACAGGCGGCTCGATGATAAACGGATGCGGCGCTGCCTTGTACTTACGCATGATTGTTGTATCTGAAGGCGGCGGGGTTTCAAAGACATAAGAGTAAACACATTTCTCTTTAAGGATACATTCAGCGCAATCATTCTTCTTAAGAGCGCAGACTACTTTTTTAAATGCATTGCCGAAACCGCCCCTGAGGGTTGAGCCTTTGTAAGAGGGCAGTATTATAGGCTCGGATGGCGACAGGGTAAAGACAAATTTCCCGTAACTTATGTCTTCCGGTGATTTGATAGGAACCCCCGCGATACTGTTAAGGGATTAACAACACAGAAAAGACGATTAATGATACAAATTATCACGGCAATATTCAAGATAATTTTGTATCCGGGGAAATATGGATTCCTGCATCCCAATACGGAGACAATAAGGCGCGGAACAGAGAGGAAGATGCTGATGGAACGTCAAGCAAAAAGGAGCTAATCCCGATTTGTCGGGACTAACTCCTTGTTTTTAAATGGTAGGCCCGGGCGGTTTCGAACCGCCGACCTCTACCGTGTCAAGGTAGCGCTCTCCCCCTGAGCTACGAGCCTTTTAATTGCCAAATAAATGAGATTGTTATTATACAAAGACGGCGGAAAAAATAAAAGGAAATGTCATAACTTTGAATTCATTAAATCACGCGGAGGAAGAACGCCTCTGCATTCAGATATCCTGCTGATCATAACAGGCTGGTTTTTAAGATACTCAAGAAGCCCGCTTATATCTTTTACGTTAACGAAAAAGACTCTCCCTCCAAAAGCAAAGCTTCTTCTCTTTATGTGAGGAATCCTTACGTAACCAAAGCCGTCTGCAGTAACATAGCCTGTTGTATATCCGGGATCATCAGAGACACATAACTCAGCGACAACCTCTTTCCGTCTCTTCACTTTGCTCGCAAGGATCAGGGCCTCTTTGACCCTCTGATTATTAATGCCTATTAGCGATAGCTTCTCTTTCAGCACGGATGAGGCATTCTCAGTTATCCCGATTTTAGTTACTCTGACTCCGGGTTCGTTCAACAAAATCTTTCCGCCGGTATCAAGAATAAACGCGCCGGCTGAAGGTTCTCTTTCAGTAATAAGGCTGAAGGCGGCATCAATTGCTTTTGCCGAGATGCCTGATGAACGGAGGATATCGCAAGCTGTCTTTCTTGCCGAAGCGGTATTAAGCGTTCTGACAGTACATAAAGGAAGCGAGGAGATTCCTTTTACGGGAAGGACAATTTTATCGATGCTTATACGGACTGCATCAGGCTTGCCCCTTTCATGCGAGAGCGCCCTTGCGGCATACTCATGAAGAATCCCTTTGATATCCTCTTTTTTGCAGAGCCCTTCCGCGCCGGAAATATGTTTTCCATTGGCTGAAGCACGCATCCTTACGCTGTAATAACGGCTGCGGCTCATCAGACCTCAAGGCCCAATTCAAAAATCATCTTGAGATCTTCATCAGGATTCCTGCCGGATGTCGTGAGGTAATTCCCGATAAGGAGCCCATCCGCTCCCGCATTGAATATCATTGACTGATATTCCTTTAATGTCCTCTCTCTGCCGCCGCAGACCCTTATGCCCCGGCCGGGCATTATAAGCCGGTATATCGCAATGATCTTCAATGCCTCAAGAGGCGTCATCAACTCCCTCTTTTCCAATGGCGTGCCGGAAACAGGCGTGAGAAAATTCATGGGAACGCAGTCGACCTCAAGGCTCTTCAGCGCGAACGCCATTTCGATCCTGTCTTCCCATGTCTCGCCGAGGCCGAAGATGCCGCCGCTGCAAACTGAGAGGCCTGTTGATTTCGCGGCCTGTATGGTCCTCACCTTCTCCCAGTAAGTATGCGTTGTGCAGACCTCGCTAAAATAATTTTCCGATGTCTCAAGATTGTGATGATATCTCTCGAGGCCTGCCTCTTTTAACTTTCTAAGCGCGGCTATATCAAGCAAGCCCAGGGTCGCGCAAGGGAGCATGCCGAAACCTCTCAGTTCGCTGATAAATGAACATATTTCGTCAAGTTCGCGTGCTGATACCTTCTTCCCGCTCGTTACGACGCAAAACCGCCTGACGCCGAGCCTTCTTGCAGAGACTGCTGCCTCAAACAGCTCTTTTTTGGTGAATAGAGGGTATACTTCCACCCCTGTCTTATTGCGGGCGGATTGCGCGCAGAAATGGCAGTCCTCTGAACATCCGCCTGACTTTGCGTTTACGATTGAACAAAGGTCAACCCTGTTGCCCCGGTTCTTCAGCCTCGCATGGTTCGCCATACCTATCAATCGTTGCAAGTCATCGCCGTGCAATGCTGAAAGAAAATGGGCGTACTCCTTATTTATTCCGTCATCTGGTGTATTCATTATAATTGTCAGTATCCGCGCCGTATTCTGAATGCGTCAGACTCTCCGCAATATTCAGACCATTTTTCAATTACTTCTTTGACCCTTGCTCCCGGAGGGCCGTGCCTGCACCAATCCAGTGCCTCCTTCAGCTTACCCTCCTCGCCTTCAAAAAAGGCCTCAACACTGCCGTCAGGAAGGTTTCTGACCCAGCCTGTCAGTCCAAGCCCGTCAGCCATATCTTTTGCGGATGCCCTGAAGAAGACGCCCTGGACAAAGCCTTTAATACGGAGAGTTACGGAACGTTTATTCACGGAATTATTATAAATCATTTCTGACAGGTTTTTTTATTGCCGTCCTTCCTTGACTTGTTCAGGTTGCTGTGATAATCTCTAACTTAGAATTATTATTAACAAATATGTTTTCTTGGAGGCAGGCATGGAGAAATACAGGGCATTAGGCATCAAGCTCACACCTCAACGGCTCGCCATACTTAATTACCTTAAAGAGAACAAATCGCATCCTGCGGCAGAAGATATATATAAAATTGTTTCAAAGAAATTTCCGACAATGTCCTTCGCGACCGTATACAACACGATTGAGGCGCTTAAGATCAAAGGATGCGTGAAGGAACTGAAGATAGACCCCGCGAAGAAGAGATATGACCTTGACACCTCGCCGCATCATCATTTCATATGCACCAACTGCAATGAAATTATTGATATCTTCAAAGATTTCAATCTCGAGCTTGCCTATCAGATGCCCAAAGGATTTGAACTAAAGGGCAGCCATGTTGAATTCTACGGCTTATGCAGCAACTGCATTGACTGAATGCGTCTTTTAAGTTTCAGCTTATTTTATTTGTTATGGCAAAGGTTCTGTGGTAAGGTTTAATAAAATCAGACCAAAGGAGGGTTTAAAAAATGTCCGGTGAAAAAGGGTTGTTCTGCGGGATTAATCAGCCGAAGGATGCGTCAAATCTTTCTGAAATGGAGAAGAAGCATGTGCCTGTAATTGAATGCCCTGACAGGGTGAAATCAGGCGAGCCGTTTAAGGTCACCGTTAAAGTCGGCTCCATCCTTCATGTATCTGAGGAAGGACATCACATCCAGTGGATTGATGTAAAGTCCGGTGATAATCTTTACGCGAGAATAGAGCTTACCCCGGTCTTGTCAAAGCCTGAGGCGACCGTTACTCTCGTAAAGGCAGGGAAACACAGGACCGGAACCATAAGGGTGGTCGAACGCTGCAACCTTCACGGCCTGTGGGAAGCAAAGAAGGATATTGTGGTTGAAGACTGAGACAAACTTTCAATGAATCTTCTCTCAGCTTTAATTATAAATTTTAGGGAGGCTGCTGTTTGAAAGCGGTCGAGATTAAGCCTGATATATTTTGGGTAGGCGCTGTTGACTGGGAGGTGAGGGATTTCCACGGCTATGTCACGCCGAGAGGGACTTCATATAATAATTACCTTATAAAAGATAAAGAGCTTACGCTCATTGACGCCGTAAAGCGCGACTATTCATCCGTCACAATAGAGAATATAAAACATATTGCCGACCTTTCGAAGATAGTCAATGTAGTGGTGAATCATATCGAGCCTGACCACGCAAGCGCGCTCGGCGACATCATGAGGCTCTGCCCCAACGCGAATATTTATATCACGGAAAAAGGCAAAAAAGGGCTTGAGAGGCATTTTGACATGTCGGGGTGGAAGCTAAATGTCGTGAAGACGGGGGATACTTTGAAGACGGGGAAATATACCCTCACCTTTCTTGAAACCCCCATGCTTCACTGGCCAGATTCGATGATGACATACGTCAACGAGGCAAAACTTCTCATAAGCCAGGACGCATTCGGCCAGCATATCGCCTCTGCCTCAAGGTTTGATGATGATTTCATGACCTGCGCGTCCGTCAGCGAACTCGAAGATTCTGTTATAGAATATTACGCGAATATCCTGATGCCCTTCGGGCAACTGATTAAAAGCAAGATTGCAGATGTGCATAAACTCGGGCTTGACATAGACATGATAGCGCCTGATCACGGCGTAATATGGAGGCACTCTCCGCAAAAAGTGCTGAATATGTACATGGACATGGCTAACGGGAAATCAGACCTGAGCGTATCAATCATTTATGACACGATGTGGCACAGCACGGCAAGCATGGCGCTGCCTATATCTCAGGGCGTCACTGATGAAGGGGTCGCGTGCAAGGTTATTAAACTTCGCGCGACTCCGATGAGCGTTGCCATTAAAGAGTTCTGGAAGTCTCGCGGGTCTCTTATAGGAAGCCCTACCCTCAATAATATTCTCTACCCGTCTGTCGCTGAATTTCTGACTCATCTGAGGGGTCTTCGCCCGAAGAACCGCATTGCCGGCGCTTTCGGAAGCTTCGGCTGGGGCGGCGGCGCGGTGAAGAACGCTTATGAGGAGTTTTCGAAGATGGGGCTTGAAACTTTTGAGCCGGGCATACAGGTTAATTACAAGCCTGACGCCGAAGATGAGAAAAAGTGCTACGAATTCGGCAGGGAGTTTGCCAAAAGAGTTAAAGAGTATCATCTGAAATTCTGATTGACGGAGGATATGACATGTGGAAATGCACTGTATGCGGTTATGAATATGACGAGGCTGTTGAGGGCATCCCTTTTGAAAAACTTCCCGATGACTGGAAGTGCCCCGTCTGCAACGCGCCGAAAGAGGCGTTTGAGAAGATCAGTTAGATGACGGGCAGCAATAATAAAATTACCGAGAAAGATGTTAATGAGATAATTGAAAGCCTCGACTGGCTCCATAAATCTCATGACTGCCACATTGACCTCGGAGAGGTCGGTGATAATGAGGTGATAATATACTGCGGCGCGAAATGCGCGGCATGCGACACGAGATGCCTTGAAGAAGCGATGGCAGAAAAGTTTCCGGGTGTGAAAGTCGTTTACAGGAAATAAAAGGAGACTGAAATGAAAGAGACTGTTCTGAACCTTACAAAAGCATTCATCGGCGAGAGCCAGGCGAGAAACCGTTATACATTTTATTCCAAGACAGCCTTCAAGGAAGGTTATGACCAGATTTCGGAGATATTCCTCATCACCGCCGACAATGAGAGAGAGCACGCGAAATGGTTCTTCAGGATGCTTAATGACCTGAAGAAGAGATCAGGAGAGGATTTGAGCGAGATAATCGTGGAAGCCGCCGCGCCTACAACTCTTTCAACAACGGTTGAGAATATAAAGGCCGCCATCGCAGGAGAGAATTTTGAACACTCAAAACTTTACCCTGCATTTGCCCATACCGCCGACAAAGAAGGCCTTCCTGAAATAGCGGAGAGGATAAGGGCAATATCAAGGGCAGAGGTGCATCACGAAGAGAGGTACAGAAAGCTTCTCAAAGAGGTGGAGGCAGGCACTGTCTTCAAAAAAGATAAGGACGTGACATGGATGTGCAGGAAGTGCGGATACACGCATGAAGGCAAGACCCCGCCTGACGAGTGCCCTTCATGCGGCCATGAGTCTTTTTACTTCCAGAAAAAATGCGAAGAGTATTAACCGCTTTACAAGAGGAGCCTGTTATATTCAGACCTCGACTCGCCCGCGTTAATGACATATATAGCGGGCATTCCCTGCACTGGGCATTTTGTCTCGCATATGCCGCAGCCTATACATAGAGAGATATCCACCCTCGGCTGCTGAAGTGTTATCAATTCCCCTCCTCTTCCCCTCACCTCAGCCTTCTCAAACCATACAGCCTTCTTCGGAGTCGGGCAGACCTCTTCGCAGACGATGCAGGGCGTGGCATGCGCGTGCGGAAGACAGCGGCTTTTGTCTATGACGGCAAGGCCTATCTTCACGCTTGCCTTCTCATTCTGAGAGAGCTTCTTTATCGCGCCGGTCGGGCATACCTGTCCGCATAAGGTGCACCTGAATTCGCAGTACCCGATGCGCGGGACGAGCATCGGCGACCAGATGCCTTCAAGCCCTGCCTCAAGAAATGACGGCTGAAGCCCGTTTGTGATGCATACTTTCATGCACTCGCCGCATTTGACGCACCGCTTCAAAAACTCTCTCTCTTCAAGAGAGCCGGGAGGCCTGATAAGCTGAGGTGAAAGGTTTACGGGCATGGAAAGCGGCGCTGTCCTTAAAAGCGGCACAACCATAACGCCGCCCATTGCTGAAGCGATGACATGCCTCCTTCTGAGGTCTGTCCCTAAGACATTTTCTTTCTTTCCGAAACCAAAAAAGACAGCCTTCTGCGGGCAGATGTCGTCGCAGTTCCGGCAGTAGAGGCATTCTGAAGGCATCCACTTCCCCCGCGTATCAGGATGCGCGCCTCCCTGGCAGACAGACGCGCATGCGCCGCACTCATTGCATCCTTCGCTTACCTCGCGCCTTAACAGAGAGTATCTTGAGAGAATGCCGAGAAGCGCGCCGAGCGGGCAGAGATGCCTGCACCAGAAACGCTTCTCGTAGAGATTAAGGCCGAGTATGAATAGAAAGATGGCGCCGATGAATGCGCTTTGAAGAAAATAAGGCTGAGCGAATGCAAGCAGATTATTCTTTAATACCGCGTAGATAGGCTCAGTTATCTCAACAATCCCTTTTGGGCCTGAGTTATAGGCTGAGTCGAAGGCTGACGCAATAGAGAGATTGAATAATGGATATATGCTGACTGAGAGAGACCTAATCAGAAGCGATATGGGGTCAACTATTCCGGTAAGCTGCATCGTGAAGAGTGATGAGGCAAGCAGAAAGATGAGAATATAATATTTGGCTCTGTTCCAGTTGACGCTTGGGGCATTGCGCCTCCTTTTGCTGAATGAACCGGTTATGTTATTCAAAGTCCCGAGCGGGCATGCCCACCCGCAGAATACTCTTCCGAGAAGCAGAGTGATGATGATAACGATCACTGAGAGATAAAATGCCTTCTGAACAGAGTGTGAGGATAAGAGAGTGGTGATAAATATCAGAGGGTCAAAATCGAGAAAGAATTTTACCGGATAGCCGAGTTCATCCGCGCCTTTTGATTCGGTCTGAATAAAGAGAAAGAGGAAGATGAGGAGAAAGATGCCCTGCGATGCCCGTCTTAAGTTTTGCATATATCATGAGATGATACTTACAAACTTATTTTCCTGATATTCAATTTTTCAAGTTCCATCACGCCGTGCCCCTGCTCAGCCGCGAGCCTTACATATCCGATCTCGCTTCCATTAACCCCAAACAGCGCGGCGCCGTATGAATCAACCGCGACCTGGTCCCTGCCCGCGATAACGGCATTAACTGTCTTCACGTCCGAGAGGTCGCCGCCCTGAGGACCGTTGGCGGCAAGCACCCTCACGGCATCAAGCACGGTCAATGACGGTTTCACAAATGAAGAAACATCAACGAGGCTCTGGTCGAGCTTCTGGTGTATCCTGCTCCTGTCGCTGCCCATTATGCCCATCCAGTTCTTCATGGACATGGTCACCTTCGCAAGGCCGTGATGTTTCAGTATCGGAACATTTATAACCTTGTCAGCTTCGAGAATTTCCGTGTAAAGCGGCCATTCCTTTATGGCGACCCCGTTTATCTTTACATTTTTGAAACGCCTTTCATCAACATATTCTGCTGTTCCTCCCGCCTCTTCAACAGCCTCCTTTATCCCGCTCTGAATGTAGCATCTTCTCGGGTCGTTCACAGTCCTGTCAAAGACCCTCACCTTCTTTGCGCCTGCTTCGATGCAAAGCCTCACTATCTCGGCGACGACATGAGGGTTGGTATTTGCCGCCTGTTCGGGAAGCCTGTCCCATGCCATGTTGGGCTTAACAACGACAATGTCGCCTTTTGATATGAAGCTCTTCATTCCGCCGAGCGCGTCAACCGCGGCCTTTGTGATAGCTTTTGCGGAACTTCCAGAAGCAACGGCAAGGTCAGGCTCGGCAGAATACGCGGGAGTGAATAAGTGATCGAGGCATGCCGGGAATGAAATCCCAATTCCGCCTATACCGGCTATTTTGATGAATTTCCTCCGGTTCAACCCATTCTCCTATCAGCAGATATTTTCATGTCTGGAAATTTTGACCCTTCTCACCCCTCTTAGGTTAAGTGGGGGCAGGAAGACTTGCAACTCACAACTCTATCTCCAATCCCTGATGCGCGGCGGAGCAGTGCATCCGCGAGCCCTTTTCTCTTAAAATGCGCCTGCAGTCTTCAACCATCCCGTCAAGGGCATTGTCAGGCCTGTCCTGATTATGATGGAAGAGATAGAATGACTTCACGTCAGCCTCCATGGCAAGCCTGAGAGCGTCGGTGTATATCGAATGCCCGAAGCCGCGCGTCTTTCTATATTCATCCGCAGTGTACTCAGCGTCATGCATCAGCACATCCGCGCCCCTTGAGAATCTCGCGTAATCATCAAACTTAAGCCCGCCCGGATGATTGAATGTAAATTCATTGTCAGTGAGAAAGACAAACGACTTCCCGCCCTCTTCTATCCTGAAGCCGACGCCGAGATTCGGATGATTCAGCTTTATATGCCGGATGCTTACGGAACCGATGCGAAGCACATCTTCATATATCTTTGTAAAACTGATTGCCGCGCCGAGGTCTTTAAAGCATACCGGATAAAAAGGCGGCCTCATCGTCTTTGAAAGGAACCAGTGCATATCAGCCTGCGCCCTCGGGAAGCCGTACATGTTTATCTGCGTTCTTTTCAGGTAAATAGGTTTAAAGAAGGGGAAGCTGAAGATATGGTCCCAATGCGCGTGAGTAAAGAGCATGTGATACCTGCGCCTATCCTCCTCAAGAAGAGAGTTGCCGAGCCGCCTGATGCCTGTGCCGGCGTCAATTATTATCAGTTCGCCGTCAGACGTTCTTATCTCGATGCATGTTGTATCGCCGCCGTATTTCAGGTATTCTTCGCCTGAAACAGGTATCGAGCCCCTTGCGCCCCAGCATTTAATTTTCATGGTTTTGATATGGAATCATTTTCATGCACGAATTCAAGAAAGACCTTGACCACCTCAGGGTCAAAATGCCTGCCGGATTCCGAGGCTATATACTCGAGTATTTTATCTCTTTCCCAAGCGTTTCTGTAAGGCCTGTCGCATGATAGAATATCCCACACATCGACAACAGTGAAAATCCTCGCGCCTAAAGGTATCTCTTTGCCCTTAAGCTTTCTCGGATACCCTGTGCCGTCCCAGCGCTCATGATGATAAAAAGGAATGCCGAGCGCGGGGCGAAGATATTTTATGCGGTAGAGAAGGTCCCTCGCGGCCGTTGTGTGCGTCTTTACTGTTTCCCACTCTTCATCGCTGAGTTTGCCCGGCTTAAAGAGTATGCTGTCAGGCGTATCCATCTTGCCGATGTCATGCAGAAGCGCGCCGTGCCTGATATGCAAAAGTTCAGCATCCTTTATCCCGAAAGCGCCTGCTATGCGGACAGTCATATCGGCAACTCTCTCAGTATGGCCGGCAGGCTCCCCCCTCAATTCAAGCGAAGAAGCCCACGCCTCTATCGTGCCTTCATTCGCCTCGATAAGCTCGGAATTTGAATTATTAATCTGATTAAAGAACATCACCTCGTCAACAGCAATGGCAGCCTGAAGGGCAAGCGCCTGTATGAATTCGAGCCAGTCATCGTCCGGTTTAAAAGATTTGCGATGAAATATCTCAAGCACGCCTTTTACGATTCCCTTGCATACCAACGGGACCGCGACATAAGATACAAAGCCTTCCTTCTCGCACTCATTTGCGAAATCGATCGGGATTCCTTTATAGTTTCTTATTTCGGAAATCGAGACAACACTTTTTTCCATGACAGCCTGCTTTGCAGGCGATTCGAGAACCCTGTGAGCCTTTCTTCTGCCGGTCCCCGATAAAAACCCTTTTCCCGCGGCAGGCTCAAGCATAAAAGTTTTTTCATGAAGAATCAGAATAGACGCGGCATCAACCTTCATCTGGCTGACTATCTGGTCAAGGAGAATATTGAGGATGACATTCAGGTCAAAGCTTGACGCAATCGCGAGGTCGATTGCGTGGAGGGCCTTAAGCCTGTTCAACTGCATCTCGGCTGACTCTTCAGCCATCTTGCGATCGGTGATATCCTCGCCTGAGCTTAATGTGCCGGTAATCACTCCGTCAGCGTCTTTCAGCAGAGAGTTGTGCCAGGCAATCAGCCTATTACTGCCGCCTCTGCATAAGACATAATTTTCAAAATATCCCGTGCCCTTCACTTCGCCGCCCATAAGCTTAAAAAAGACAGCCTTTGTCTCCCGCCGTAAACCTTCCGGAATAAAATCATCAAACCATGACTTGCCTATAATTTCATCCGCATTGAATCCTAAAATCTCACAGCCTCTTCTGTTTATTGACGATACATTTCCTTTTGAATCGAGCGCCAGCAGAATGACCCCGGCGATATCGAAGTAATTCCGCGCCTTGTCCCTTTCAGCCTTCGTCTGCATAGCTGCCTGCTTGCGTTCGGTGATATCCCTGATAATTGCGTTTAGATAATGCTCACCGTCCAGCAAAACCGGCGTAAGGATGACCTCGGCATCGAAGTAAGTGTTGTCAAACCTTTTATGCCTCCATTCGAAAATCTGAGACTCACTGCCGCGTGCTCCGGCAGTCAGGGATATCAGCCTGTCTTTGGAGAAGTTTTTGTCAGGCTGCATGTAAGGAGAAAGGTCTGCCAACGATTTATTAAAGATGTCATGCCTGCCGGCCCTGAACATCTTTGTCGTCACAGGATTAAAATCCACGATTCTCGGCTCGTCCTGAAACATCTTCAGGATTATGACAGCATCAGGAGAATTATCAAATAACGTCCTGAATTTAGCCTCGCTCTTTCTCAGGAGGTTTTCTGATTCTATGCGTTTTGTGATGTCCCTGATAATGGCGGCAAAGAATGTTTCATTTCCCGCTTCCCACATTGAAAGCGAAAGCTCAATGGGAATTTCCTTCCCGTCCTTTTTTAACGCAGACATTTCAATGGTCTTGCCGATGATCCTGGTCTCTCCTGTTTTCACTACCCTCTCAAGCCCTTTATCATGGGCATCGCGGTACCGTTTCGGGATCAGAAGAGAAACCGGCTTGCCCGATAATTCTTCAAGAGAGTACCCGAAAATCGTTTCAGTTGCTTTATTTGCAAATATAATTATTCCCCGGCTGTCTGAAGATATGACCGCATCATTTGCGGTATCCATTATGGAGCGAAGCCGCTCTTCGCTCTCGAGCAGCCCGGATTCAGCCTCCCTGCGGACGCGGTTTTCTTTTATCAGTTTTTCTGTTGACGCCTTAAGGTTTTCAACCATGTTGTTGAATGAAGACGACAATTTCCCTATTTCATCATTTGACGCGTCTGTTAGCTTAACTTCCAGATTTCCGGATGAAATTTGTTCAACAGCCTTTAACATGTTATTTAACCTTTTGGATATCCAGCTTGAACTGTAATACCCGGCTAAAAGAATCATAATTATGCCGGCTGAAATACTGATCAATGTCAAGCTGATGATATCGCTTCTTGCTTTCCGCGCTTCATTCAGAGGAATATGAACTTCGAGAAAACCCGTAACGGCATTGTTATAAAAAAGAGGGGCGTAGAAATTGCTGTACTGTATCCCGTTATGCAATCCGTCCATTATATATGTTTTCTCGGGTGCAAAGCGTTCCAGAATCTGAGGCGTGATATTCTTAGTTAATCCTTTTGCTTCGCCTTTTCGAGCTAAAGGCTCACCCTTGTCGTTATAGAGAAATACTCCGATTCCCGATGGGCCGCTTGCAAGGCTTTTCAGCGAATCGATATCAAGCGCCTTGCCGGCAATAATAATATTCGGGTTGTCTCTTGTTGAACTTGAAACAACACCTATGATGTAGAATCTGTTATTCAGTAAATATAATGATGATGAACGCACTCCCGCGATGCCTTTGTCAACAATGTCCAAGTCCATAATTTTTTCAACCGGGAAATCCTTATTGCTGAAGGAGACTGTAAGGTTTTTATCGTGGCTGACCGCTCCCGTAAAATCTAATTCCTGATTTATCTTTACAGGCAATAACAATTTTGTCAGTTCAGCAACATTATTTTCCGCAAGCGCCTTTTCAATAATGGGTATATCGATCAGAATTTTCAGCCTTGCGCTCATATCGTCTACGCCGGCATTGATCCCGTTAAGCGCCGACATCCCGTAATTGCCTGTCTGATAACGAGTATTATCCTCAAGAATTGAAACGATATGATTAATATGAAGGGGGGTGAGCAGGGAAAAGACCAATAAAACAATTGCGATAACCGGTATTAACAGCCGATAGATAATTTTATCGCCGGGTGTTTTCATTACTTGTTATCAAGAGGAATATAACCATTATCAGCCAGGATCGCGCGCCCTTTTGAACTGAAAATAAAATCGATAAACTCTTTTACCGCCCCGGCAGGCGCTTCTTTGACAACAAATCCCTGAGGCCTTGCCAATAAATATTTGCCTGTTTTCACATTCTCGGGAGACGGGAAGACACCGTCAACAGACAGGACATTCAGATCCAGGCCATTTTTCATAATCGATGCCATAGACGTGAAGCCGATGGAATACGGCGAACTTAACATGCCGACATTCATGTCATTCGGGGTGCTCATAGTCACAGCCTTATCCGTGAATTTCCTCTCTTTGCTGAAAAAGGATGTTTCAAATAAGAGCACGCTGGCGGAAGAACCTTCAGGCCTGTTCAGAACGATGATGCTCTTGTCCGGCCCGCCCATCTCTTTCCAGTTAGTTGATTCCCCATAGTATATGGCTCTGATATCATCGGATGATAAACCTTTCAGGTTAACTGAGGGGTGAGTGGAGAAGACAAGAATATCTTTCGCAAACCAGAACTCGGCCAGGCCGAGCGACCTCTCCTCAGTATTGAGTTCTCTTGATAAAAGGCCTAAGGTGATCAAACCATTATTTACGCCTTTAACAGCCGCGCCTGTATGGCCGGGTGAAGCGAAATCAATCCTGACTCCCCGCTTCTCAGCCTCAAAACTTTTGGCCAATATTTTGATTATGGGAATCACAGACTCGGAACCGCCAATAATAATCTTAATAACCGCAGCAGGCGTTTTTTCTCCGGTTTCCTGCGCAGGTTCATGCTTATCCGAACTGCAGCTTGAAAATATAAAGAGCATCAAGATTAACGCTGAGAAAGCATTCATATATTTATTCTTTGATTTTATTTGATCGTTGCTGGGCGTCATGCCTTGTTCCCCCATTATTTTTATCATTCGCGGATTTAATCCATTCGGTCACTTTATCGACGAGTTCCTGCGGCTCTATCGGTTTTGCTATGTAGTCATCCATGCCCGCCTGAATGCATTCTTCGCGGTCGCCTTTCATGGAATGCGCAGTCATGGCGATAATGGGAATATGTTTCCCCGTTTCTTTCTCCATGGCCCGTAGCGCCGCCGTAGCTTCAAAACCGTTCATTTCAGGCATCTGGACATCCATCAATATGAGGTCATATGCGTTCTTCTTTACGGCTTCGACGGCAAACTTGCCGTTTTCCGCGACATCGGCGGCAAAGCCCGCCTTTTCAAGTATCTTTAAAGCGACCTTCCGGTTTACGGGGTTATCTTCTACGAGAAGCAGCCTCACATTCGCGAGCCTTCTCTCCTCAAATGTATGGCTTGTGATAATCTCCTTCACGCCCTGCCCTGCGCCCCTTTCCTTTTCCCCGAGCACGGCTTTTATGGTATCAATCAGCAGGGACTCTTTGACCGGTTTTATGAGATAGCCGTCATAACTGAATTCGCGCGCGTCTGCCACGTCTCCCCGGTATCCGAGAGAAGTGAGGATTATAATCGGTATATCCGTTATCCCCGAGGTATTCCGTATCGTCTTTGTAGTCACCCGGCCGTCCATGACAGGCATCATCATGTCAAGCAGAAGAAGTTTGAACGGATCTCCGGCCTCAGCCGCGCTTTTCAGCATATCAACCGCCGCCCTTCCGTTATCTGCGGATGCTGTGCGGCAGTTATAATGCTCAAGCGTTTTTTCGAGTATCTTCCTGTTAGTCTTGTTGTCATCGGCTATCAGTACCCGCATCCCCCTAAGGTCTGCTTCGGGTATCGGCACCATCGCCTGCCTCTTTCCCTTCTTGAGCCTGAGCCTGAACCAGAACCTGCTTCCCTTCCCCTGTTCGCTCTCGATGCCTATCTCGCCATTCATAAGTTCTACAAGCTTTTTGCATATGGATAAACCGAGGCCTGTGCCGCCGTACAGGCGTGTAGTGGAGCTGTCAGCCTGGGTAAATTCATTGAATATTATCTTCTGGTTTTCAGGGGATATTCCGATGCCCGTATCAGATACGGAGAAGAGTACGGTTGCGTCGTCTTCGGTCTCAGCCTCAAACCCCGCCTTTATCACAATCTCTCCCGCCTCTGTAAATTTGACCGCGTTATTCCCGAGGTTAATCAGTATCTGCCGGAGCCTTGTGGGGTCCCCACCTACAAGCGAAGGAACCTCATGGTCTATCACGCAAACGATCTCAAGCCCCTTCTGATGGGCAAGGAGCGCGAGAGTCTCAGCTACGCCTTCCACGGTGAGCCTTAAATTGAAATCTATCTCTTCTATCGCGAGCCTGCCGGACTCCATCTTGGAGAAGTCGAGTATGTCGTTGATAATGTTAAGAAGCGCTGAAGAGCTCTTTTTAACGGTCTCGATGTAATCGCGCTGTTCTTCATCGAGTTTTGTCTCGAGGGCAAGCGACGTCATGCCCATTATGGCATTCATGGGAGTTCTTATCTCATGGCTCATGTTCGCAAGAAATTCGGACTTCACCCTGCTCGCGCGCTCAGCGGCCTCAAGCGCGTTCTCCATCTCCCTGTAAGCGCCCTCAAGCATCAGCATCATATTGTTGAAGGTCTCCGTGACTTCGGTTATCTGGTCGGGAGTGGAGATCTTGTAAACATTGCATATCTTGCAGTTGCCGTATTTCTGGGCGAACTGCCCCTGAACTTTGCCTCCGCAGAATGTGCCTGCACGTTGCCAGCACCTGACATTCCTTTTTCCATATGCTGGGCAGTCCGCCTTTTTGCAGTCTTTTATCTCCCAGCATGTCGGAATATTGGGATTGTCGGGAGGCACATAATGATAATTTTTAAAGCCTTTGGTCTCAAGCTGTTCGATGACATTTGAGAAAGTGTTAATGATAGAGCCGAGCCTCTCAGCCTTCTCCTCGGCGGATGTCTTGCTGCTCTTTAATGCCTCTTCAGTCATCCTGCGGATGCCGATCTCCTTCAGAAGGTCATCGCGGTTGACTGTTGTGGTTTTAAGCTCCTCTGTCATCTTTATAAAAGCATCGGCAAGCTCTCCTAACTCATCTTTTGTCTTGAGATCCACGATGGTATTCAGATCGCCTCTGCCGATATTTTTTGTGGCATTGATCAGCCTTCTTACAGAAGTAATTATGTTCATTGATATCAATATGCCGAATAATGCGGCAATTACGGTAACAACCAGCGAGAGGGTCAACATGCGGTTTTTTATGGCCAGAACGGAAGCGAATAACTCATCAGATTTATGCTCAATAACAAAGAACCAGCCGAGTCCGCTGAAGCTTCTGTATCCCTGAAAGTGTGCATGAACAATAAAAATCTCTCTGCCCTCATTCTCAGCATCTTCTTGATGACAGTTATTAAATACGGAAAAACTATGACCGACGGTTGCATAGCCCTTTTCAGGCATAATATCCCCTGGTTCAGGAAGCAGACAGGAAAAATCATCATTGAACTTCTCGTTTTTGTATGAAGAATATATCAATAAACCTTTTTTGTCGAGCAGTCTCATCTTTATTGACTTGTGTTGTTTAGTAAGCTCTTCCAGCGTAAGGTCGTCGATGATCTTCTGAATCTCAAGAACGTTGAGCAGAACCTTCATAACGCCTATAAAATTCCCGCTGTCATCATCCAGACGTATCCCGGCCGCAATTGAATAGATCCCTGCGCTTTCGTCATATTCAATATCTCCGACAGACAGCCCCTCCCTTTTCGCGGCTTGCCACCAGTATTCATCATCCTGCCGGTAATCCGTTGTCCTTTCAGTCATTGCCACGTTAGCACCGAATTTATTAGTAACAAAGACCTCAGGATAAACAGCATAGCCGTACTTTTTTTCTAAATATTTGATCTTCTCTTGAATTTCTATTGACAGATCATTCTTTAAAATAGCTTGCATGAAAGGTGTAATTTCATTTGCCGGAGCAGCTTTCCAGTCAGCGTCTTTGATATCTATGAATGACCGGATGTCGCTGATCTCTTCAAATTCATGATTAGATCTTGCGACCATATCCCGCAGAAGTTTATCAGCGGAATACGCCTGAAAGTACTCTATCCTGTTACTAAGGCTCCTCTCTACAACATTTACTGCCCTAATGGCGATCAGCTTGTTGGCTTCGATAAAATTCATTTCAATGGCTTTTCTGCTCATCTCTGTTGCGACCAGCCCTCCAAGCCAGACCAGTACAGTGACAGATAAAAAACCTGCTAAAAGTTTGTATTTAAGTTTCATATGATGATTAAGATAAAATTATATAAATTATATTAAATATAATTTAAGATTACCATATATATGAGAAATTCCGGCATAATTTCAAAATACTGCATTTATTGAAGGTAGTAAAAAGAGGAGTGCGCCGGCAAATTCAATAAAATTCTTTAAGGATTGCGTCTGTATCAGGCGGAATAAAGGGCCTGCGTATCAGCGGGATTTCTTTTATTACGGGTATCCTCTTTTCGTAAACCGGCCTGCTCTTTCTGTATATGATGCCGAGGGGTATCCGCTCCCCCCACTCGAGTGATCTTTCAAATGCCTTAACTCTATCGCCGGGGTCATATTCAGGCTCAAGATGATACACCCTTTCGCCGTACCATTGGTAAGTGTTTACCTTGTTAAATGAAACGCAGGGCTGGAGTATGTCGACAAAGGCAAAACCATTGTGATTCAGAGCATCCTTCATGAGATTTTTCAGATGATCCTTGTCTCCGGCGTAGCCTCTCGCGACAAAGGAGCAGTCAAGCGCGACGCCGAGCGCCATGGGGTTAAGCTCTTCGGAAAAGACGCCGAAGGGCTGGTTCTTTGTCTTTGTCCCCTCAGCGGTTGTAGGCGAAGCCTGGCCTTTCGTAAGGCCGTAAACCCGGTTGTCATGGACAAAAAGTTTTATATTCACATTCCTCCGCATCGCGTGTATAAGATGATTGCCTCCCTCGCCGTAGCAGTCGCCGTCTCCCGCGACAGCGATGACCGTCATCTCATGATTGGCAAGCCTGATGCCTGTGGCAACCGGAAGCGTCCTGCCGTGCAGGCCGTTAAATGTGTTGCATTGGAGGTAATGAGGGAATTTGGCCGCCTGGCCGATTCCCGAGACTATTGTAAACTGATGCGGTTTCAGCCCCGCCTCTTCTGTCGCGGCGTTAAATGCCGACAATATCCCGAAATTGCCGCAGCCGGGGCACCATGCGGGCTCTGTCACCTTATAACCCCCTGATATGGGCGTTCACCGCTCCCAAAAGTTCATTGAATGTAAAAGGCCTGCCGTCATATTTCTTAATCTCCTTGTCAAAGAAGATGTAGCCTGTCTCCGCCTTTATAAGCTTGGCAAACTGGCCTGTGGCATTGTTCTCAATGCAGACGGAAAGCCTCGCGCTGCTGAGCAGGTTAAGGTAATTAAACTTCTCCTCGAGAGGGAAAGGATATATCTCGCTGAAATGAAGCATGGCAATGTTTTTTTCTTTTGATAGATGGTCGACGACTTCTTTTATCACGCCGTATGTCGAGCCCCAGCCAACGAGCACGATATCGGGATTTTCAGAGCCGTAAA
Organism: Nitrospirota bacterium; assembly: GCA_016213935.1. Classification (GTDB taxonomy): domain Bacteria; phylum Nitrospirota; class Thermodesulfovibrionia; order UBA6902; family UBA6902; genus JACQZG01. The sequence continues at coordinate 32,325 of JACQZG010000019.1, forward strand.
GAAGCGGCGGAGATATCTCTTCCCTTATCATAGGCATTTTCTTTAAAAGCCTCTTTTCAACCATCTTCTTTCTTGTTTCCGCGTCTTCAGTGATGTGGCCTTCTTCGTCATGCTCGTCGCTGTCCGTAACGACAAGGCAGGATGATTCGCCGGGCACGGCTAAAGGAGAGACTCCTCTTTCTGTAAAAGCATGCCTTTGATATGTCGCAAGCCTCCGCAGTTCTTCGCCCCTCAGCCTGTAGTCCTGATGCGCGATTTTGCCGTTATTGAAATCATCGTATGTCCACTGGCTGTCGGCAAGGTACTGGTCAGTGAGTATGAACGCGGGCACTTGATACTTTTCAGCAAGATCAAATGCCTTATTGGTAAGAATAAAAGCCTCCTGAGGATTGCCCGGCGCGAAGACTATCTTTGGGAATTCTCCGTGCCCGCTATGAAGAAGAAAGAGGAGGTCGGCCTGTTCCGTCCTTGTCGGAAGCCCTGTGGCAGGGCCGGGCCTTTGGGCAAGGGCTACGACAATCGGCGTCTCGGTCATTCCTGCAAGAGATACGCCCTCCTGCATTAACGCGAAGCCCCCGCCTGATGTGCCTGTCATTGACCTTACACCCGCGAATGATGCGCCGAGGGCCATGTTGACAGCGGATATCTCATCCTCCGCCTGTTCTACTATTATCCCGAATTCTTCCTCTTTACCCGCGATGTAGTTCATTATGCCGGTCGCGGGCGTCATCGGGTACGCGGCATAGAATCTGCAGCCTGATGCCACAGCGCCGTAGCCGACAGCCTCTGTTCCGCTGATGAGCAATTTTTGCCCGCCGGGGGATGAGATGCGGAAGCCGCAGTTAATGCACAGGGAAGAGGCAAAGTCATGGCCGGCGTCGGCTGTTCTGATATTGACGGATATGACCGCTTCCCCTTTTTTATTAAAAGCCTCTTTGATGAGTTCGGCGAGGATGCCTGTCTTGATGCCCAATATTCCGAGGACAGCGCCTGTAGCCGCGGTGTTAAGCATTATCCTGCTCCCGCCGTGTGTTAACGCGATATCGGAAAAAGGCACATTGATAAAATACGAATTTTCATGCCTGCGCTTTAATGAGGAGGAGTCATAGATGATTATGCCGTCGACAGAGAGCTCGCGCTCATGCCTGCTTATGCTTTCGCTGTCAAGCGCGACAAGGATGTCAATCCTCTCCCTGCTCGCGGATACAGGGGAATCAGAAACCCTTATCTGATAAAAATTATGCCCGCCCCTGATGCGTGACTCATAATCCTGGTGGGTGAAGACATGATAGCCTGACCTTGAAAAAACTTTAGCGAGAGTCGCGCCTATCGTCTGAACGCCCTGCCCCGCCTCTCCACCGATCTTTATCGTGTAGTCCATTAAATAACCGTTCTGTTTTTGTTCCCGCTTTGTAAAACAGGCCTGCCTGTCCGGCAGGGAGAAAGGGGGATTTAATTAATTCATAAAATCTCCCCAAACCCTCTTCAACAAAGAGGGGCATTTTCAGGAATGAAAAAATCGAACAAGGTGTCTTCGCAATCTAATTCACTTCATCAGTTTCGAAAGCTCTCTTATATGAGCCTTCTCTTCATTTATTATCCCGTCGAGTATCCCATGTTCGGTTATAATCTCTCTCATCGCGTAAAAATAAAGAAGGGTCTCTTTCTCGAACGAGAGCGCGTGCCGCAGAGCCTCTTTTCTGTTTTTTATGTTAGTTAGGGACGGGAGAGCCTTTTTATTGCCAAGAAAGAACTCGGACTCCACGATAGCCCTTAAATAATGCGAAGCCTCTTCCCAATCAACATTCTCGACATTAAAGACCCTTTCCTTCATTGCGGAGAAAGACTTTTCATGCAAAACCTCCTGAGCGGCAAGATATTCAAAGAGCTTGGCGAGTTCCTTCTCTTCGGCAAACATGCCTGCCAGAGTCCTGTAGAATTCATACCCAAGCCTCTCTGTCTGAATCGCCTGCTCCACAATCTCCTGAATCGAATAATTCTGCATTCTATCCTCCGGTATTTTGAACTTTTCAACCTTCTCCGTCCGGACTACCTTTCAAAGTTCCCTAAAAATTCGCCTATCTTGATGCCGAGGGAAACACACTTCACGCCGTCCAGGCAGTCATCGGAATCTTTCTTGTCGAGATAGGTTGCCATTTGATGCTTTCCTTTTTTCAATTTTACAATGTAAGAATTACTGTCGTCATCGAAATCAATACTGACAAGTATGCGGTGCGACACGAGTTCAGGATAAATCTCGACGATCTTCTCTTTTAAAGCAACATTTGAGTAACCCATATGCCTCTCCTCATAATTAAACTAACCTTCGACGATACTGTGTTCATCCCACATGAACCAGTTGCCGGTATCATTCAGAAATGAGTATGTCTCGGAAAATATCGTGTAGTGCTGGCCTTCTTCGTCCGTCAGCCTTTTAAAGAGTATCTTCTCCCTGACCGTGCCTGCTCCAAGCTCAGCCTTTCTGTAGAATTCTATCCCTTCCTTCTCCATCCGCATAGCTATCATAAAGGCCTCAAGCTCGTCATCAGAGGCTTCAACCCTCTCCATCATCTTATCCTTCATGGAGCTGAAAACTGTCCTGATATTCTCAATGGGATTGATCTCTTCGATAACCGCATCTACCCCGTTAAAAATATCCGAAAGCATTGCGAGATGCCTCTTTTCATCCTCCGCGACCGTGAGAAACATCTTTTTGCCTACCGGGTGTTTTGTCCGCCCGGCCGCTTCATTATAAAAATCTATAGCGTCCTTCTCCATTCTGATCGCAATCTCAACAGGTTTCATAGCCCCTCCCAATCGATGAATTACTCAAAGCTTGTAAACTCTCCTATATCCCTCCTGAAGGCGCGCGGAAGCAGCTTGATATCCGATTTAAGATAACCTGCCGCGATGAGCATGGGGATCAGCTTGTCATCGGGTATCTTAAACTCCTTTTTAACGGCAGCTTCGTCAAAGCCGTCCATGGGATGCGTCTCAAGCCCGAGGCCTTTTGCCGTGAGCATAAGGTTCATGCCGAACAGCGAAGCGTTCTTGACCGCGAAGAGCTTTCTCGTGAGACTTCCGGCTTCACCGTAAAGGTTCTTCATCATGCCGAGATATACATCTCTCATCTCAGGCTTCATATAGCCGAGCTTCTCCCAACTGTCAAGCACCCTTGCGCTGTTCTTCTCAACGGCGTCAGGGTCTGCAATAATAATAAAAACAGCGGACGCCTCCTCAACTTTGGGCTGGTCAAACGCGCATTTTCTGAGAGCTTTTTTGCGCTCAGGTGTATTCACCGCCACCAACCTCCACGGCTGAAGATTGAATGAGGACGGGGAAAGGTTTGCAAGTTCAATGAGTTCCTTCAGTTTTCCTACAGATATTTCCCTGCCGGGCTCAAAAAAATTAATGGAACGACGTTCTTTGACCGCATTTATAATCTCCATGGCCGCCTCCGGTAGCTTCTTTCTTTATATTGAAATGATATCCTGTTTGCTTCAGCGCGAATATGATATATGTCATATGTTAAATAATATACAATTTTATCATAAGATGCTTCATTGTCAATTTGCGAATCATTACGATACGATAGGTTGCTAAAATATCTTATTGTTGCGGGCGGAAAACAACTCAGAACTTTGTAACGTTTGACTTCTTATACTCTGTGGGGTTGTTGGTGAAGAGAACGGTCCCGTTTTTGAGGGTTACTTTATATACGTTCTGCCTGCTTCTGCTTGAGCCCGTACCGTTATAGATGGCGAGGACTTTCTTAACATATTGCCTCGTCTCGGGAATGTCAGGAATGCCGCCGTATTCCTCCACTGTTCTCGGCCCGGCGTTATAAGCCGCGAGCGCAAGGGGAAGGTCATTGAATTTATCCAGCATCAGCCTGAGATACCTCACCCCTCCTTCTATATTCTCCTCAGGGTCATACGGGTTTATTACATCCATATCACTCGCGGTCAAAGGCATCAGCTGCATCAGCCCCATTGCGCCTTTGGGAGATACGGCATCAGCCCTCCAGTTTGATTCCACCGTGATTATCGCGTGCACCAGCGACGGCTCGATGCCGTAATCAGAAGACTTTCTTCTAATGATATCCGTGTAACTGCCTCTTGAGAATACAGTTCTTTCAGGCACAACTATCTCTGTTTCACCGCCTTTATCTGAGTATATCTTCTTATAATCCTTGGTTCTCGGAATATTGGTGTAATATGCGACGCCGTTCTTGTCGACATATTTGTAAATGTCGCAATACGCGGAAGTTGCGGCAGATAACATAAATATAAAAAGCCCTGTGATTATGCCTCTCGCCATAAAAAAACTATACCACGCTTAAGGTGAAAGGGTCAATGTAAATCTCCTGCTAAGCGCTTATATCCATTTCGCCGATTAACAAACTCGGCGAACCTGCCCTGCCGTAAAACTTTAAGTCTGAACCGGTTTCAACCACATTTTTAAACATTTCAAGGAGATTGCCCGATATGACGGCCTCGCTGAAGGGATACGAAACAGAGCCGCCTTCGATCATAAGTCCCGATATGCCTATTGAAAAATCTCCGGAGACCGGATTAGCGGTATGAGCCCCCATGACGCTTGTGACGAGAATGCCTTTATCAAGAGAAGAGACAAAAGATGATTTGTCCTTGCCTCCCTCAGCAGGCCTGATAAATAAATTTGTAATGCCGATTCCGGGGAGGCCTTTCGCCGAACCCCTTACGGCATTGCCTGTTGAGGCTGTGCCGGCCTTCTTTGCCGTGTATGAGTTGTGAAGAAAACCCAGAAGCGTTCCGCCTGACACCAAAACTTTTCTCTGAGCGGCGACGCCCTCGTCATCGAGAGGAAAGGACCCGTTTCCCCACGGCATAAGTGCGTCATCTTCGATATGTATGACCTTGCTTGCGACAGCCCGCCCTTCTTTTCCCGCAAAAAAAGACCTTTTCTTCTGCACGGCATCTGCTGAAAAAGAGGCGCTCAGGACTTCGAGAAATTCCACTGCAATATCAGGCGGCAGGATAACAGGAAGCTTTTCCGCGGCTATTTTTCGCGGCCCGATAAGCTCTATCGCCCGTTGCGCCGCGTTTACTGCGACGCTGCCCAAATTAATATCTGAGAGCCTCCTGCACACGGTAAAATCAGAAGCTATCTGGCTCTCCCCCTTTTCGTCCTGCGCAAAGGCGGTAACCTGCGCCGATACGGCGCTCTTTTTATATGAATGATTTATCCCGGCTGAATTGATTATCAGTGTATCAGAGAGGCTGAAGCTGACCTCTGCCTTTCTAACCTTTTTTATCTTTTCATCATATTGAAGCGCATTTTTTTCAAGCGACAAGGCTCCGCTTATCAGCCATTCCTCCTTGAGAGACCCGATTATGCTGTCATAGAGCGGAATATCAGCTGGAACCGCGGACGCGGGGATCGTGTTATACGCGTCTTCATCAGACCATTCAAGGCATTCGACAGCCCTCCTGACTATTCCCTCAATACCGTTGGCGCCTGTTACATAAGAGAAGCCGAGCCTATTGTTCTTTAATACTCTCAGAGCTATCTCAGCTCCATGAGAGGCTTCGAGAGCCTCAACCTCTCCGTCCTTTGCCTCAACGGATGTGCCGCGTCCCGACCGTATAAAGACTTCCGCGGCCTCAGCGCCTGCCCTGAGGGCCTGCTTCATGATATCTTCAGCTAAATTAAGATCATCCATATGCAGCGTCATTTTGGAATTGCGATAAAGAGAACCGTACCGGGGCTACTCAAAATATGTTGCAGAGGCCGTCTCTGATTCCCATACGGTAACCGAGGTGCAGGATATGTTTCTGTTATCTAACTTCTTCCTTAGAGAATCAAATATCCATTTCGCGATGTTCTCGGAAGAGGGGTTGATCTCGGTAAACGGGAAAAGCTCATTAAGAAGAGCATGGTCAAGCGGCATTATAACCTCATTCGTAACATTCTTGAGGTCGTTGAAATCAATGGCGAGCCCGATTTCATTAAGGTACTGCGCCGCCACGGTAACCTGAACCCTCCAGTTATGGCCGTGCATCGCCTCACACTTGCCCTTGTAGCCTCTAAGCTGATGCGCTGCCGCAAACTGCGATTCTATGGTCAGTTCATACATAATTCGTCACCGTGTCAACGTTTATCCTCGAATTTAAAGATAAGCTCGCCGTCTTTTGTAAGCCCCTGGTCTCTTGCTTTCTGCTCCATGATGTCCGGGTTCTCCTTCATCTCCCCGACCTCTCCCTCTATGTCGCGGTTCTGTTGAAGTATCTTCGCATTCTCGTACGATATCTTCTCTTTGTCCGATTTGAGCTTAAGATATCTCAGAAGCCCTTTCTCGCCGAAGACGATTGTGACGGTGATGTATATAAATGCCAATATGAGGAGCGTAAGAATAACGAGCTTCCGCACCATCCTGCTCTGGTCAACCTGCCGTTTGCGAACGTTCAGCATAGTCAGCCTCAGTTCCGTTATTTAAGAAATTCCTTTCCGGCGTATACTGCCGACTTGCCGAGTTCCTCTTCGATTCTCAGGAGCCTGTTGTATTTGGCAACCCTGTCAGTCCTCGACAATGAGCCTGTCTTTATCTGGCCGGTATTGCATGCCACGCAAAGGTCAGCAAGCGTAGTATCCTCAGTCTCGCCTGACCTGTGAGAGACGACTGATGTATATCCCGCCTTCCGGGCGGCCTCTATCGCATCAATGGTCTCTGTAAGAGTGCCTATCTGATTCAGTTTGATAAGGATGGAATTGGCAACGCCCTTTCTGATTCCCTCGGCGAGTATCTTCTTGTTTGTCACAAAAAGGTCATCCCCCACAAGCTGAACCTTTCCTCCGAGCCGTTCGGTCATCTTCTTCCATCCGTCCCAGTCTCCTTCGGCAAGGCCGTCCTCGATCGAGACTATCGGGTATTTTCTGATGAGCCTCTCGTAAAAATCTATCATCATCTCAGAATTCAGGAGCCTTCCCTCAAAACGGTATTTTTTGTTTTTGTAAAACTCGGATGAAGCCGCATCGAGCGCGAGAAAGACATCCTTTCCGGCCTTGTAGCCGGCGTTTGAGACCGCCTTTATTATCAATGAACATGCCTCTTCATTGCTCCTGAGGCTGGGGGCAAAGCCTCCCTCGTCGCCTACAGAAATGCTGAGCTTCTTTGATTTAAGAAGCGATTTAAGGCTGTGGAATATCTCTGCTCCCATCCTCAGCGCCTCGCTGAAATTCGGGGCGCCCGCGGGCATTATCATGAACTCCTGGATGTCGAGATTGTTGTCGGCGTGCGCTCCTCCGTTAAGTATGTTCATCATGGGAACGGGGAGAAGCTTTGCGTTTACGCCGCCAATGTACCTGTAAAGAGGAAGCCCTGCATCCATTGCTGCAGCCTTTGCAACGGCAAGAGAGACGCCGAGGATGGCGTTAGCGCCGAGCCTCTCCTTGTTTTTCGTCCCGTCTAAAGAGATGAGAAGCTTATCGATAAGAACCTGATCGCCGGCCTCTTTGCCGATAATGCGGGGCGATATTTTCTTATTCACATTTTTCACGGCATTTCTTACACCCTTGCCCGAATAACGCTTCTCATCGTCCCTGAGCTCGATCGCCTCGCGCTTGCCGGTAGATGCTCCTGAAGGAACAGCCGCCCTTCCGTACGCTCCGCTTTCGAGCATAACGTCAACCTCAACCGTTGGGTTGCCTCTGCTGTCGAGTATCTCTCTCGCAGAGACGTTTGAAATTCCGCTCATTCAGCCACCTCCGTATTTTCTGTTGGTTGGTCAGTGAAAAGAAGTTTTCCTCTGTGAACCGCCTCAATGTAAGACCTGAAGACAGGATGAGGCGCCAGGGGGCGCGACTTGAATTCAGGATGAAACTGGCATGAGAAGAACCACGGGTGGTTCTTTATCTCGACTGTCTCGACAAGCTCCTTGTCAGGGCTCGTCCCGCTGATAAAAAGCCCTTTCTCCTGAAAAATCTCCCTGTATTTATTGTTGAACTCATACCTGTGCCTGTGCCTTTCGAATATTTCACTTTTGCCGTACGCGTTAAACGCTATGGAATTTTCGGCAAGCATGCACGGGTATGCGCCGAGCCGCATGGTCCCGCCTTTGTCAGAAGAGAAGTCTCTCTTCTGGACAGACTTCTTCCTGAAGTCATACCACTCTTCCATAAGGTATATGACAGGGTAACGGGTATGCAGGTTAAACTCGGTGCTGTTCGCGTCGTTCATCCCGCAGACATTCCGCGCGAACTCTATCACGGCGCAGTGCATGCCGAGGCATATCCCGAAATACGGGATCTTCTTCTCTCTCGCGAACCTTACTGCCTCTATTTTACCCTCGATACCTCTGTCGCCGAACCCGCCTGGCACAAGTATGCCGTCGATGTCAGTAAGTACTTTATCGACGCCGTGCTTCTCTATCTCCTCTGCGTCAACATACATAATATCGACCTTGACATTGTTTGCGATGCCGCCGTGTATCAGCGCCTCGTTAAGGCTTTTGTACGAATCTTTCAGCCCGACATATTTTCCTACCATCGCAATCGTGACTTTGTCCTCAGGCTCCTTTAGCTTTCTCACTACATTTACCCATTTCGATATGTCCGGCTCTTTTGCGTTCAGTGAGAGTTTATTCACGATGAGGCCGTCGAGACCCTCTTCATTCAGCGCGATGGGAACCTCATAAATAAAATCAACGTCTCTCGCGGTGATAACTGAATCTACATCAAGATTGCAGTGGAGGGCTATCTTCCTTTTGAAGCCCTCTGAAAGAGGCCTGTCGGTTCTGCAGAGAAGGATATCCGGCTGGATACCGATGGCGCGAAGCTCTTTGACGCTGTGCTGAGTGGGCTTTGATTTCAGTTCGCCGGAAGTCGGGATAAAAGGGACAAGGGTAAGATGAAGGTATATCACGTTGCCTTTGCCCGCGTCATACCTGAATTGCCTTATCGCCTCGAGAAAAGGGAGGCTTTCAATATCGCCGATCGTGCCGCCAATCTCGACTATCACGACATCATAATCTTCGGTTACAGCGGCAATCGCCTTTTTTATTTCGTCTGTTATATGCGGCACAACCTGAACAGTCTCGCCGAGGTAATCGCCTCTCCTCTCTTTTGTGATGACGTTGTAATAAATCCTGCCGGTCGTGCAGTTGTTCATCTGCGACATCCTCGTGGATGTGAACCTCTCGTAATGGCCGAGGTCAAGGTCTGTCTCGGCGCCGTCATCTGTCACAAACACCTCGCCGTGCTGAAACGGGCTCAATGTGCCGGGGTCGACATTAATGTAAGGGTCAAGTTTTAAAATAGTCACCCTGAGGCCCCTCGCTTCAAGGAGAGCGCCGACCGCGGATGCCGCAATCCCTTTTCCGAGAGAAGAAAGGACCCCGCCTGTTACAAAGATGTATTTAGCCATTTTTCCGCCCTCTTAAGGTCTTCGAATGTATCGATGCCGATTGTGTCATGCATTGTCTCCATCACCTTGATCCTCATTCCCGCGCCGAGCGCCCTTAACTGCTCTAGCCTTTCAGTTTTCTCTATAGGGTTCTCCCGAAGCGCGGCGAATCTCATCAAATCATCTTTTCTGAAAGCGTAAATGCCGATATGCTTAAAAACAGCGACACCATCCGACAGCGTGATCTCTCTGAGGCCGGTCCACGCGTCTCTGTGATAAGGAACCGGGGACCTTGAAAAATAAAGCGCGAAGCCTTCATCGTCTCTCACGACTTTCACGACATTCGGAGAGAGAAGCTCGTCTTCATCTGTGATCTTTTTTGCCAATGTCCCTATGGACGCCCTCTTGTCTGCGAGCATCATACCGACAAGGCCGTCTATCATGTCAGGCCTTATGAAAGGCTCGTCTCCCTGCACATTGACAATAACATCGCAGTCTATTGATAAGGCGGCTTCTGCTATCCTGTCAGTGCCCGTAGCATGCCTTTCAGATGTCATGATCGCGTTGCCGCCGAAACCGGCCACAGCATCATAAATCCTCTTATCGTCGGTAGCCACGTAGGTGCTGTCCACAAGACGGGCCCTCGAGGCCTGTTCATAAACGTGCTGAATTACCGGTTTTCCTTTAAGAAGGGCGAGTGGTTTTCCGGAGAAGCGGGTTGCGTTGAAACGCGCCGGAACTATCGCAACCACCCTTTGCATGCTATAGTTTACACTTAAAAATCTAAAATGTAAATTATAGATATACATAGGCAAATCATATAGATAGAAGCATGTTTATGGTATAGTAATCCAATGTTTTTACAGGATGTCATCTGCCAAAAATAATGAGACTCCTTCTCCTTTCCGTACAGTCAAACGCCTACCTAACGGGGCTCAAGTATCTTGCCGCGAACGCTAAAGCATGCGGCCATGAGGCAAAGATACTTCACCTGCCGGGATATTTTGAAAGCGCCCTTGACCCTGCAGTTGAGGCTTTCATAAAAGAATTCGACCCTCACCTCATAGGGATAAGCCTCATGTCCATCGAATATTACCCCACAATAAACCTGACTCGCCTCCTTAAAGCAAAGTTCAGCGCGCCTGTCATATGGGGAGGAGTGCACGCGGTAATAAAGCCTGAGGACTGCCTTAAACACTCTGATTACATCTGCTGCGGAGAGGGGGAAAGAGCGATAGTATCACTTCTTGAGCATCTGAGGGACAAGGGCAGGGATATTCCCCCTTCAATTCCGAATATATGGGCAAATCATAAAGGCGATTATATTAAAACCCAGCCTTCCATGCCAGAATCTGACCTCGACAGTTTCCCTATGCAGGAATACCTGCCAAAATACTTTTATGTGCTTCACAAAGGAAAGATATACAACTATTCGGAAAACCCTCGCATATTCCGCAAGCACGCGCTCTACGGCGGAACATGCCACATGATGATAACGACAAGGGGATGCCCCTTTAACTGCGGTTACTGCGCAAACTCCTACCTGAGCAAGGTCTACGGAAGAAAGATAAGAAAGAGGTCTGTCGATAACTGTATGGCCGAGCTTAAAGAGGTCAAGAAAGACCCTTATGTCCTGTACATTAATTTTGAGGATGACTGCTTCTTCTCGCACAGCCGCGAATGGATAAGCGAATTCTGCAAAGAGTACAAAAAGCATATTGACCTTCCCTTTATGGTGAGGGCGATACCAACTCTCCTCGACAGGGAGAAGCTCTCGATGCTGGACAAGGCAGACTTAAGCTGGATAATCATGGGCGTGCAGTCCGGAAGCGACCGCGTTAATCATGAGATATACAGGAGGGAGATAAAATTCGAATCCGTGAGAAAGGCCGCGGAGATGCTCACTGAGTTCAGGGTTGTGCCGTATTATGAAATGATAACAGACAACCCGTATGAAACAGAGAGGGATTCCATGGAAACGATAAAAGCGATGGCAAGCCTTAAAAAGTTTTACACAATCTCCCTCTCACATCTCACATTCTTCCCCGGCACGCCTCTTACGGAAAGGGCTCTCAGCGAGGGCATAGCAGACCCTGACGCCTATCTTCACAGGTACATGGTTGATATTAACAAGACGTACTATAACAAGCTCCTGAGCATGACGCCTTATATACCGCGAAGCATTGTGAAATTCCTGAACAAGCCCGAAGCGTCAAGAACAGCTAAGCACACTTTATTGCTCAAGTGCCTGCACTTTACTGTTAAGAGAACGATTGAACCCGCGATATACCTTTACCTGATAATGAGGTCATTGAATTACAACATTATATGGACGCTTCGCACAGTGCAGGGCAACTGGAGGTCGGCGATGTCGAAGTTCATATCGAATTACCTCGGAAAGAACGACCTCAAATACGGGATGAAGCTCACATCCTTCAAGGAAAAAGAACTCGGCAAGCTGTAATCTTGTTCTTCAGGGAACGCAGATGAAACTCTGCTCCTTGAAATGCGGGTCAAAGGTAAATACCGTCCTGATTCCCAAATTGCGCATAATCTCAAAACTTGTGCAGTCAACAAGGCTGAGCCTGCGTCTTGAAGAGGCCAGCAAAGCGCTTACCCCTGATCTGTGAACACCCGAATTTATCCACTCTATATTTACAACCGGCAGGACGTCCTCATGAAAAGCCCTGACGGCTTCCATCCCGAGACGATTCTGTATAAGGGCAAAACATTCCACAAGAATATAATCGGATGTTACAAGGATATTTTCAGGATTAAGCATGCTGCTCCATGCATTTTTAGCTTTCTTGTGATTTGAGTCATTGCTGTCAAGAAGTGCAAAAAAGGCCGACGTGTCGATAAATATTCTCATCTGCCAAATGCCTCGCCGAGATATTTATCGTGCTTCCCTGAAATATCTTTCTTCCCTGAACTGAACCTTCCGGCAGTTCCCATAGCCCGCTTGTATCTCTCATCCGAGTCAACGATCGTGCTTGTTTTTAAAATAACATCAACAGACCGCCTTATAAGCTCCGCGACGGAAAGATGCCTCGATGCCGCGATCTTTTTCAACCCCTTTGCCTGTTCTTCGGTAAGCTGAATCTGAGTCCGCACCATATTGCCTCCTGTGATAACACTTTTGATTAAATGATAACAGATTGCTTGAATAACGTCAAAATGCGAGTGATCCGTTTTGTTCAATCCCGTACTGTCGCAGTTTGCCATAAGCCGGGGAAAAAGGCGGAAAAGACGTTTTATGTAGCAATATAGTAATTGAGCGGGCACTTGAATCACGGCGATACAGAAGGCGAATGTCGGCAGTAACTTAAGAGGGGGCGAGGAGGAATCATCATATTTTTGTCATTCCTGAATAAATCCCCTCAATCTTCGAGTAGACATCCCCCGAATCAGGCACTGCCGACGGGGATAAATCCTTAGTAAGAATTTCATTCATGAGGTGCGAACATATCTCGGTAACATCCCCTTCCTTCACAAGCGTAAAGCTAAGAGGAAATATGACATCTCCCAAAACCACAGACGGCCTTTTCATGCATACGGCAATGTCAGTAAAAAGCGTCTTTCCGTCGCAGCTTAAAGGCCTGATAACCATATGTGCGGCACTATAAGCTAAAGAAAGCCCCTTGAAATTTTCCGCGCCTATAAAGATGATATTGCCTGACAACTTGCTTCCCGTCTCATTAATCACATGCTCGAGTTTTGAAGAGAACTTTTCTGCAAAGGATATGATGACGCCTGTTTCATCCGTAAGGTATTTTGTTAAAAGCGTGCTAAGAATATTGAACGCAAGCGAAGGAAACCTCATATTCGAAAAGAGGAGCACCCTCTTTTTATCCTTTATCTTTTCAAGCCTGCTGTCAGTCCTATTACTTGCTTCTGCCGGAGGCATAACTGCAGTGGGGATGATGCTGAACTTGTCTTTCGCTTTGTAATGAAGCGACGCCACGTCATATGTGTGCCTGTCGCCGCAGATAACCTTCTTCGCAAATGAGAATGAAAGGTGCAGTAACTGCTGCCCCCCCATTTTGCTCCTGAGCTGGCCGAAGACAGAGAAGAGTTCAGGATGGAGCGTGATAAATATATCGGCAAACATGAGCCTGCCGAGGAATGCCGCTGTGACCATCTTCATCAGTCCCGGCCGTGTATAACCTTTCGTGAGGAAATGTATAGCGTCTTTCCCGAATCCGAGCCTGATAACTTTTAATATAAATCCAACGTAACTATTGTTGTCGGAGATACCCTTCTCAATGGAAGGGTTATGAGATATGTTGATGACAGAGCAACTGTGGCCTTCAGCGGTCAATCTTTTGTAGAGAGAAATATTATGAAGGCTCTCTTCTTCGTATGACGGAGCGAAAGTCCCTATCAGAAGTATCTTCATATAATCATCACCCGCAGATCAATGAACCTCTGAGTTCATCGATTGAGTTTATGCCTTCATCTGACATGTACTTCTCAATCCCTTCAAGGACATTCATTGACGCGAGAGGCGTCACAAAGTTGCCCGTGCCTACGGCTATCGCACTCGCTCCTGCTATGATGAATTCAACAGCGTCATCGGCAGTCACTATGCCGCCCATGCCTATAACAGGTATCTTTACCGCATTATAACACTCCCAAACCATCCTGACCGCGACCGGCCTTATCGCGGGGCCAGAAAGCCCTCCCTTTATATTCGCGAGCCTGGGGCGTCTCGTCTTTATATCAACTGCCATGCCCGTTATCGTGTTTATCAGCGAGACCGCGTCAGCGCCCGCGTCTTCCGCGACTTTTGCCATTTGCGCGATGTCCGTGACATTTGGCGAGAGCTTTACAATAAGATTCAGCGAAGTGGATTTTCTGACGGCGTTTACGACTTTGGCGGTCACCTTCGGGTCTGTTCCGAATATGCTCCAGCCCTCCTCCTTGTTCGGGCATGAAATGTTCATCTCGAGGGCGTGAATTCCGTCAGCGGAGCTTAGGATCTCAGCCGCCTCGACATATTCCTCTATCGTATCGCCGAAGAAATTCACCACGACAGTTGTGTCATGCTTTCTAAGGAAAGGGAGTTTCTCATTTATGAACTTCTCTGCACCGATATTCTGAAGCCCTATGGAATTAAGCATTCCGGCCGGAGTTTCAACTATACGGGGCGGCGGGTTGCCTTGTTTAGGTTTAAGCGAAAGCCCTTTCACCACAACCGCTCCGAGCCTGCCGATATCGAAATATTCCGCGAACTCGTCGCCGTAGCCGAATGTGCCCGAGGCAGTCATGACGGGATTCTTGAGCTTGATCTTTCCTATGCTGACAGACAGGTCAATCACCAGATTATCTCCCTTGAAGAAAAGACCGGCCCCTCTTTGCATACTCGTTTATAGCCTTCATTCGTCTTTACGACACAACCGAGGCACGTGCCTATGCCGCATGCCATGCTCTCTTCAAGCGCCATGTAAGCGGTTATTTCATGTTTAGCGCAAAATTTTGAGAGCGATGAAAGCATAGGCTTCGGGCCGCACGCGTAAAGCCCGAAATTATTTGAACCGGCTGATGAAATATAACTTTCGAGCGAATCAATGACAGAACCCTTTCTGCCGCATGTGCCGTCATCGGTAGAAATTATCGGCTCTATGCCTGAATCCCTGAAGTCATCGAGGCAGAGAAGTTCGCCGGCAGTTCTCGCGCCGTAAAAAAGAAGAGGCTTCAAACCTGCGATCTTATCAGCGAGCGCAAGCATAGGAGCGATTCCCATTCCGCCTGCTGTCAATATTACGTTTTCGCTATTGCTTATATTAAGAGGAAAACCGTTTCCGAGAGGGCCGAGCGCCTCTATCTCATCGCCGGGGCTCTTTGCAGATAAAATTTTCGTCGCCTTCCCAACCACTCTGTAAAGTATCTGAAAACCGCCTTCAACCGTCCTGTGAACGCTGAAAGGCCTCTTCAGGAGAGGGTCGAGGCTTTCGTCAACCGAAAGCATGAAGAACTGCCCCGGATTCGGCAGGGCGATATTTATTAGAGGATGAAGCGTGAGAAGATAGTGGTGATTTGTTAACGGCCTGTTCTCTTTTATCTTTGCTCTGAATATCTCACTCAAAGCTGATCTCTATTACTTTAAATTCTATTGTTCTTGCCGGCGTCTTTACAGTCGCAATGTCTCCGATGGCCTTCCCTATCAGAGATTTCGCAACTGGAGAGTTAATCGATATCTTCCCTGCCTTGACGTCTATCTCGTCAGAACCGACGAGGCTGAATATCTTTTCGTCGCCGGTCTCAGTGTCAGTCAGCTTCACCCTTGCCCCGAAGGCAACTGTCTCCATCGATAGCTTCGACGGGTCGATGACATTCGCCAAAGCTATCTTGCCCTGAAGCTCCTGTATGCGCCCTTCAATAAAACCCTGTTTCTCTTTTGCGGCGTGATACTCTGCGTTCTCTGAAAGGTCTCCGTGCGCCCTCGCCTCTTTGATAGCCTGTGTTACCGCAGGCCTTTCGACGGAAATAAGCCTTTCGAGCTCACCTTTAAGCTTCGAATAACCCGCGGGTGTTATCGGTATCTTTTTCATAATAAAATTTTAACAATAGCGGGCGCGCAAAGTAAACCTTTACAAGAAATGGTCACTTGCCGTGATAGCTCTGTATTGACCTCACTTTGACACTCTCTTTAAGAACGCTCTCGATCGCCTTCACGGCCGCCCTCGCGCCTGACACGGTAGTGGTGTAAGGAACCCGCTGGCTGAGGGCGCTCTCCCTGATGTAAAAAGAATCTTTGTGCGCCTTGCCGCCGGAAACGGTGTTTATGACAAAATTTATCTCATTGTTCTTTATAAGGTCAACAATGTTAGGCCGCCCTTCCGTTATCTTATTCACGGTCTGCACATCAAGCCCGTTCTCTCTAAAATACGCGGCTGTTCCCCCCGAAGCGATTATCGTGAACTTCATTTCGGCAAGTTTTACAGCAAGGGGAAGAAGGTGAGGTTTGTCGCTGTCTTTTACGCTTATGAAGACCTTTCCGCTCAGCGGTATCGTATTTTTTGAAGAAGCCTCCGCCTTCGAATATGCCCTGCCGAAATCAAGGTCAATCCCCATCGCCTCGCCGGTTGACTTCATCTCAGGGCCGAGGAGCGTATCGACTCCCGTAAACCTGTCAAAAGGAAATACAGCCTCCTTGACAGCGGTGTGAGTTATCTTCACCTCAGATGTAAGCCCAAGCTCCTTTAATCTCTTTCCAACCATCACCTTTGCCGCGACCTTTGCAAGAGGTATTCCCGTAGCCTTGCTCACAAACGGCACGGTGCGCGACGCCCTCGGATTCACCTCCAGGATATATATATCGTTATCTTTAACCGCAAACTGAATATTCATAAGGCCCAAGACCTTCAGCTCAATTGCCAATACCCGCGTATGAGCCTTGATCTGTTCTATGATTCCTTCGGGAAGAGAGTAAGGGGGGATGACGCAGGCGGAATCGCCCGAATGTATCCCTGCCTCCTCGATATGCTCCATCACCCCGCCTATCACAACATCCGAACCGTCGGAGATGGCATCTACATCTATCTCAATGGCATCCTGCAGGTACCTGTCAATAAGCACAGGGTGCTCGGGCGACGCCTTCACTGCTCTCTTCATGTAATCCCTGAGGCTCGCCTCGTCATAGACAATCTCCATCGCCCTGCCGCCTAATACATATGACGGCCTTACCATAACGGGATAGCCTATCCCCTTTGCGATAAGCACAGCCTCGTCAACAGACTTGGCAGTGCCGCTCTCAGGTTGTTTAAGGTCAAGCTTATGCAAAACCCTTTTAAACCTCTCTCTGTCTTCAGCCATGTCAATCGAATCAGGCGATGTGCCTAATATCCTGACGCCTTCCCTCTCAAGAGGCACGGCAAGCTTCAGCGGTGTCTGTCCGCCGAACTGCACAAAGACGCCTTCGGGATTTTCTTTGCGGACAATATTCAGCACATCCTCAAGGGTAAGAGGCTCAAAGTAGAGTTTGTCCGCAGTGTCGTAATCCGTGCTGACGGTCTCGGGATTGCAGTTTATCATTATCGTCTCATAACCGAGTTCCCTGAGGGCAAAGACCGCGTGCACGCAGCAGTAATCGAACTCTATCCCCTGACCTATCCTGTTCGGGCCGCTTCCGAGGATTATCACCTTCTTTTTACCTGTGGGGTTTGCCTCGCAGGCAGTCACAGCTTCCAGCGAATAATTTTTGCTGACCGCTCGCCTCGGCGAGTCGCCTGAGGTGACTGAGAGCTGACTGCCGGCCGCTATCTTATAAAAAGGCTTTTCATATGTCGAGTAAAGATACGGCGTGTATGCCTTGAACTCCGCGGCGCACGTATCGACAACTTTATAGACAGGCTCTATCTTCAGGCTTCCGCGAAGTTCTCTTACGGACTTTTCAGTTACATCAAGAAGTGAGGCAATTCTCCTGTCTGAGAAGCCGTATTCTTTCACCTCTCTCAAAAGATCTTCTTTAATGCTGATAGCTCGCCCCGGCGCCTCGCATGAGGCGACTGAGAGCTTCTCCTCCATCTCAACTATCTGCTTTATGTTATGAAGGAACCACGGGTCTATCATTGTAAGCTGACAGACTTCATCTATGCTGAAGCCGAGCCTGAATGACTGCGCCACATGCCAAAGGCGGTCGGCTTTCGGTATCTTAAGCCTCTCCTTTATCTCATCTTTGTCAGCGGCAGTCTCTTCAAAACCATAGCTGTCAATCTCCATGCTCCTTAGAGCCTTGTTCATGGACTCCTTGAATGTCCGGCCGATTGACATCGCCTCGCCGACTGATTTCATCTGCGTCGTAAGCGTATCGTCTGCCTCGGGGAATTTTTCAAAGGTGAACCTCGGGAACTTCACGACAACATAATCTATTGTCGGCTCAAATGAAGCGGGTGTTTCTCGTGTGATGTCATTAGGTATCTCATCAAGCGTAAGCCCCACGGCAAGCTTTGCCGCTATCTTGGCTATGGGAAAGCCGGTTGCCTTTGAGGCAAGCGCCGAACTGCGTGAAACCCTCGGGTTCATCTCAATGACCGTCATGCGGCCGTCAAGAGGATTGACCGCGAACTGTATGTTAGAACCTCCTGTATCAACCCCGATCTCGCGTATGATGGCTATCGAGGCGTCCCTCATCCTTTGATATTCCTTGTCCGTCAATGTCTGCGCCGGGGCGACTGTTATCGAGTCTCCGGTGTGCACGCCCATTGGGTCAAGGTTCTCGATGGAACAGATAATGACTACATTGTCCTTGCAGTCGCGCATCACCTCAAGCTCAAACTCTTTCCATCCGATTATTGATTCCTCTATCAGCGACTGATGAACCGGGCTCAGTTCAAGCGCCCTTTTAAGGTTATTCTCATACTCATGAAGGTTATAAGCCACGCTTCCGCCAGTGCCGCCGAGAGTGAATGACGGCCTTATTATTACCGGAAAGCCTATACCCTCGATTACCTCCATCCCCTCTGCTATCGAGCTGACAACCGCGCTCTTTGGGACATCGAGTCCGATCTTCTGCATCGCGGCCTTGAACTTTTCCCTGTCTTCAGCTTTTTTAATGGCTGGAAGTTTTGCCCCGATAAGCTCGACATTGTATTTCGCGAGAATGCCTTTTTCAGAAAGCTCGACCGCGAGGTTGAGCGCGGTCTGGCCGCCCATTGTGGGCAGAAGCGCGTCCGGCCTCTCTTTCTCTATTATCAGTTCAAGAATATCAGCAGTTAACGGCTCTATATATGTTTTGTCCGATATTTCGGGGTCTGTCATTATGGTCGCGGGATTGGAATTGACGAGGGTAACATCGTATCCCTCGCTCCGCAGGGCGCGGCACGCCTGGGTTCCCGAATAATCGAATTCGCATGCCTGGCCGATTATGATCGGGCCCGACCCTATAAGAAGTATTTTTTTAATGTCAGTTCTCTTCGGCAAGTTGTCCGCCTCTCTTTATCTGAAATCTTCAACCATTTTTCTGAACCTGCTGAATATATATCCTGAGTCATTGGGCCCGGGCCCTGCTTCAGGATGATATTGCGAGGTCATCACCGGGAGTTCTTTGTGCATCAGCCCCTCTTCCGTGCCGTCGTAAAGATTTTTGTGAGTCAGCATCATCTGGCCTTTGAGGCTTTTGAAATCAACGCAATAGTTATGGTTCTGCGATGTTATTTCCACATTTCCGTTTGAAAGGTCCATTACCGGATGATTGCCTCCGTGATGCCCGAACTTCAGTTTGTATGTATCTCCTCCGAGCGCAAGGCCGATGATCTGATGACCGAGGCAGATGCCGAAGACCGGTTTTCTGCCTAAAAGTTTTTTTGAAGTCTCAATCGCGTATGTCACAGCCTTGGGGTCGCCGGGGCCGTTGCTCAGGAGGACGCAGTCAGCCTTCTCAATTACCTCTTCGGCAGGCGTCTCCGCCGGAACGACCGTGACATCAAAGCCGACATCATAAAGATGGCGCAAAATATTTCTCTTCACCCCAAAATCATAGACAAAGACTTTGAGCCTCTTTGCTGAAAGCTGATTGCTCGCCTCGGCGAGTCGCCTGAGGTGACTGACTGCTGACTGCTGTTTATCCCATCTCCATAACGGCTCGTTCCATTTGTAAATGCCGGAAGAAGTGACCTCCTTCACGAAATCAAATTCAGAGATGTCCGGATACTTTCTGACCTTCTCCAAAAGTCTTGCGGGATCAGCATCAACAGAAGATATAATCCCGTTCTGAAGGCCGTTGTCCCTTATGTGCTGAGTAAGCGCCCTTGTATCTATACCCTCGATGCCGGCTATGCCGTTGTCTTTCAGGTATTGGCCAAGGCTCTTATCGGAACGCCAGTTGGAGGGAAATCCGATATTTTCCTTTACGATAAAGCCGGCCGCTTTTACCGAGCCGGACTCGACATCTTCTGGATTCGTCCCGTAATTTCCTATCTGCGTGTAAGTCATTGCAACCAACTGGCCTTTATACGAAGGGTCGGTCAATATCTCCTGATAGCCTGTCATAGAGGTGTTGAAGACGACTTCGCCGAAGGCCTCGCCAAGCGCGCCAAACGCATTGCCTTCGAATACTGTCCCGTCAGCCAAGACTAAAAATGCTTTATTTTTATTCATGAACCTTCCCCATCGATATTGTTTTAACAACCGCGCCCTTAAGCTCCCACCCTCCGAATGCTGTATTTTTACCCTTTGACACGAGCTTCTTCGGATCAACATTATACAATTTCTCAGTATCAGCGACAGTGATATCGGCATCAGCGCCTTCAGTTATGGAGCCCTTATTGATTTTCATTATTTTAGAAGGTGTTACAGACATCATAGTAATAAGCTGCTTTATGTCAATCATCTTTTCATGTACAAGCTTCATGCCGAGTGAAAAGGCTGTCTCAAGCCCTGAAATGCCGAAGGCCGCCCTATCAAATTCGCAATTCTTCTCATCATAATGATGAGGTGCATGGTCTGTTGCTATCACATCAATCGTGCCGTCCTTTATCCCTTCTTTAAGCGCCTCGACATCCGCAGATGTCCTTAAGGGCGGATTGACCTTGAGATTGGCGTCATATCCGTTCAACGACTCATCAGTCAGAGTGAAGTAATGCGGGCATGTCTCCGCAGTCAGGTTTATTCCCCGCGCCTTTGCCTCGCGTATCTGGTTAACAGCACCCTCTGTTGACACATGGGCTATGTGAAGCCTCCCGCCTGTAAGTTTGCAAAGCGAAATATCTCTTGCGACTATCACATCTTCAGCCGCGTTTGGAATGCCTTTGAGGCCGAGGGTTGTAGAGACAATACCTTCATTCATTACCCCGCCTTCGGAAAGCATCAGGTCTTCGCAGTGAGAGATGATAGGCACGCCGAATATCTTTGAATACTCAAGCGCGCGCCTCATTATAAGGCTGTTCATCACAGGTTTGCCGTCATCCGAGAATGCGATACATCCAGCTTCGATAAGCGCCTCGAGCTCGGTAAGCGCCTCGCCCTGCTGCCCTTTTGTTATGGCGGCTATGGGATAGACAGAACATGAACCCTCCATCGCTGTCTTCCTGAGTATAAATTCCGTCACTGATATGGAGTCATTTACTGGATTTGTATTCGGCATACAGCATACGGAGGTGAAGCCGCCTCTCACCGCGGCCATTGTTCCGGTCTTTATCGTCTCCTTGTATTCAAACCCCGGCTCCCTCAGGTGGGTGTGCATATCAACAAGCCCTGGAAAGACAATGCAGTTTGAGGCGTCAATCACCTTGTCTGCCTTCGGCCCCTTGCCTCTCGGAAAGAGCCCTTTTATCTTTTTCCCTTCGATCAGGATATCGGTCTTTGAAGAAATATTCTGCGAAGGGTCTATCACCTTGCCGTTAATAATAAGGGTGCTCATTGCTTGACTCCTGAGAGCAGATACAGCACCGCCATCCTTACGGCGATGCCGTTGGTAACTTGTTCGAGTATCACGGACTGCGGGCCGTCAGCAACATCGGAAGCTATCTCAACGCCCCTGTTCATAGGGCCCGGATGCATGACAATCGCGTCCTTCTTTGCCAGCTTCATCCGCTCACCCGTAAGCCCGTAGAGATTGAAATATTCTTTTAGCGAAGGAAGGAATCCTTTGCTCTGCCTCTCAAGCTGAATCCTCAATGCCATGACAACATCCGCGCCTTTAATCCCTTCATCGATATTGTGGAAGACATCCGCTCCGAGCTTCTCAAGCCCTGCGGGCATCAAGGTAGGAGGGCATATAACTCTCACTCTCGCCCCGAGTTTTGTCAATCCGTATATGTTTGATTTCGCGACCCTGCTGTGCGCAATATCTCCAATGATGGCGACTTCAAGCCCTTTAATATCTTTCTTATGGGAGCGGATGGTGAAGAGATCGAGAAGCGCCTGAGTCGGGTGTTCGTTCGAGCCGTCGCCCGCGTTAACAACCGAAATATTAAGAGACCTGCTAAGGTAATGGGGCACGCCAGAAGATGAATGCCTTATTATCATTAGGTCTGCGCCAAGCGACTGAATGGTAAGCGCTGTATCGAGAATGCTCTCACCCTTCACGACACTGCTCGATGAGACGGAAAAGTTCACGTCATCCGCGCTTAACCTCTTTGCCGCAAGGGCAAAAGATGTCCTTGTCCTTGTTGACGGCTCGAAGAAGAGGCTCACGACGGTCTTTCCTCTCAGAGGCGGGACCTTCTTGATATCCCTCATCAAAACATCCTTAAAGCCTGACGCAGTATCGAGAATGTGGTATATCTCTTCGGGCGTCAGTTCCTTAATGCCGAGAAGGTGTTTTGATTTAAGCATCTATTTACTATTCCCCCTGATAAGGATCACTGAATCGTTATCCTTTGAACCATGTCCGTGAAGCCTTACCTCGACAGTGTCATTGAAGGTGGTGGGAATATTCTTCCCTACATAATCAGCCCTAATCGGAAGCTCCCTGTGCCCCCTGTCGATAAGCACGGCAAGCTGAATCTTCGCGGGGCGGCCGAAGTCTATGAGCGCGTCCATCGCCGCCCTTATGCTTCTGCCCGTAAAGAGAACGTCATCAACAAGAACCACTGTCTTGCCGTTGAGGGAAAATTTAATATCAGTAGCCCTTACGACAGGCTGTTCATTCTTGATATTGATGTCATCCCTGTAGAGAGAAATATCGAGGGAGCCGATTTCATCAATCGAGCCCGCGCGAGAGATCCTCTCGGCAAGAAGCACGCCGCCTCTCTGTATGCCGATAAGGCAGAGGGCTTTCGTGCCTCCGTTCTTCTCGATTATCTCATGCGTGATGCGCGTGATGGCGTTTTCGATCTCTTTGCTGTTGAGTATCTCAATGGACATAAAAAAACCTTCATTCCTTTGAGAGGAAGAAGGCTCAGCCGGCGCGGTAAGAATGAGTGGGTTTGGCCTTTCTAGCCTCTCGGGACCAGATTAAAGGCAACTGCTGATGATTATTATAGAACAATGCGGAGGAGTTGTCAAATATAAATGAACATTCCCCGCTAACCTCTTTTATAAATCACGGTTCCTCTGATATACTCATCACATGATTATTATTCCTGCTATAGACCTGAAGGACGGCAAATGCGTCCGTCTTCTCCAGGGCAAAAAAGAAGAGGTCACTGTCTATTCCGATGACCCTGCGTCAATGGCAAAGCACTGGGCAGACATGGGAGCTGAACTGCTTCACGTGGTTGACCTTGACGGCGCATTTACAGGAGTTCAGAAGAACCTTGATAAGATAGTTGCGATTAGAAAGACGGTCAACATTCCTATCGAGGTCGGCGGAGGCATAAGGGATATTGAGACGATAACAAAGCTCATCGACATGGGAATCGGGAGAATTATCATAGGCACTTCAGCTATAAATCCAGCATTCATAATAGACGCATGTAAAAAGTTCCCTGATAAAATTATCGCCGGGATCGACGCGAAAGACGGCAAGGTCGCTCTCAAAGGATGGGTCGAGGTAACAGGCCTCGATGCTCTGTCATTTGCACGGCAGATGGAATCCAACGGTGTTGCAGGGATTATTTATACCGACATCTCAAGAGACGGGATGCTCACCGGGCCTAATATTGAAGCGATGTCTGAAATGGTCGGGAATGTTCATATCCCTGTCATCGCGTCAGGCGGCGTATCAAAACTCGATGATATAAAAATTCTTGCAAATATAAAGAACCTTTGGGGCGTGATAACAGGCAAGGCGCTGTATGAAGGCACTTTGAAATTAGACGAAGCTATTGCTTTGGCAAAGGCAATTAATTAAATGCTGGCAAAGAGAATAATACCATGCCTTGATGTGAAGGACGGCAGAGTGGTCAAGGGTGTGAAGTTCCAGAACCTCATTGACGCCGGCGACCCTGTCGAGAACGCCAAATTCTATGATGAGCAGGGAGCGGATGAACTCGTCTTCCTGGACATAACAGCGTCTCATGAGAAGCGTAAAACCATACTCGATGTCGTTGCGCAAACCGCCAATGACGTCTTTATGCCGCTTACAGTGGGCGGAGGGATAAAGACGCTTGAAGATATCAGAAACCTTCTTAACGCGGGCTGTGACAAGGTCTCGATAAACACGACAGCGGTTCGTAATCCCTATTTCATTAAAGATGCCTCGGAAAGATTCGGAAGCCAGTGCATCGTTGTCGCGGTTGACGCAAAAAAGGTTCTGCCCGGAATGGAGTTCGAGCCCGACGACCCCTGGCTCTCATGGCTCAGCGATCCTTTTTTGAGCGAGGTAAAACTCACCCCCCCCATCCCCCCCTTGGTAAGGGGGGGCGAAGGGTCTGTCAGGGAGTGCAAGGAATATCTGCGGGCAAAAGGCGTTCCCGTCAGGTTGTAAGAATAATCAAGAACGGGTCCTCAAAACCCTGGCCTGCGCGTCCATAATTATCGAATATCTTCCAAGAGTATCATCGTCAGCGGGTTTAACAAGGAGATTAAAAAGTTCCCTCGCCTTTTTCACGGCAACCTTCACTTCACTAAATTTTTTGGCGTCTGAATATCTTGCGCATAACGAAGCCGCGATATGGAGCAGATTATCATCTGCCGTGCCTGATAAGAATGTTACAGGGCTTCCATAGCCCGGCACATGCATGGTGCAGTCACCCTCTTCCGCAAGAGCCAATATCGCCTCATTCTCTTCCTTCTTCCGCCCGATTATAACTTTAGTATAAGGAGAAAGCCTGAAGTGCCTCCCAAGCCTGAGAAGGTTTATGTCCTTATATGACGGCGACGCGTCATAGTGAAGAAGCTCCTTTAAACGGAATGAGTAATTCGGCTCGGTGAGAAGACAGCCTCCAGCCGGAGGAGGATAATCGGTCAGGCCGAATTCTGCGGCAAGAGCCATCTGCGGTTTTCTCGACCTTCCGTGGAAATCATGAAGCATCCCGCGGCTGACGGTATTCTTCTCTTCGGGTATCGTCATCTTAAGATGCTTGGCTGAAAGCGGCCTAAGGACAAAGCCCGTGACATCAGCCTCTCTGTCGATGACCGGGAACGTGTCCCTCCTCTGGCTCATGGGCCTCTGGCCGAGCACCTCTCCGGTTATCAGAAAGTCAGCGCCAGACATCTCCATCATCTCCTTAGCCTCTTTGAGCATCAGTATCCTGCAGTCAAGGCAGGGGTTCATATTCTTACCGTGCCCGAACTTCGGGTTCTTCACTATATCGAAAAACTTATCAGAAAGATGCGCGAGTTTCACAGTAAAGCCGAATTTCACGGAAGCGGAGAAAGGGTCTTTGGAACAGGATGACTTGTCACCTATGCTGCAGCCGAAATGATTCATGAATGTGACGGCTGTTACGTCTATGCCCTGCCTCATTACCGTCAGAATAGCAAGTGTGCTGTCGAGCCCGCCGGAATATAATGCTATCGCCTTTGCCATAATTGAAAGTAGCAATTCATCACTTTATAAGTCAAGGAATGATTATGATTGAAATACTTGACAATATTAGTAAAGTATTATATTTTTAATCATGCTTAAGCTCTCAACAAAGGTTCAGTACGGCGTAAGGGCGATGTTTGAGATAGCAAAAGAGTACAAAACCGGCCCTATAACCATTAAAGAGATATCCAAAAGGCAGGGCGTATCAATTCCATATCTCGAACAGCTTTTAAACCAGCTTCGCAAGGGCGGATTAATAACAAGCCAGAAAGGGCCCGGCGGCGGCTACATACTCTCCAGAAAACCCAACGAGATTAATATCGGCGAGATACTGAGTGTGCTCGAAGGCCCTATCGCGATAACCCAATGCCTCGATACCACAGGCGGTTCATCAGACTGCGGAAGGGTTGACGGATGCGTGGCGAGACTGCTGTGGAAATCGCTCGGGGAGAAGATATCGGGCTTTCTCAAAACGACAACGCTCGGAGACCTTCTTAAGGAAGAGTCGAAGCTATAGATTAATAATGAACATCCAGAACACGGAACTGAAATTTTTAGACAAACCTATTCACGCAGACGCGATGACAGACATCATTTATATGATGTGCCCGATTCACCTGCTTACCATAGCGCAGAAGATAAAAGAGATAAAGACAGGCCAGACGCTTGCCGTCCTTACGGATTATGACGGGGCGCTTCAGGACATTCCCGCATGGTGCGGCACCACAGGCAATGAATTCTTAGGCGTGCTCGAAGAGAGCGACCATTACAAGTTTTACATAAAGAAGCTGAAGGAGTGATTATGAAAAAAGTCTATATGGATTATGTTGCAACAAACCCTCTGCATCCCGAGGTGCTTGACGCGATGATGCCGTACCTGCAGGAAGACTTCGCAAACCCGCTGAGCATATACGAGCCTGCGTTAAAGGCAAAGGAGGCGATCGAGAACGCGAGGAAACAGGTTGCCTCTTTAATAAACGCAAAGCCGAATGAGATAATCTTCACGGCAAGCGGCGCGGAGTCTAATAATTTCGCAGTGAAAGGTGCCGCACTCGCGAACCAGAACAAGGGCAAGCATATAATAACCACAAAGATAGAGCACCACTCCATCACGAACTCCGCGCGGTTTTTAGAGCGCTATGATTTTAATGTCACGTATCTTCCCGTGGACAAGTCCGGAATCGTGAATCCGTCAGCTGTTGAAAGAGCGATAAGAGAGGAGACCATCCTTATTTCTATTAATCACGCAAACCCTGAGATAGGAACGATTGAGCCGATTGAAGAGATTGCGAAAATAGCAAAAGAGAAGAATGTCCTATTTCACACTGACGCAGTCGCGTCCGCAGGAAATATCCCCGTTGACGTGCGTGAACTCAATGTTGACCTTCTGTCGCTTTCCGCTCACCAGTTCTATGGCCCGAAGGGCGCGTCAGCCCTCTTTCTTAAGGAAGGCACAAGGATAATGCCCCTTATCTACGGAGGGATACAGGAAGGCGGAAGGCGCGCGGGAACAGAAAATGTCCCCGCCATCGTCGGCATGGGAAAGGCGGCTGAAATGGCAAAGGAGAAGCTCTCCGCAAGGATAGCACACAATATGTCATTGAGGGATAAGCTGATAAGCGCTGTCTCCAAAATTGATAAAGTGTATCTTACGGGGCATCCTGAAAAGAGGCTTCCGGGACACGCGAGCTTTGTAGTCGAATATATCGAAGGCGAGGCCATGCTCCTCCTGCTTGCGGGAAACGGCATTTACGCCGCGAGCGGTTCCGCATGCACATCTAAAGCATTAAAGGCGTCTCCTGTGCTGACTTCCATCGGGATACCGTCTCACATGGCGCACGGCTCAATCGTCTTCACCATCGGGCAGGAAACAACCGAGGATGACATAGATTACCTGATTCAGAAATTTGAACCGATAATAAAGAGGCTTAGGGAAATGTCCCCTATCTCTCAGGGATAGGGACATAAAGGAGGCAGAAAAAATGTACAGCAAAGAGGTAATGGACCATTTTACGAATCCGAGAAATGTGGGAGAGATACCGGACGCGGACGGCGTCGGCGAAGAAGGGAACCCGACATGCGGCGATATGATGAAGATATTCATAAAGGTCGAGAACGATAGGATCGTGGACGCGAAGTTCAAGACCTTCGGCTGCGGAGCCGCGATAGCAGTATCAAGCATGGTGACCGAGATGGTGAAGGGCAAGACACTTGACGAGGCTCTCGCCATATCAAAAGAGAAGGTTGCGGAGGAACTCGGCGGACTGCCGGCGCAGAAGATGCACTGCTCAAATTTGGGGGCAGACGCGCTGAGAAAAGCGATCGAGGATTACAGAAGCAGGACAAAATAGAGTGCCCTTCCCTCTTGATTTGCCGCTTTTATTCTTTGACACCTTCAATCCATAAATGTTAAGATTTTTCCTCTTTTCTGAATAATCCGCATTGCTATAAAAATCTTAACTCAGGAGGATTAAATGGCGTACAGTTAAACGCAGGTCCGACTTCCTTAGCGAGATCCCCGCGCTCAAAGATGTCAAGCCTTCCGACTCAAAAGTATTGACAGTTCTCGTCGGCGACAAGGATGACCCGAAAGTTGCCGCGTCGAGAAGCTATGTGGGCATGAAGTCAGCCACGACAAAGTTAGCCGGGCTTTCGAGTTTGACAGAAGAGTTCCCTTCAACAGCGACAACGCAGGAAATGTATAAAAAGCTTGAGCAGTGGAATAATGACAAGACCATCTCCATCCTGATGTTTCAGCTTCCGTTCGGAGGCAAAGCAGGAGAGACAATTGACACGACAGCCCTATGCAACCGCATAAATATCGCAAAGGACGGCGATGGCCTTAATCAGGTGACATTAGGATTAATGTCTCTTGGCGCGGAACGCTATTACGACTGCTGCACGCCGAGAGGAATGATCGACCTCTCAAGCGTTTATCTCGTAAGAGAGAAAGGCGCGAGGCTTCGTCCCGACGGCATAGCGAGCTTTGCGGGATATGAGGTCGTTGTGGCTGGAAGAAGCAATATTGTAGGTGAGCCGCTCTTTAATTTATTAAAGAGATTCGACGCATCCGTCCTTGGACCTCTGCATACGAAGACAGGCTCGGGCGGCGCTTCGGACAAGGAGACTCAGCGGAGAATTTATATTGAGCTTTCAAAGCGCGCTGACATAATTTTCGGATGCATGGGATTTCACCCTTACAAAGTTCATGCTGATACCGAATACTTCTTCACGCCGGAGATGGTCAAGCAGGGATGCCTGATAATAGACGCCTCGACATCATTCAGAAAAGACGGCAAATCGCCGTATGGAGATGTTGACCCGTCAGCCCGCGCAAAGGCTTCCGCTTTCACTCTTGAGACAGGCGGCGTAGGCCCTGCCACTGTGACAAAACTCGTGCATCAGGGATGGCTCGGCATGCTGTATCAGCATATTGATAAAGTGAGAAAAGCGGTTGAAGATAATAAATCGGTCACTGTATCAGCCTTTAAAAAACTTCTTTCGTCATATTCGGGCGCGGGCGAAGCAGATGCCTCAGCCAATGCGGAGATGCTCTTTAACAGGGCGATAAATTCCGAGAGCCATCCGGTTCACGCGGTTGACGCGCTTGAGGTTATTCTGCCGGAATTGATGAGAAGATAGATATAATAATTGGTGATTATAAAGCTTTTGGCACAGTATGACACAGTTTTTCAACTAAAAAGGTGAATATGTCATTGTTTCTGTTATTGTATCTGAATTCCATCTCTTTCAAGTACAAAGGGAACTTTTCCTTGGAGACTCCATGAAACTTC
>JACQZG010000028.1 GCA_016213935.1 Nitrospirota bacterium
AGCTCTTTTGCTTTCTGAAAGAAGTAACTCTGCACGGATGTCCCGTGGTGCTGTTGTATGATGTCGATTATCGGCTGGGGCAGGTTGTGTTGTTTTGCCAGTTCAACCCCTTCTTTGACATGTGAAATCAGGACAAGCGCGCTCATCCGAGGGGCGATATTTTCATGCCTGCTGACAATGCCGGTCTGGTTCTCAATGAAGTATTCGGGCATCTTTATCTTGCCTATGTCGTGGTAATACGCGCTTACCCTTGCGAGGAGAGGGTTTACTCCGACAGCCTCTGCGGCAGACTCCACAAGGTTACCGACAACAATGCTGTGATGATAAGTGCTTGGCGCTTCTGAGAGAAGTTCCTGCATAAGAGGCTGGTTTAGGTCGAGGAGTTCAAGAAGGCTGATGTCAGTGCTCAATTTAAAAAACTTCTCATGAAGGGGGAGCAGTGCCGATACCATAACGGCGACGAGAAGGCCGTTAAAAAGAGAGAGGCCTATTATTACAATGGTTTCAGGGTTGAATAACCTGCCGCCAAGGAGAGTCAATGTGAGAGCGGTAAATGCGGATACGAGGCTCACGTACAGCCCCGCTCTCCAAATGGCAGACCGCCTTTTGCACCTTATAACCCCGAATACGGCAGCGATGCCGGCGGCGAAATTAAATACCGGGAAAAAGGGGCTGTTAAGCCAGAGACCGGCCAAAAGGCTCGTTATCACAGTCATGAGTATAGCGGTATGTATATCAATAAGCAGGGCTGCCAGCATCGGGCCTGTAGCGAGCGGGATGACATAGATAGGGAGCATCGGATCGATCTTGCCGAGCCAAAGAGTGAAAAGCTCAAATATGAAGTAGAAGGTTCGCCCAACGAGGAGATTGGCTGTCAAAAGGACGCCGATAAGTATTATGGTCTTGTGGTCTTTCTCAATATTCGGCGAATACCGTTTAAGGTCTTTATAGAATATAAATAGCAGGATTCCCGCAACAATAAATATCCCGGCGGCGGTTTCAGCGAGGAAGTCCCGCCCCATAAGGACGGTTGCGGTAAGCAGGCCGGCGAATAACGCCATCAGGCAGAACCTTACAACAGACTCTTTTGTTATAGCCGGGAATTTAGTGCCCTGCGAGCTTTTTGCTTTCAAATTTTTCATAAGCCTTTATTATCTCCTGGACAAGTTTGTGCCTGACCACATCTTTCTCCGTAAAGTATATGAATTTCAATTCCTTTATATCTTTAAGCATCTCTTCTATCTCGACGAGGCCGGAGGCCTTGCCGGGCGGCAGGTCTATCTGTGTCTTGTCTCCTGTTATGACCGTCTTTGAGTTGAACCCGAGGCGCGTGAGATACATCTTCATCTGCTCAGAGGTGGTGTTCTGCGCCTCATCAAGTATGATAAAAGAGTCATTAAGCGTGCGCCCCCTCATGAACGCCAGCGGTGCTATTTCAATAACCCCCTGTTCAATAAGGTGCAGGGCTTTCTCCGCGTCCATCATGTCATAGAGCGCGTCATAGAGCGGCCTGAGATAAGGCGTTATCTTTTCATGAAGGTCGCCGGGGAGAAAGCCGAGCCTTTCGCCTGCCTCAACCGCCGGCCTTGCGAGTATGATTCTGCTGACCTGTTTTTTCATCAGGGCGTTTATCGCCATCGCCATCGCGAGATAGGTCTTGCCTGTGCCGGCAGGGCCGATTCCGAGCACCATGTCATACTTTTTTATGGCTTCAATATAGTTCCTTTGCGTTTCTGACCTCGGGACAACGAATTTGCTCTTTGACGATACCGGAATCGTGCTTAAGAAAAAGTCTTTTATCGAGGATGAATCGCCGTGGGAAGCCTCTTCTGAAGTCTTCAAGAGAAATTTGATGTCCTGCGGACTTATCTTGAAACTGCCGGGGTTGATCAACTGCAGTTCCTTGATAATCCTTTCCGCTCTCTTAACGGCCTTCTCTTCGCCGTGGATAAAAATCTTGCTTCCCCTTATCGAAGCGTTTATCTCAAGGGCCTGCTCTATCGCTCTGAGGCTTTTTTCGAGGCTGTCGTATGTTTTTGAAAGGTCTCTTTCTTCGCCGAGATCCAGTTCTATCTTAACCGTAGGCCTTCTCCTTACTATATATAATATAACTATATAATATATGAGTAATACTATTCAAGAAGATTTGAACCACTGAACATTATACACAAATAGAATTAATTATCAAGATGCAGGAAGCTGGGTACGGGAAAGGGCTTATAAATGAAATTATCAATAAATTCAACAGGTTAACACGAGGTCAGACAATAAACATCGAGTCCCCGTAAGAGAAGAATCTGTATCCCTCTTTTATGGATTCGGCGTACGCCTTTTTCAGGAGTGTGAGGCCTGTAAATGCGGATGTCAGCATCATGGGAGTCGACCTCGGCAGGTGAAAATTTGTTATGAGCGCATTGATCACTTTGAACTTGTATCCGGGATAAATAAAGATGGATGCCTTTCCCTCTCCTACTGACACCCTCCCGTCATTAAAGGCGGCTGAGGACTCAAGTGCCCTTGTCACGGTGGTGCCGACAGCGATTATCCTTCTTCCTTCTCTCTGAGCTGTTCTTATCGCATCGGCTGTCTCTTCAGATATCTCATACTCCTCTTCGCCCATTTTATGCTCTGTTATATCTTCGGAGGTTACAGGCTTGAAGGTGCCGTATCCCACATGAAGCGTCACTAACTTAATATCAACGCCTTTATTCTTCAATTTAGAGAGGAGTTCCTCAGTGAAATGAAGCCCTGCCGTAGGAGCGGCTATTGCCCCCTCTTTTTGAGCGAACACAGTCTGATACCGTTCAGAGTCAGGCCCCGCAGCTTCCCGCTTGATATAAAACGGGAGAGGGGGTTTTCCCGCTTTGAACAATTCTTCTTTTATCTCTGCTTCCGTTAAGTTTTCATCTTCAGCGCTGAATTTGGCAATAACAATTCCGTCTGAATCGGATAGCTCGGCAATAATCCCGCCGCTTAGGCGCACCTTTCCTTTTGCTCTACCTTTTATAAGCACCTGCCATGTATTTATTTCAAGCTCTTTGACAAGGAGAATATCAACTGTTTTTCCGGAAGCTTTTTCCCCTTTGATACGCGCAGGGATGACCTTTGTATCATTGATTATCAGAAGGTCGCCGGAGAAAAGGTATTCAGGAAGGTTGCGGAAAATTCTGTGTTCAAAGGCCTCGTTTTTTCTGTCGAGAATCAGAAGCCTTGACGAATCCCGCGCCTGTGGAGGATGCTGTGCAATAAGTCTTTCCGGGAAGAGGTAATCAAAATCAGAGAGTTTCAAAGAAGTATAATACGGCAGAGTTCAGGAGCCTGAGCCTGCCGCTTGTTTATCGGCAGAGGCATTTTTTTCATTCTCAATTACAGCGCCGGGATAATAGTGTTCGAGTATCTCCCTGTAGCCTTTGCCCTCTTTTGCCATCTCAAGCGCTCCCCATTGGCTCATGCCGACGCCGTGCCCCCATCCTCTTCCGTTGAATATAAAGTCGCCGTTCTCTGTCGTCAATGAAAAGTCAGTGCTTGGAAGATTTTTGTATCCGAGGAGCCTCCTCAGATCCACAGCCTTGATATAGGAAGCGGCTGAATCTTCGGTCCCTGCTGATATTTCAAGGGACTTAACTCTTCCGGTGGCAGTATATGAAGAGACCTTCATCTCTTTTATTGAGGGAATGTTCAGGGCATTTTCCATTTCGCCCGGAGTGAATCTCCTCTGCCAGTTCTCATAAGCGGTCTTCCCGCTCCTGCACTCAACAGGCTTAAGATAGGGATAGCTCATTCCCCATACCTCTTCCGGAAGTTCGGTACTGCCGTAGCAGACCGAATGATAAAAAGACTCTATCGGCACGCCGTCAAATGTGAGTATCTCTCCCCTTGTCTGAGATACCGCAAGCGCCACAATGGAATCGCTGTTTTCGGGATTATACAACTGATGAAGCGTTCCTGACGTGAGGTCAAACTCTTTTCCCCCGTTCTCTGCCTTGTGGAATAAGGCATATGTCCTTGCTGCGACCGCTTGCGCCTTGAGGGCTTCTATCTCCCATCCGCTGCCTGCTTCTGACGCGACAACCCCTTCAACATATTTTTCAATAGGCATGCTGCTTATTACCCTGATCCCGCCCGGTTCTTTTTTTATGCCGAAATTTCCTGTGTATGCCTTGCCGTTTATGAAGACCTTCCCGTCTATTTTTATGACATCTTTTACATCGGTTGAGGAGGCGGGAACCCCTGAATCCTCCTGAATGAGGATTCTCAGGTTATCATCCGCGCTTGACCGCGCCACAGAAGATAATAGGATTAAAATGGCAATGAAAAGACAAAAAAAGGATTTCATTTCCTGCTGAAAAAATAAAATAAGATAGTTAATAATACACTTATTATTATGCTCGTTGCAATCGGGAAGTAGAACGTGAAATTCTTTTTCTCAATCATTATATCTCCGGGAAGCCTTCCGAAAGGCATGCCCGTGTTTTTAAGAATTATGAGCAGCAGGCCGATACCCGCCGTCACAATGCCAATAACTATAAGAAACTTTCCTATCTGGTCAATGCCGTTTGGCACAATTTGTTTCTCTCTTTCATGCTGAAGACGCATCCGCAGTATTTCTGCCTGAAGATTCCGAGCTTTTTGGCATGGGCCATCGACTCCCTGAAGAAGGGCCTGAAGTCTTTAAAGAAGAAATCGATATTGAATTTTTCAGACATCGCTTTGCCTGCCGCGTAAATCCTTTCGATATCCTGATAAGGGCTTATGAGAAGCGTTGTGGAGAAGGAGTCAAAACCGTTTTTTAATGCCTCCTCAGCGGTTTTGCCAAGCCTGAGCTCATAGCAAGCGGCGCATCTCTCTTTCTGCGGAGGCAGGTTATTCATGTCAGTGGCGTCAATTTTCGTGCTTATGCCGACTGCGTCAAAGAATTCACAGGGAGAATAATCTCCGGAAGAGATAATATCCACCTTCATCGTAGCAGCCAGTTTTATCATGGATTCATGCCTGTTATTATATTCATCCAAAGGGTGTATATTAGGATTGAACCAGAATCCCGCTACATCATGCCCCTCGTTCTTTAAGTTCATGAAGGGGTATGCCGAGCAGTTTCCGCAGCATGCGTGAATCAGGATATTCATTTTTAAAACAGCCCCTCGGCCTTCTTCAGCCCGAAATGTTCATACGCGAGTTTTGTAGCGACCCTTCCTCTCTGGCTCCTCTCGATAAAACCCTGCTGAAGCAGATACGGCTCATACACATCCTCAATGGTGTTCTTCTCTTCCTGTATCGAGGCCGCGAGTGTATCGAGCCCGACAGGGCCGCCGTTGTACTTCTCTATAATCGTCAGGAGCAGTTTCCTGTCCATGGAGTCAAAACCTCTTTTATCCACTCCCATGGCATTAAGCGCCTCTTCTGCAATACCGAGGTTTATGACGCTGTCGTTCTTCACCTGGGCGAAATCTCTAATGCGCCTCAGAAGCCTGTTTGATATCCGCGGCGTGCCCCTTGAGCGCACGGCAATCTCAGCCGTTGCGTCGCCGGTAATCTCCGTGTTCAGAATCCGAGTCGAACGGAGGAGGATGCGCCTCAGGTCATCGGGAGAGTAGAATTCGAGGCGGTTGATAACGCCGAAACGGTCCCTTAAAGGGGATGTGAGAAGTCCTGTCCTTGTAGTTGCTCCTATTAACGTAAACTTCGGCAGATTCAGCTTTACGGTTCTTGCGGCAGGCCCCTGTCCGATGATTATGTCGAGTTGGTAATCCTCCATTGCAGGATAGAGCACCTCCTCGGCTATTCTCGGGAGCCTATGTATCTCGTCGATGAAGAGGATATCTTTGCTTCCGAGGTTTGTAAGTATCGCAACGAGGTCGCCGGGCCTTTCAAGAACAGGGCCTGAAGTTACCTTTATGTCCACACCGAGTTCAGCGGCTATTATATGGGCAAGGGTCGTTTTTCCGAGGCCCGGGGGGCCGCAAAATAGGACATGGTCGAGAGCCTCGCCTCTCTGTTTGGCGGCTGTTATAAAGATCTTCAGATTCTCCTTGATGTTGTCCTGCCCCACGAATTCGTCAAACGACCTCGGCCTCATGCTCACATCGAATCCGAGGTCTTCTTCCTTTGCCGAAGGGGTTATATCTCTTTCAGGGGCTTCGCTCATAACATCATTTATTGCCCGTGAGGAGCTTCAGGGCATTCTTTATTATATCTTCAATAGAGCCGCTTCCGCTTTTTACGGCATGAGACACGGCATGCTCCGCGGATGTTTTTTTATAGCCGAGATTCTCAAGCGCCGAGACCGCGTCGTCTGCCGCAGTGTTCTCTCCCGGCGCGTGAGACGCTTCCAGTGAAGGGAGCTTTCCCTTCAATTCGAGAACAAGGCGTGAGGCAGTCTTTTTGCCGAGGCCGGGGATTGATGACAGGAGAGCGACATCCTCGTTCTGCACCGCTTCAGAAAACCTCCTAACGGACATGCCTGAAAGTATCGCAAGGGCGAGCTTTGGGCCTATTCCTGTTATGCCGAGAAGCGTTGAGAATACCCTGCGTTCCTCTTCAGAGAGGAAGCCGAACAACTGGAGAGAGTCCTCTCTCACATGCGTGTATATATGGATAAATATGCTATGCCCCTCATCAGGTATGTCGCCGAGGCTCCGCAAAGGTACAGCGACGCTGTAACCTACGCCGCTGACCTCGATAATCACCCTATCGGGCTTTTTGTTTATAACAGTTCCTTTAAGCGAAGCGATCATTTTGAAAAAGAATACGTTATACGGAACGTTAGGATATAGAATTCTGAATTCCAACTCCTAACTTCCTGGAATTTTGCATCTATTTTAACTCAAACGAGGAATTTATGTGGCATATGCCGAGGGCGAGCGCGTCTGTGCTGTCCTCGCTCATCCTGAGGGATTTATCAAGGTTGAGTATTCTTATGACCATCTCCTGAACCTGCCTCTTTTCAGCCCTTCCGTACCCGGTTAAGGCCATTTTTATTTCAGTAGGATTATACTCAAAGAGCTTCAGCCCGTTCTGGGCGGCAAGGAGCATGACGATACCTCTTGCCGCGCCGAGTACCATTGATGAGCGGATGCTTTTGTGGTAAAAAATCTTTTCTATGCAGAGATGGGAGGGGCGGTGTTCGCGGATGATATTCTTGAGGGAGTCATAAAGTTTTTCAAGCCTCACAGGCAGATTTTCTTTTGAGTTCATGCGGATGTCGCCTGATGCCACGAACTTCGGCACATACGGCTTTTTT
Organism: Nitrospirota bacterium; assembly: GCA_016213935.1. Classification (GTDB taxonomy): domain Bacteria; phylum Nitrospirota; class Thermodesulfovibrionia; order UBA6902; family UBA6902; genus JACQZG01. The sequence goes on from JACQZG010000028.1 coordinate 7,241, forward strand.
CCCACTGACAATATGCCGTATCCGCAGCAGACACTGCCCGGGTCAATGCCGATGATGTTCATAAAAGAGAGTTAAAAAGACATCTCATCAGGGATATCAAAGTTGGCGTAGACATTCTGTATGTCGTCATGGTCTTCGAGAGCCTCTATGAGCTTAAGAACCTTTGAGGCATCCTTTTCATCGAGTTTTACATAATTTTTGGGTATGAGCGTCACCTCTGCCAACCCGGATTTTATTCCGCTTTTTTCAAGATGCTCTTTTACCCTGCTGAAGTCTTCGGGCGTTGTCAGCACCTCGAAATTCTCTTCGCCCGGGTCGTTCTTCACGTCTTCAGCGCCCGCGTCAAGGGCCGCTGCAACGAGCGTATCTTCATCACACTCCTTCTTGTTCACAA
>JACQZG010000024.1 GCA_016213935.1 Nitrospirota bacterium
CTGATTCGGATGTACTGCGAATTTGACTGCTATCTCTGCAATCGTTGCTTCTTCCCTCAGTGCTGCAAGCGCTATCTTTGCCTTAAACTCCGCTGAATACCTCGTCCTCTTTGTCTTACTCATCTTTAGGTGACCTCCTTCATTAATCGTATATTTTACACCTTATACGACTGTCCGAATTCCGGGGTCCACCTCTTAATTCATTATCTTGACATATATACACAGCACCAATAGAATATTTTCAGCACCCCCGCCAAGCCTCTGTACAGCATGCTCACTTTTGGCGGGTTTTTCTTTACTGATCAAATGATGCTTAATAAACTGCCAGTCGTTGAAGATGACGGTCTCATAACACCGGAGGTTGGTTCTTGGGCTGAATACAAATATCGTTTGGTATGGAATTATGCCAAGGTTTTCTCCTCCTCAATGAAATCAAAATGGGATTCTCTTGTTTACATTGACCTTTTTGCTGGTGCCGGACATTCAAAGATTGAAGGCACATCAAGGATAATCCCCTCTTCACCTTTGTTATCTCTTGAGCTGCCAGATAAATTTAATAAATACATTTTTTGTGATAGTGATAGTGAAAAACTCAACGTATTAAAAAAACGTGTAAATAGGAACTACTCAAGTCATGACGTTAGCTATGTTGAGGGTGATGTCAATGATAATGTCCATAACATTTTTTCTCATATCCCAATGCACAGTAAAGACGTTAAAGTTCTTTCGTTCTGCTTTGTAGACCCTTATAGAATGAAAAATCTTCATTTTAACACCATAAAAAAGTTATCTGAGAAATTTATTGATTTTTTGATTCTCATTCCATCCTATATGGATGCCAACCGAAACCTTACTTATTACATAAATGAATCAAACTCAACCATTGAGGATTTCACAGGATCATTAAAATGGCGAGAAAATTGGCTGTTAGCTGAGAAAGAGAGGTTAAAGTTCGGTACTTTTGTAGCAGGAGTTTTCGGTGATGAAATGGGAAAGCTACGGTATATTTATTCTGGTTTGTCTGATATGGATTTGGTTCGCTCTCATGATAAAAACCTTCCGCTATATCATATGTCATTTTTTTCTCGTCATAAATTAGGATATAAATTCTGGAAAGAGACACGAACATATAGTAATGACCAATTAAATTTTCTATAATATTTTATGGCACAGCTTTCTAAAATAGAATGGACAGAAGCAACCTGGAATCCAGTCACCGGATGCACAAAGCTTAGTGACGGGTGCAAGAACTGTTATGCACAGCGTATGGCAAAGCGTCTACACGCAATGGGCAACAAGAGGTATCAGAATGGTTTTGACCTTACCCTTCACCATGACTTGCTTGACCTTCCCCTGAAATGGAAGAAGCCTAAAATTATCTTTGTTAACTCAATGAGCGACCTGTTCCATAAAAAAGTGCCTTTGTCTTTTATAAAGAGTGTATTTAAGACTATGAGTAAAGCCGACTGGCATGTATTTCAGATAGTAACCAAAAGGTCTGAGAGACTTGCTGAATTGGCAGCTAAACTTGATTGGCCTGCGAATGTTTGGGTGGGCGTAACAGTTGAATCAAATAAATACTTGCATAGGATTGAAGACCTGCAGCATGTCCCGGCTTCCGTTAAATTTGTTTCAATGGAACCGCTTCTGTCTGATTTCCCGAATTTTTCCACAAAAGGGCTTGACTGGGTCATTGTGGGAGGTGAATCAGGGCCTCACAGCAGGCCTATGAATGCAGACTGGGTGCGCTATATTCGCGAGCAATGTATAAAAGAAAAAACCCCGTTCTTTTTTAAACAATGGGACGGTTTCAAAAAAGCTATTAATGGAAGTGTGCTGGACGGATGTACATGGAAGCAGATGCCTCCTATTAGAGAAAAACAACTTCAGATGATTTAAGTTAAGGCGGTAAGTATCTCATATTCTCTCTTCTCTTTCACTTCCCTCTTCTTCCATTCGTCCGTAAGCTCTTCCCTGATAGCAATGCCGCGCATACGTTTTTCAATCCAGTCATCGGAATAACCTTTTGCCTTGTATAAGGCCCTTGTCCGCTTTGTACCCAATTCCGGGTCTTCGATCTCCTGCACGCGTTCATAGCCAACTTTTGCCAGCCAGCGTTTAAAGGGTTCTGCTTTTGGTGAAGGAATGGATTGGATAAGGCGGAAGATACCTTCTGTGTTGGCGCAGTTTGTTTCTCTCATTTTTTCATCCTGCGCCTTAATTTCAAGGGGGGTACAAATTGTACCCCAGTAGGAATTTAGCTCAGGATCACGTTGGCGCATTTTTTTAATGTACTGTTTCGGGTCGACACTGTCTGTTAACGCTTCGACTACATCTGATACAGAAAACCACCATTCATTCTTATGAATCGTCTTCCTGATCCCCTTACCTCTAAAGACTGCTATGTTCGTTTCCATTTGCCTCCTTATGACCGAAAGAATATTGCCTTATTCTATTCCTTAAAATGATTTTTGCCAAGACATTTTTTACGCCTCACATCATCCCGATTAATTCATTATCTTGAAATATTTATACAGCACCAATAGAATATTTTCAGCACCCCCGCCAAGTCTCTGCCAAGCATGCTCAATTCTGGCGGGTTTTTATTTACTGACTACATGAGGCCAATGGATCGAGGAAATAATCATGCAGATAAAATATTCAAAGCATATTGAAACAAGGCTTGCTTTGAGAAAAATTGAATACGACCTGCCAAAAGAGATCTACAAAAATGCAAAGGAGCGATTTATAGATACGGAAACCGGACATACAATGGCAGTCATGAAGGCTGTAATTTATGGCAAAGAAAGGGATATAATGGTAGCATACAAATATGAGGATGCATATGTAGTGCTGTTAACCATACATCCTTTAAAGAAATGGCAAAAGGAAAATCGTATTCAATCAGGAAGATGGAGGAAAATACAATGAACGACTTCAAGGTCTTTTATGATGAAAAAGAAGACATTCTTTACCTTGCGAAAGAGGGAGAGGAGGCTGAAGTGATTGAGATATCCCCTGGCGTGAACATGGAAATAGACAGCAAAGGAAACCTGATAGGCGTCGAGTTGTTCAAGGCATCGCACATGTTTAAAAATGTACTTAAGCCAATGGAGCAAAAACTCCAGACCGCATAACTGCCTTCTTTCAGGCGCTCATCGTCCATGTGAAACCATTGACAATATATTCCTGCACGCGTTCATAGCCAACCTTTGCAAGCCAGTGTTTGAAAGGCTCTGCTTGGGGTGAAGGAATGGATTGGATAAGGCGAAAGATTCCCTCTGTATTTGCACAGTCAGTTTCATAGTTTTTCCCATCTGCAGCCGGTAATTTCAGCCCGTGACAAAATGTCACGACCTCGTTTCCATTTGCCTCCTTATGACCAAAGGAATAATGCCTTATTCTATTCCTTAAAATGATTTTTGCCAAGACATTTATTTGTGTATAACATCATCCGGATTAATTCATTATCTTGAAAAACAATTCGATTATAAGTATCTTGATTTATCAAATGAATGGGGGCTGACACAGATGACAGATAACAAAACAGTAATTCCTGAAGAGCGCATCGAAAAACAGATTTTTCTTATCAGTGGCCAAAAGGTTATGCTTAGCACTGATCTGGCAGAACTTTATGGCATAGAGCCAAGAGTGTTGGTACAGGCGGTCAAACGAAACATCGAAAGGTTCCCTGAAGACTTCATGTTTCAGCTTACAGATCAGGAGGTTTTAAACTTGAAATCACAATTTGTGATTTCAAGTTGGGGAGGAAGTCGCAGGGCAGCTCCATATGCATTTACAGAACAAGGTGTTGCCATGCTATCAAGTGTACTGAGAAATAAGCGGGCTATACTTTTTAATCTCTCCCGCCGCCTCAAAAAGCATCATCTCTTCATTTGACACGCAGGGTATTTTGGTTTATAAATTAATTATCAAAAAATTCGATATCCTCAAATAACTCTTTTTCTCTAATAGCGACATGATAATCGAGATTGCATGCGGCCACCGCCATTCCGCGGCTATAGAATCAGACGGGAGCCTCTGGGTATGGGGAGAGAACACTCTCTCTCAACTCGGCGGCGGCACTGCTGAAAATATACCCGCCCCTATTCAGATAGGCAAAAAACACAAATGGGCAAAGATAGCCATCGGCGCAAGCCATTCAATTGCTCTCGCAAAAGACGGAAGCCTCTGGTCGTGGGGATCGAACAGGCACGGCCAGCTTGGCGACGGCACATTCTACGATAAGATGTTCCCTGAACAAATAGGGAATGAGAACGAGTGGATATTCATCGCTGCCGGAGGATGGCATTCCCTTGCCTTAAAATCAGACGGGACGCTCTGGGCATGGGGCTCAAACACGAGCGGCCAATTGGGCAATTCCGAAAATTCAGACAGATTCCTGCCGTGCCGCGTCGGCAATGAAGATGATTGGTCATCGGCAGCCTGCGGGTGGAGCCATACGATTGCACTAAAAAAAGACGGGACGCTCTGGGCATGGGGCTCAAACACCCACGGCCAGCTCGGGCGGGGGGAATCAGGCGACAGCAATATCCCCCTCTTTATAGGCATGGGCGATAACTGGCGCGCGATATCCTCAAAGAGCAACTACAACATCGCTATCAAATTAAAGGGCACCATGTGGGCATGGGGAGAGAACAGCTTCGGCCAGCTCGGCGACGGAACGACAAAGATGAGGCATTATCCGGTACAGATCGGTTCAAAAGAGGGCTGGAGAACAGCCGTTGCCGGGATAAGGCATAATGCCGCGCTCAGGACGGACGGGACGCTATGGACATGGGGGCCTAACAGCCACGGCCAGCTCGGCGACGGAACGACAATCGCCCAACCTGTTCCGAAGCGCATGGGCATCTTCAGCGACTGGATATCGATCGCCGCGGGATGGAGCCATTCTATAGCCCTGAGAAGAGACGGGACATTGTGGTCATGGGGCCAGAATCATTACGGCCAGCTCGGCGATGGAACAACTCTTGACAGGCATCTGCCTGTTCAGGTCATGAAGTTGCTTTTCCGGCCGGAAGAAGGCAGATACTGAAGCTTGGCCTCTGATACGGAGGCTTAACAGGAATGCAGGGAGAAATTCATCTCCAAAAACTTCTCCACCACTCTTTAAACCTTGTGATAAGCTTGCCGAGCGTATCCCTCTCAACCGCCTTCATCTGCTGGGGCTTTATCTTTACCATCCGCCCTTCGATGACCATGTTGATCGTCAAACCGGAGAAGGTAAAGGCGTCTATCGCCGCCCTGATGACAAGGTCAGCGACCTGTTTTTCGGCGTTAGATTCCTGCTTCACGTGCAGGTCAACCTCATGGACGCCGGTCTCGCCAATCGCGGTTTCAGCCGCATGCCTCGCGGCCTGGCGTACCGCGTGAAGTGAATCTATAATCTCGCCGTGATAACCCTGAGTCAGAGTCGACGACCATGAGACCACCTTCCCTTTCTTGTCATAAAAGGTGATTACGGTATTATCAGGCAAGGAGTGTATGGTTACATTGCCGAAGATGATCTTATTGCCGATCATTTCTCTCTCCCCTGAGCGGAAAGCCTCCCAATTACGCAGACAGTCTCGGGAAGGTTTTTTACGGCGACATCTTTAAAGCCTGTTTCAACAAGCCAGCCCTTTATCTCTGCGGGAGAATAACAGCGGCCGTTCTCTGTCTGCACGAGCATGTTGACCGAAAAGACGGCGCTGTGCCTCGGGGCTGTCCTCTCTTCGTTCAGGGGGAATTCCTGCACTGCCACCCTGCCGCCCGGGTTGAGAGCAATAGCGCACTTTCTTAAAAGCGCCTTATTCTCATCGGCGGAAAACGCGTGGAATATCTGGCTGAGGAGGATCAGGTCATAACCAAAGCCGATACTGTCAATATGAAAATCGCCGGCGATGTATCTCAACCCATTTACGCCCTCATGCCTTGCCACCCTCTTTGCGATCGAGACCGTTTCGGGAAGGTCGAATATGGTTGCCTTCACGCCGCGCTTTGCGATGGCCATCGCGTTTGTGCCCGGGCCGCCGCCGAGGTCAAGCATGGATGAAACGCCCTTAAGCCCGACCGCCCTGATAAGGTTTCCCGTGCGAAGCTTCGTCAGATTATGCATTCCCATAATGAATGCCTCATGATTGCGCCTTCTTGCGGCCGGCCTTCCGCTTCGCAAGATTTCGTCAAGATGGGAAAAAGCCTCCCACATGCCTGAGGAATGCCTTATTATATCCCCCTGAAAAAACGGGCTCCCTTTTACGAGATATCGGTTGCTGACAGGGGCGTTGCGGTATTTGCCGTCCTTGCCCTTTATGACAAGCCCCATTCCCGAGAGCGCGTCCAGCAGAATCTCGACAGCCCTTTCGTCTGCCTTCAGTTTTTTTGATATTCCGGGCGCCCCGGACGCTTTTTTGAGACCGTCAAAGACGCTGAGATTATTCGCGGTCAATATAACTCTTGAAGCCATAAAGCCCTGATAGAGATTTCTAAGCTCTATCAGATCGTTATCAGCCATATCTGCCTCCGGATCATATTGCTATACTAAGCAATCCAAAATGAATTAGCAATAAAAATTTATCCTCTTCCGAAGTCATCGTCAAACCTGACTATGTCATCCTCGCCGAGATAATCGCCCATCTGCACCTCGATTATGTGAAGCGGTTCTTTGCCGGGGTTTTCAAGTCGGTGGCGGTTTCCCTTGGGGACATATGTAGACTCATTCTCATGAAGGATAACCGTTTTATCTCCGTTTAAAATCTTCGCTGTCCCCTGAACAACAACCCAGTGTTCGCTCCTTCTGTTATGCATCTGCAGAGAGAGCTTTGCGCCGGGATAGACAACTATTCTCTTTATCTTCGTATTCTCTCTCTTTTCAAGGATCGTGTATGTCCCCCACGGCCGGTAGACCGTGACATGGGATTTATACTCCTCGCGCCCTTTCTCCTTCAGCTCGGCAACGACATTTTTGACGTCCTTGCTCTTTTGAAGGTCTGATACAAAGACGGTGTCAGGCGTTTCCACAACAACCACGTCTTCAAGGCCCGTAACGACAACAAGCCTGTTCTCGCCTCTGACAAAACTGTTTTTTGTGTCCTTAAGTATGACGTCACCCTCAGCGACATTGCCGCTGATGTCCTTGGGCAGAAAATTATACAGAGTCTCCCATGTCCCTATGTCGCTCCATCCGAAGTCAGACGGAAGCACAACACCCCTCTCCGTCTTCTCCATTATCGCGTAGTCGATTGAGATGTTAGGCAGCGCATCATATCCGGCTAAAGACATGCACCCTTCTCGTGATACGATATCGAGCATTTCTTGTAAAAGCCGCGGCTCAAACGCGGAAAACTCGGCCCTCATTACAGAGGCGCGGAAAACGAATATGCCGCTGTTCCAGAAGAAATTCCCTTCCCTGAGATAATGTTCAGCCGTCCTGAGGTCGGGCTTCTCGACAAACCTCCTTATTCTCAGCGCCCCCTCGCCAGCGTCTCCGGCGCCCTCTATGTAGCCGTACCCTGTCTCAGGCCTGTCCGGCTTTATCCCAAAGGTGACAATGTGCCCCTTTTCAGCGAGCTTCACCGCTGCCTCGAGCACCCTGTGAAAACCGCTTACATCCTTTATCACATGGTCTGCCGGGAATATGAGGAGAACCGCGTCTTCTTCGGTCTTTTGTATATCGAGAAGCGCAAGAAGGACTGCGGGCGCAGTGTTCCTTCCGCAGGGCTCTGTGATTATCTTTCCCTCAGATGAAATCCCGAGGGCATCAAGATGCCTTGCTATCTCAAAGAAGTGTTCGGCTCCGCAGACAATCCTGAGCCTCTCTGTCCCAATAACAGGGGAGAGCCTCTTGATGGTATTTTGCAAAAGAGAGTCGTCGCCTGCCAGGCTCGCAAGCTGTTTCGGGAAGAGCTCCCTTGAGACAGGCCATAATCTCGTGCCTGTACCGCCGGCAAGGAGAACGGGATAGATGTTTAATCGTGGGCCCGGCATGGCTAAGAGAGCTTTAACCCTTTGTCAATTATTTCCATAAAGTAACCCTGTTCTTCCCTTCTTTCTTTGATATGTACATCGCTTCGTCAGCCTTTCTGCATAAGACTGAAAAATCAGTCCCGTCCTCGGGCGCGGAAGCTATGCCAGCGCTGAATGTGCAGGTAAGTTTCTTGTCGCTTATCGGAATGCCGCTGAATAATGAGAGAAGCCTTTTTGTGAGCTCGAGCGCGCCCTCCTTCCCCGTATTGACAAGACAGAGTACAAACTCCTCACCGCCGTAACGGCCGGCAAAATCTATTCCTCTCAGCTTCTGCTGAAAGAGCTGGCCTAACTGGATAAGGACGAGGTCTCCCGTGGAGTGGCCGTGCGCGTCATTGACCTGCTTGAAGCTGTCGACGTCGATGAAAACGACAGACACGCCCCCGCCGTAACGCCCTATCCTTGAAAGCTCCTTCTCAACCCTCTGCTGAAGCGCCTGCCTGTTCAAAAGGCCGGTAAGCTGGTCAAAGCTCGATTTCTCGGAGAATGCATCATGCCGTTCTATAACGGAACGGGCGCGCGCGATGAGTATCGTAGGGTCAAAAGGTTTTGTGATATAGTCGTCGACCCTGAGGCGGAAGCCCTTTATCTGGTCAACCGACTCGGAGCTCGCGGTTAGAAAGATGAAGGGGATATCCCTGGTTGAAGGCTCGTTGAGAATCTTCTCGCGGAATTCAAACCCGCTCATGCCCGGCATCTGAATATCGCAGATTATGAGGTCGATATGATGGCCTGCCAATATCTCCATGGCGCTCTCGCTGTCCTGAGCCGTAAGGGTGATGAAGCCCGCCTTTTTGAGCTTGAGCTCAATGAGCTTTATAAGAGATATCTCGTCGTCTATTATGAGTACCGAACGCTGCTTATCATCCATTGCCATCATCCTTTGTCAGGATATTTACGCTTGAAAGATATTTATCAAGACGGCCGTTGAGTTTTATTATAGCCTCTCTGTCGCCCTTTTTAGCCGCTTCTTCTATTTCCTTGCCGATTGCAGTTATCTCGTCAAAGCCGTAGCTTCCGCCCGTGCCCTTGAGGCTGTGGCCTGTCTTGCGTATCTCTTCCATATCATCTTTTTCAATGAGGATGCCCATTCTCTCCACGGTTTTTCTCATGTTATCCAGAAAATCAGGGATGAGCTCTTCGAGGTCAGGGTCTATAAAGACCGTATTGTCCCTGAATACCTCACCCCCGGCCTCCGGCTGAAGGGCAAAACCGGCCTTTACGCCTCCAAGATATTCTCTTATTACCTTGAGAAGCGCCTCTCTTCTTACAGGCTTCGCAAGATGCGCGGAGCAGCCCGCGTCAAGGCATTTCCTTATCTCTTCAGTCCCGTCATGAGCGGTGACGGCTATGATTGGAATGCCTTCGCCGCCCTCAAGCCCTCTTATCGCCCTTGCCGCGCCATAACCATCCATCCCGGGCATCTCCATGTCCATAAGAATGAGCGATATCCTCCGCCTCTTAAATATCTCTATCGCCTCTTTGCCCCCGGATGCTGGAAGAGTCCTGCACTTTTCCCCCTTCAGATAAGCCTCGATCAGTTTCCGGTTCTCCCCCCTGTCGTCAACTACCAGAATTACGGGATACATATCGATCCATTTTTCGATAGTCTCGATAAGGACCTGCCTGTTGAGCGGTTTGGTTAAGTAGTCATCCATTCCGTTCTCGATGCACTTCTCGCGGTATCCCTTCATGGCATGCGCCGTAAGGGCTATAACGGGTGTCCTCATGCCGCCCTTTTCAATCTCTCTTATCACTTTTGTGGCTTCAAAGCCGTCCATTACCGGCATCTGTATGTCCATGAGTATGAGGTCATAATTATACTTTTTGAACGCTTCGACAACTTCCCGGCCGTTCTCGGCAGTCTCAACACTGTATCCCGACTTCTGGAGGAACATTGTCGCGAGCTTTCTTCCGTCAGAATTGTCATCGGCAAGGAGGATCCTGATATGCCTCTTCTCCTCGAGGATGTCTATCTCTTTTTCCGGCGCCTTTGCCTTCTCCGCCGTATCGATGCGGAGTATCTTTACCAGTGTATTAAAGAGGCTTGACTGCTTGACAGGCTTCACAAGTGCATCGCTTATCCTGTACTTCTTCATTACGCCCGCGTTTATCCTGCCCCAGGACGAGAGTATCAATATCCTGAGGCCCTTATGCCTCTTGTCGTCCCGCAGCGCCTGCACCACTTCCATCCCGTCCATCTCCGGCATCTGATAATCAAGGATCAGGAGGTCATGCCTGCCGGGATTTGCTCCGAGAATAGCCAGCGCCTCTTTTCCGCTAACCGCCTCATCCACGTATAATCCCCATGCGGCCAGGATCTTGCGGAGGATAAACCTGTTCGTTCCGCTGTCGTCAACCACAAGCGCCTTTACCTCCCTGAAATCAGGGTATATATATTCGCCTTTCTTCTCCTCTAAAGCATCCTCTTCGTAAGGGAGCGAGAGGTTTATATGAAAAGCGCTCCCTTTCCCAAGTTCGCTCTCGACCCAGAGCTTGCCGCCCATCATTTCGATGAGCATCTTTGATATGCTCAGCCCGAGGCCCGTGCCCCCGTATTTCCGCGTCGTCGAGGTGTCCGCCTGAGTGAACTTCTCAAATATCTTCTCAAGATTGGATTCGGATATGCCCACCCCCGTGTCAGTCACCATGAAGTGGAGCCCCATCCTCTTTTTGCCGTGGTCAGTGAGAAAAAGGTCGGGTTCAACCCTGAGGACGACCTCCCCTTTTTCAGTGAACTTAAGGGCATTGCCCATCAGGTTTATAAGCACCTGCCTGAGGCGCGTAGGGTCTCCGTAAAAAGGAGATGAAGGGATCTCGGGGTCCACAAAACAGATCAGCTCGACCTCCTGGTCCCTCGCCCGCACATTGAGCCCCTCCGCAACCCCTTCCACTATCTCTTTCAGGTTGAAAGAGATAGTCTCAAGCTCCATGTTGCCGGCCTCTATCTTAGAAATATCGAGTATGTCGTTTATTAGAGAGAGAAGGGCCTCGGAGTTGGACTGCACTATTTTGAGGTATTCGCCCTGTTCTGGGGAGATGTGGGTTCCGAGAGTGAGTTCGGTCATTCCTATTATGGCGTTCATCGGAGTCCGTATCTCATGGCTCATGTTGGCGAGGAATTCGCTCTTTGCGAGCGATGCCGCCTTGGCCGCCTCCATCGCCTTCTCGAGCTCGGCCTCGGATTTTTTGCGCTCGATGACGCCCGCCAGTGTATTTGCCACGGCATGGAAGAAATCATCCTCCACCCTGTTCCTCCTGTACCCCAGGCCGAGATAGATGTTCATGACTCCGCTGATCTTATTCCCGAAGATTATGGGGATGCAGTACTGTACGCCCTTGTCAAAGCCCTCAGCGGTCTCGGCCTTGCATGCATCAGGCTTGTCAGAAAAGATAGTCTCTTTTCCCGAAGCTGCCCTGCCGCAGCAGCACTCACCAAATGGAACGACGGCGCACGCCTTTATTATCTTTTTGGGAAGGTTGTAATGTGCCTTCATGAAGAGCATCCTCGATCCCTCGTCAGCCAGATAAATACATCCGCTTGAAGTGCCTGCAAGCCACGGCAAAGAGAAGAGGACGCCGAGAGTCTGCTCAAGCTGGTCCTCTATCGGCGCAGGCGTGAGAGATATCCTGAGGAGAGTGCTTATAACCTCCTGCATGTTCCGGTCTTTCTGAAGTTTCCTGTCGGCTATCTTAGAAAGAGTGATGTCCTTCACGAGTATCACGTCATCCTCTTCCGGTATATCGGGGCTGCTTATGTTGAATATGTAATCGGACCCGTCTTTTGCGGAGAGAGTGCGCTCTCCGGCATCCCCGCGCCTGATATTGAAGAACGAAAGGTCATCGCATAGCGCGGCAAATGCCTCCATCTGCCTGTTGGCAGCCTGAAGCCTTCCCGAGGCCTTTGTAATGACCCCAACTCCCACGGCATCCGTGACTGACTGAAGGAGCCTGAGGTGTTTCTCTTTTTCCACGAGTTTCGCCTGTTCCTTCTCAAGCAGAAGCTTCTGCCTTGTCTCGGCCTTCAGGTCTTCGCGGGCGCGTACTATCTCGCCGGTAAGTTCGTGAAACCTGTTCTCAAGGACAAAGAGCTGATCACCCTTGAAAACCTTCTGCTGTTTTATTCCCAGAACATTCAAGGAGAAATCGGAAATATACTTGGTAAGTTTGCGTATGCGCCCCGTTATCCAGAAGATGACGATCGCAACTACAAAGATTATGGCAGGCCCCTGCGTCGCGTGTATCCTGTGCTCGGCAGAGAGAATGCGGACGGTTATCTCTTCTGCCCTGGACAATGAGGCAAAAGATGCAAGCTTTACGCCTGCCGCAGAGTCTCCGTAATAGGAAAGGTCTTTCTCGCTCACAAGGTGCCTCTCGCGCAGAGCCTGAAGGGATGTGCCCGGACGCAGTTCTTTTTGATTGCTGCTTGAAATGATATGCGGGGACGGCCCGGAAGATATGACAGCAGCCATGTAGCCTGAAGCCAAAGGGCCGAGCGAAGAACTTAAAAACTCTTCATCAATCGGCGAGACAAGGATAAGCGTAGCGAGGGCGCGGCTCCCCGGGCCGGTCAATGACTCGGATGATATCAGATAAGGAACGCCGTCCGTCAGGGATATGTAATTCTGCCTCACTGTCCATGATGAGGATGCCTGCGCAAGAGATGAAGGAAGAGAAATTCTGCCTGCCTGATACGCCTCCCTGGCAACCCCGCTGCCGTCAAGGAGCAGCGCGTAAGCCGGCCGGGCAACGCCGCCCGGAAGAGAAGGCGCCGAATACCAGAGGGGCGGAAGATTGTATATCCTGAGCCCCGCCTTGTCATCGCTTCCCCATCCGCTGCCTTTTACGTAATCGGAAAATATTTCCTGTGAGACTATGAGATTTGCCAGAAGCGCGTGCTCGCCTGCGCGCCGGTCAAAGCTGAACCTGTTCATCTCAGCCTGCCTGCCAAGCTCTTCACCGAGCTGCTCCATGAACATCTGATTGAGGCGCTGGCTCTGGACAGATTCGAAAACAAACCATACGACAAGCCCGGCCATCGCGGCCGCGAGAATCATCTTTAATCCAAGAGGCGTGCGGAGGTGTATATCTTTTATCTTTGATCTAATGCCCGGCATATTAAGTCGCTTGTCTGATAGTCGTCACTGCTCTGCCATATAAACGGTTATTTTTTTATTGCCCAATCCATGACAGCCCTTGCCATTGCGTCCACGGTTGCGTCGGCAGGCATGATGCTAACCTTCAGCCCTGCCTTTTCAACCGCACGGGCAGTCACAGGCCCTATAACAGCTATAGCCACGTCATTGAGAAGGCCTCCTCCGTCGCCCTCCATCATCTCCATGAAGTTATTAAACGTGGCGGCGCTTGTAAAGGTCGCGACAGTGATCTTCCCTTCCTTGAGAAACCTCCTGAGCCTTTTGCCGTGAGTCTCCGGCTTCACGGACCTGTAAGCCGTGACCGCGTCTATCTCTCCGCCGAGTTCCCTTACCCTCTCAGGGAAGACTTCCCTTGCCGCCTCAGCCCTCGGAAGCAGAATCTTTACTCCTTTCAACTTTTCTTCATTCTTCTCTCTCCCGTGCGCTGAGACGAAGGCCTCAATCAGCCCTTCTGAATTAAACTCTTCTGGCACCATGTCGACCTTTATTCCGTATCCGTTTATCGCCGAAGCCGTCTTCGTTCCGACTGCGCAGACACTGAGCCCTTTCAGGTCTCTGATATCGCCTTTTTCGAACAGCCTGCTGAAAAAATAGCGTACGCCGTTCGCGCTGGTAAGCACCAGCCAGTCATAAGAGGCTATACCGGCGATGGCCGAGTCAAGAGGCCCCCAATCTTTTGGGGGGGCTATTTTTATGGTGTGGAATTCCATCAGTTCCGCCCCGAGTTCCTCAAGCAATTCAAAACCCGTTGAATGCTCCCTCGTGATGAGTATCCTATGGCCGAATAAAGGCTTCTTCTCATACCACTTGAGCTTCTCTCTCAGGTTGACGACATCCCCGACCACCATAACCGCCGGCGGCCTTATCTCTGTCTCACGTATAAGTTCGGCAATATTATCGAGGGCGCCGACGACCGTCTTCTGGTCAGCCCTTGTCCCCCATCTTATGACAGCCACAGGGGTTTCAGGCCTCCTCCCGTTTTCGATTAGTTTGCGGCAGACTTCGTTGATATTCTTCACAGCCATGAGGAAAACGATTGTGCCTCTCCCTGATGCGATGCCTGCCCAGTCAATTGAGCTTTCACTCTTTGTCAGGTCTTCATAGCCCGGCAATATCGTTATGGAAGAAGAATAGGCTCTGTGAGTGAGCGGGATGCCCGCGTATGCGGGCGCAGCGACCGCCGAACTCACTCCGGGGACTATCTCAAACTCTATGCCCGCTTCAAAAAGCGCCTCTGCCTCTTCGCCGCCGCGGCCGAAGACAAACGGGTCGCCGCCTTTTAATCGGCATACCTTCTTGCCCTCTCCCGCCTTCTCAACAAGGATGCGGTTGATCTCGTCCTGCGACATTGTATGCTGGCCGCCGCGTTTTCCGGCATATATGAACTCGGCATCATGTTTGATATAGTTGAGTATCTGGGCGTTAAGATGGAAATCATAGACAACGGCTTCTGCCTTCTGAAGGCAGGCGAGGCCTTTAACGGTCAAAAGGCCTATGTCGCCTGGGCCGGCGCCGACAAGATAAACTTTACCTTTCATGCACTGTATCCATTCGGGGTTTTAAACCAGAAACTTATAAATGATAACACATATTAAGTGTTATGTATTTGATATGCGCGGAGGGAGAAAAAATGAAGGTTTCAGGCCTGCCGCCGGAAACCTTCAGGATGGAATGCGGAATAGATAATAATGCAAAAACCGTCTATATGTTCTTTGTCGCCATCTCCCTCAGCTCCTTGCCGACCTTGAAGTAAGGAACCTTCTTCGGGGCGACTTCCACAGCGTCCCCGGTCTTGGGGTTTCTCGCCTTTCTTGCCTTTCTGCTTCTCAGCCTGAAATTGCCGAACCCCCTTATCTCGACCTTGTCGCCTTTGGCAAGCGCGTCCTTGATGCTGCTGAATATTGTCTCAACAATGACCTCTGTCTGCTTTCTTGTGAGACCCTCGACCTTTTCAGATATTCTTTCGATAAGAACAGATTTTGTCATACGTCCTCCGATACGTTATTCTAAAGTTAAAGAAGGTTAAAATCAAGCGTTTCAGATATAAATAAATTTACAATAAAACAATATGATATGCAATATTTTTCAAAGTGGCATCATGTACTTTAGTTTTATCCCCGGCATGATATCAGTGAGAAGGCTGCCGGGGAAGATGCCCCGCAGGAGGCCGAGAAAACCCTCATTCTTCTCTTTTTCCACCACCTCGGGCTCGCCCTCTATCCCGCTTATCTCGGCTGCAAGCTTTACCGCTGCCTCGAGGTTGCCGAGTTCGTCCACCAGGCCGATATCTTTCGCCATCTTTCCGGTGAATATCCGCCCGTCGGCAAGCGGCCGAACATCATCCATGAGGAGCCCGCGCCCTTTTGAAACAGCCAGAATGAACTGTTCGTGCACATCATCAAGAACCGTCTGAAGCAGTCCCCTCTCCTCAGGGCTCATGCCCTTGAAGACTGATGCCATGTCTTTGTGCTTTCCGCTCTTTACTATCTGGTTTTCTACGCCGATCTTGCGCATCAGTTCTTCAATGTTGGGGATCTCCATTATCACTCCCATTGAACCCGTAAGCGTGCCCGGGTTTGCGACTATCTTGTCGGCCGGGCATGAGATGTAATAGCCTCCGGAAGCGGCGACAGCGCCCATGGAGACGACCACCTTCTTTTTCTCCTTCGCCTTCACAACCTCGTCATATATTTCCTGCGAAGGCGCAACCCCTCCGCCGGGGCTGTTTACCCTCAGGACAATGGCCTTTACCGAGTTGTCGTCCACATAATCCTTGATCTCCTCTATTACATCCTCTGAGTCGAGGATAACGCCCTCAACGCGGACAAGAGCCACTTTCTCCCCGAGAGGCACCTTGCCATTCAGCGCCGATAAGAGGCTTAGAATAAGGATTATGAGGAACGTTATGCCGAAAAATAAGAGGATCTTTTTCATCCGGGGAATCTCCTGGCGAAGGCGTTCAGCCTATCATTGTCTTTGTGCTCAGGCCTATCTTTCTGGCTTCAGGGTCTATGTTTATTATCCTTGCCTTCAATTCATCGCCGAGCTTGAAGATCTCCTCGATCTTTTCATCGTGCTTCTTCTCTATCTCAGAAACATGGAGAAGGGCTTCGACACCCTCCCCGAGCTCCACGAAGATCCCGAAATCGGCAATGCCCGAAACCCTGCCGTTCACAGTGTCGCCGAGGCCGTACCTGCCGGGGATATCGTATATCCACGGATCAGGCTTCAGGCTTTTGAGGCTTACCGACATCCTCCGTTTCTCCGCGTCAATATCGGTTATGACAATCTCTATCTCCTGCCCCTTTTCCAGAACATCGGAAGGGTGCCTTGTATGTTTTAGCCATGATATGTCAGATATATGGAGCAAGGCGTCAACCCCTTCCTCAAGTCCTATAAAAGCGCCGAAGTCGGTGAAGCTTCTGACAACCCCTTTCACCCTGTCGCCTGCTGAGTATCTCTCTCTGACAATGTCCCACGGGTTCGGCTTAAGCTGTTTTATGCTCAAAGATATCTTTTTGTCATTTATGTTGACTGACAATACAGAGACTTCGACCTTGTCATTGATATTAAAGAGCTTTGATGGTTTCTTCGACTTCTCAATCCAGTCTATCTCGCTGACATGCACCAGCCCCTCCACCCCTTCCTCAAGCTCGACGAATACGCCGTAATCAGTGATGCCTATAACCTTTCCAGTAAACCTCTCGCCGGCCGGGTATTTCGCCACGGCGCCCAGCCAGGGGTCAGGCCTCATCTGCTTATACCCGAGGTTCACCTTCTCTTTCTCCCTGTCAAAGCCGAGTACCAACACATCTATCCTGTCATTGACGCTGAAGAGTTCGCCGGGATGGTTTATCCTTCCCCATGACATGTCCGATATATGCAAGAGACCGTCTATTCCGCCGAGGTCTATAAAAGCGCCGTAATCGGTAAGGTTCTTCACAACGCCGTTGACTCTAACGCCTTCTTTTATCCTTTCGAGAGTGGCTGACTTGGCCTTGCTCCTCTCCTCCTCGAGCAAAACCCGCCTCGAGAGGATGACATTTGAGCCTTTCTGGTCTAACTTTATTACCCTGAAATCATGTGTCTGCCCCAATAGGAGGTCAGCGTCCCTTACAACCTTAAGGTCGATCTGTGAACCTGGGAGGAATGCCGCCACACCGCCTATATTAACGCTCATGCCTCCCTTCACTTTCCCTGTTATCTTCCCTTTTACCGGGGCCCCGCTCTCAAGCGCGGCCTCAAGCATTGACCAGCTCTTTTCGGCCGCGGCCTTCTGCCTCGAAAGCCTGATGAAGCCCTGTTTGTCGTAAAACCCCGTCACCTGCACATCTATCTCTTCTTCGGGTTTAAGGGTTTTGCATTCATCATCCATAAGCTCGCCGGAAGGGATAAACCCTTCCCGTTTATATCCGAGGTCAACGATGACGCCGTCATCCTTTATCTTTAAAACCCTTCCTTTTACTATCGCGCCTTCGTAGAGTTCATTGAAGGTTTCGGCATAAAGTTTTTCAAAATTCTCGTTTTGAGTTTCCATGAATGTATATTATATTACCTCCCGCAAGAAATTTCCTTTATTTTTTCCACAACATCGTCGATTATCCATCTTGGGGTGGACGCCCCGCCCGTAACGCCGGCCCTGGCTGCATTGTCAAACCACCCTTTTTCAAGCTCGCCCGCTGTCTCGATGTGATGCACCTTTCCGCAGCCCTGTCTTGATATGTTAACAAGCTGGGTAGTGTTTGCGCTGTTCTTCCCTCCAACAACTATCATTACATCGACAACGGCCGAAAGCTCCTTTGTCTCTTCGACCCTCTTTGCGGTGTAATCGCAGATTGTATTATATATCTTCAGTTCAGTCACCGAAGTTATAACCTCATTGACGACCTTTCTGAATACCTCAAAAGGCTGTGTCGTCTGAACGATAATCCCGACCTTCTTCTTAAGAGGCGGCAAGGCTTCTGCCCCGTTGACAGTGACAACCTCGCTTCCGGCAAAACCTATGAGCCCCTCAACCTCGGGGTGGCCTCTGTCCCCGATTATAAGGACCTGATACCCCTCTTCGCTCAGCGTCTTCGCGTGGCGCTGCGCCTTCTTTACAAAAGGGCAGGTGGCGTCGACCAGTTCATACCCCCTCTTCCCTGTCTCGCTGTATATTTCAGGAGAAACGCCGTGAGTCCTTATTATGAGCGTCCCTATTCCCGGGTGGTCTATATCATCCGTGGGCGACACTCCTTCATCCTTCAGTTTATCTATCACCTGAGGGTTGTGAATGAGGGGGCCGAATGTAAAGATGCCGCGTTTCCCTTCCTCTGCCAGTTTAAAGGTGATATCTATCGCGCGCTCGACCCCGAAACAGAATCCCGCTTTCTTAGCAACTATTATCTCCATGCCTCTCTTTAAGCCCTGCTATCGACGCCATTACGTCGGCGCTTATCTTTTCATATAACTCATTTTTGCTCATGCCAGAGCTGTAATTCAGAGGATAAACAGGCTTGTCAAATACTATCAATATCTTCGCGCGCCTCAGCCGCTTCGCGTCATACGGCAATGCCATATTCGAACCGGCTATGAAAGCCGGGATAACGGGCGCGTTGCTGACTGAAGCGAGCATCCCGATTCCCCTTTGAGCCTCGAGAAGTTCGCCCGTAATGCTCCTTTGCCCTTCGGGGAATATGGTTATGATCTCCCCGTCCCTGAGCCTCGCAATAGTCTCTTTTATCACGGAAGGGCGAGTGCCTCCCTGCTTGACCGGAAATGAAAAAAAACTTATGCCCCATCCGAGTATCGGGATATCGAATAGCTCCTCCATCGCGATGAATGTCCCCCTTCTCGGAAGCACGGAGCCTATTAAAGGAGGGTCCAGGTAACTAAGATGATTTGCGGCTATGATGGCTCCGCCTTTAAGCGGTATATTCTCCCTGCCGATAACCTCAAGCCCGCCGTTGATTCTGAATACCGCCCTTCCGATCAGGGAAAGAAATCTATAAAAAAAATCTGAAACCGGCCTTCTTCTCAATATCTGGTTACGCTTCTCCTTAAAGGGATAATCCGGCAAGGAGCATTATTATATAGTATTCAGCGAGAGATGGGCAAAGCTGGAAGGCAAACTACGCCTTAAGCGACTTTATTATCCTTTCGGCCACTTCTTCTATAGTCATGTTTGTCGAGTCTATAAATGACATCTCCTCCGTCTTCATGAGGGGAGAGGCTTTCCTTGACGAATCCCTGTTGTCCCTCCGCCTGATATCGTCAAGGGTCTTCTCAATGGTGGTCTCCGGGTCCTTGGCCTTAAGCTCTGCAAACCTTCTTCTTGCCCGTTCCTCAATGCTTGCGTCAAGATAGAATTTATTCTCGGATTCGGGGAATATCGCCGTGCCTGTGTCCCTCCCCTCAATCACCACACTGCCCTTAAGGCACAGCCCTCTCTGTATCCTGAAGAGCCTTTGCCTCACGGCGGGCATGGCAGAGACCTTTGAACTCAATTCGCCTATCTCAGCGGTCCTTATCTCCTTTGTTACATCAACGCCGTCAACAAAGACCTTTCCGTTCTTAAATGAGATCTCGGTCTCGTCGAGCAGATTTTTTACCGCCACTTCATCATCAGGGTCAACAGGCTTTGCCCTCACCTTCCAGGCCGCGGCCCTGTAAAGCGCCCCTGTGTCAAGATAGTCATACCCGAGCCTTGCGGCTATTATCCTTGAGACAGTGCCCTTGCCCGAGCCTGAAGGGCCGTCTATGGTTATCACGTTTTTCATCTCGTCACCTCACCTGTCAATCCACCACCACGGAACAGCAATGACCTTTGAATGAAGCCATTTAATTGTATTTCCGCTGTGGACAAGAACTCCTCTGACAGTCTCAGGCTGTTCCTCCATGAATAAAAGAAGACTTTTTATATCATGGACTGTCGGGTTTGTGGTCATCTTTACCTCAATTGCGAGGAGTTTCCTGCCGTGCTCTAATACAAAATCAACCTCTTTACCTGTTGTGGTCCGCCAATAGTGAATAGCTGCCCTCGGTTTCATCATCCCGCAGAGGCTGCGGATGTGCAGGCAGACCAGGGTCTCAAAATATCCGCCGACTTCGCGTGAGCGTGCCAAGGACTCCTCATCAAAATAACCTGAGAGGAATATGCTTATTGCCGGGTCAACAAAGTATAGCTTTGGCGATTTCACGACGCGCTTGCCCCGGCTGCTGAAAAAGCCCGGCACTCTATGAATAATGTTTGAAATCTCAAGCAGTTTGATGTAGCGGTGAGTTGTGGGATGGCTGATACCGCTGTCTTTCGCAATGTCCGCCTGATTCAGGATATTGCCTGTACGCAATGCCAGTGTCTGCATTACCTTGCGGAAGTCAACAAGCGATTCCACCTGCGAGAGTTCACGAAGGTCTCTTTCAAGATATGTCCTTACGTAGCCCTCCAGCCAGAGAAGGACATTGCCGTAATCTTTTATCTGCAACATCGGAGGCATAAATCCCCTCAGCATGAAAGGCATAGGAGAAGCCGCATTGAAAGACTGCTCAGGCTCTATATGTTTTTTGTCCCAGAAGTGCCGGAAGTTCTCAGGCATCAGAATGCCCTCTGTCTCTCCATGCGTCATCGGCAGAAGGTCAAAATAAAGCGCCCTGCCTGCAAGTGATTCGGTAACCTTTTCCATAAGAAGAAGGTTTGAGGAGCCTGAAAGGATGAAACGCTTTTTCTTATGGGTGTCAACAGCTACTTTAATGGCATTGAAGATACCCGGCAGCTTCTGAGCCTCGTCAACAATAATATTATCCTTATCTTTCCAAAGCGACTGGGGATCAAGCCGTGCCCTTTCCATAATGCCGTAGTCATCCATGGTCATATACGTAAAGTCCTGAAATTCATTTCTAAGCATGGTGCTCTTGCCGACCTGCCGCGCCCCGGTAACCACAATAACAGGAAATTTCCAGATAGCTCCCCTTATGATTGACGCCAGTCTCCGCTTTATGTATTTTATTTCAGAGTTTGAAACGATATCTTTCATGATTTAAAATATACCACTGCGCGGTTATGCTGTCAACATTTTTTCTCGCGGATAGCACGCGTGTTGCAATTGTCAATCCGTTAACGCCTCAAGCATTCGCATGAAGCCTGGAAATGAGGTCTCAATACAGTCAGTGTCATCAACCGTTGTCCCGCCGTTTGCGCAGAGAGCCGCGACCACCATTGACATCGCTATCCTGTGGTCGCCGTGGCTGCTCACATCCGAGGCACCAAGGCTCTTTCTGCCTTCAATGATTATACCGTCGGGAAGCTCCTCAACCTTAACGCCCATCTTTGAAAGCTCAGAGGCCATGGCCGCTATCCTGTCAGACTCCTTCACCCTCAGCTCGCCCGCGCCCGTTATCCTCGTCGCGCCCTCTGCCAGTGCCGCCGCGACGCATAAGACGGGGAATTCATCGATTGCCAGAAGAACAGAATCTTCGCCAATCTCAGCGCCTCTGAGTTTGCAGTGCTTAACCCGTATATCCGCGACATGCTCGCCTGATACAACCCTTTCATTATGAATATAGATATGGCCGTTTCCGGCTCCCATGCCTTTCAGTACTGCAAGAAGCCCGCTCCGTGTAGGATTTATTCCGACATTTTTTATAAGGACATCCGAGCCGGGAATGAGAAGCGCCGCGACAATAAAGAATGCCGCAGAGGAGAAATCTCCGGGGACTGTCATGTTTTGAGGCTTCAGTTTCGCGGCGCCCCTGACGCTCCTTCTGTAACCTGTGGAATTTATCTCCGCGCCTGCCGCAGCCAGCATCATCTCGGTGTGGTCTCTGGATTTGCCAGGTTCAATGAGCGAGGTTTCGCCGTCACAGTAAAGCCCGGCAAAGAGAATCGCGGACTTTACCTGCGCGCTCGCGACAGGAAGGCGGTACTCCTTAAGCGGCGTAAGCCTTCCTCCTTTGATATGAAGCGGCGGAAGGCCGCCTGCCTCAGAGGTTATAACAGCCCCCATCTTTGCAAGAGGATCAATAACTCTCTGCATCGGGCGTTTAAGCAGATATCTGTCTCCCGTAAGGGTTGAGGAAAACGGCTGGCCCGCAAGCACCCCGCTCATCAGCCTCATTGTGGTGCCTGAATTTCCGCAGTCAATCGGGGCCGACGGTTCGCGAAGGCCGTTAAGCCCTTTCCCTGCGACCTCAACTCTCTTGCCGTCATCAGACTGAATAATCTCAATCCCCATCTGCATGAATGCCTCTATTGTCCTCATCGGGTCTTCGGCAGGGAGAAAATTCTCTATAACGCTCCTGCCCTCCGCGAGGGAAGAGATGATCACTGCCCTGTGAGATATCGACTTGTCAGGCGGCGGAATGACTTCGCCCTTAAGAGAAGTTACGCGGGAAATCTTAATCTGACTCAAGACGCTGCCTCGCCTCTTTCGCCTTTAGAAATTCCTCTTCGAGCCCCTTCCAGTCGGACTTCTCGAACCGCTTTATGATGCCCGAAATATTTGAGGAGAAATCATTGAGCGACTTGAGTATCTTGTCGCTGTTCTGCGAACATATGTCCTTCCATAACTCTGTCGGGCTCAGGGCTATCCGTGTCATGTCCTTAAGCCCGCGGCCTCCGAAGTCGAGGATATCCTCCCTCAGCCCTGCTATGGAATTCACAAGAGCGTAAGCGACAACGTGCGGAAGGTGGCTTACGGCTGAATATATTTCATCATGCTCGTCAGGTGTCATATGAAAGACTTTCGCGCCAAGCTGTTTCCATAATTCGGTAACCTTCTCAAGCGCATCTTTGTCAGTTTCGGGCGTCGGCGTGATTATGCACTTTGCGCCCCAGAAGAGATCTGATGTCGCTGCTTCAAAACCGGCGCGCTCTTTGCCCGCTATGGGATGGCCGCCTACAAAGCTCACGCCTTCGGGCATCAATGCCTCAATCTTTCTGACGAGATCTCCTTTGACGCTTCCGACATCGGTCACTATAGCACCTTTTTTAAGGTCGTTCCTTATATCTTCAGCGATATTCTCTAACTGCCCGACCGGAGCCGCGAGCAGGACAAGGTCCGCGCCGACCACTCCGTCAGCGGCAATAGTCGTATGCTCATCGATTATGCCGAGCTCTTCAGCCTTTGCGAGCTTCTCCTCATTCCTGCCTACGCCTGTTATGACGGCGTTTATGCCCACCCTCTTTAACGCGAGGGCAAAAGAACTGCCGAGAAGCCCGACGCCTATTATTGTTATCTTGTCGAAGTTCATGTCTTCCGGCTATATCTCCCTTCCCACTGCCTTTGCGACAGCCTTAAGCTCCTTCATGAGAGCTTTGAATTTAGCAGGCTTCAGAGACTGCTCTCCGTCAGAGAGGGCCTCTTCGGGATGAGAGTGCACCTCTATCATAAGCCCGTCAGCCCCGGCCGCGACAGCAGCCTTTGCCATGGGCGACACAAGCTCCCATTTGCCCACGGCATGGCTCGGATCTATGATGACAGGAAGATGCGAAAGCCTCTTTATTACAGGCACGGCGCTAAGGTCAAGCGTATTCCTCGTCGCTGTCTCAAATGTCCTTATGCCCCTTTCGCAAAGCATCACCTTCTCGTTGCCCTGCGCCATTATATATTCGGCCGCCATGAGAAGCTCTTTTATGGTCGCGGACAGCCCCCTCTTAAGAAGCACGGGCTTGCCGTAAGAGCCGACCTCCTGAAGGAGCCTGAAGTTCTGCATGTTCCTCGCTCCTATCTGTATGACATCGACATGCTTCAATATAACGCCGATGTCCCTCGGGTCCATTATCTCTGTCACAACCGGGAGCCCTGTCATCCTGCTCGCCTCTGAAAGTATCTCAAGCCCTTCTTCCCCGAGCCCCTGGAAACTGTATGGCGATGTCCTCGGCTTGAATGCCCCGCCCCTCAGAAACGTCGCGCCCGCCTTCTTTACGTCAGCCGCTATGCTGATGAGGTTAGCCCTGTTCTCCACTGAACACGGGCCTGCCATGACATGAATTCTTTTGCCGCCGATGACATTCTTGCCGATCTTTATCAAAGAGCCTTTCCCCTGAAAGTTCCTGCTCGCGAGCCTGTACGGCTCGGTTATCCTGTGAACCTTCTCGACTCCGCTTAATGATTCGAATGAACGGCTTTCGTCCTCTGATACCTTTGAGGTGTCGCCTATCACTCCGATGACAGTCCTCTCCGTGCCTTTTGAGACATGGGCGTCAAAGCCCATCTTGTTTAACCGCTTTACAATATTGCGCCTCTCTTTTGCGGTCGCTTCAGGCCTTAAAACTATTATGTCCATATATCCTCCGTAAAAAACGTGACGCGTGATGAGTAATTCTCATTAAAACACTGATTACAGATTACGCATGACGGCTTTCAATGCTTCAACAAACCTCTTGTTCTCTTCGGGAAGCCCTATCGTTACCCTTAACTCCGACTTTCCCATCGGTCTTATTATAACCCCTTTTCTGAGGAGTTCCCCGTAAATGAGCCCTGCGTTGCCTTCTTTAAGAATAATATAGATGAAGTTCGCCTCGGTCGGGATGAAACTGATGCCGAGAGCTTTGAGTTCTGAATAAAGATATTCCTTGCCCTCCTCATTAATCCCTTTTGCCTTTCTTATATGGGCGTTGTCCTCAAGCGCGGCAAGCGCGGCCTTTTGCGCCAATGAGTTGACATTAAAAGGCTGGCGCACCTTGTTCATCTCGCTGATTATCTCAGCGCCGGCAATGCCGTATCCTATCCTCAGGCCGGCGAGGCCGTATATCTTTGAGAATGTCCTAAGTATCAATACGGAACGCCCAAGGGAAAGATACTTGAGGCTGTCAGGATAATCCCGTGAAGCGACATATTCAAAATACGCCTCATCCATCACGACAAGAACGCCCTCCGGAACCCTGCCCATGAAGCCTCCCGTCTCTTCCCTTGTATTGATCGTGCCGGTGGGGTTGTTGGGATTGGCTATGAATATCATCTTTGTTTTATCCGTTATCAGAGACGCCATCTTTTCAAGGTCGTGGCGGTAACCCTTCAGCGGGACTATGATGTTCTTTCCGCCTGCCGCCTGAGTCACTGTCGGATAAACGACAAAAGAAGGCTGCGCCATGATTGCCTCGTCCCCCGGTTCAAGAAATGTCCTTGCGGCAAGCTCTATTATTTCATTGGAGCCGTTGCCGAAGATGAGTTTGTCCGGGGAAAGGCCGAGTTTTTGAGAGAGAGCGCTTTTCAGGTTATGGCAGCTTCCGTCAGGATACCTGTTAAGGCCGCCTGCTTCTTCAGACACCGCCTTCAGCGCGAGAGGCGAAGGGCCGAGCGGATTCTCATTCGAGGCAAGCTTTATCGAACCGGTTATGCCGAGTTCCCTCTCAAGCTCTTCGACAGGTTTGCCGGGCACATACGGCTTTATGGTTTTTATATGTTCCGGAACCTTTAACATGATTTTCCATTATAAGTAAGAGGCAATAAATGACGGGTTTTTACTTAACACATTACGCATTACAGATAACGCGCTACGGCCTTCAGTCTGCCATGGGGTAGGAACCGAGCACCTTCAGGTAGAGGCACTCCTTCTTCACCTCATCCACTGCCTTTTTTACCTTCTTGTCCTCTATATGGCCTTCCATGTCAACAAAGAATATATACTCCCATGCCTTTCTCTTTGAAGGCCTTGACTCTATCTTTGTGAGATTGATTTTATGCTTCGCGAAATGCGCAAGTATCGAGTATAGCGCGCCCGGCCTGTCCTTCACCGAAAGCATGACCGATGTCTTGTCGCTCCCTGTCCTCGGCAGGTAATCTTTGGCTATTACGAGAAAGCGGGTAAAGTTGTTCTTGTAATCCTCGATCCCCTTCTCCACAAACCTGAGTTTGTATATGTCCGCCGCGAGTTCGCTCGCTATCGCCGCCGAAGAGGTCTCTCTTGCAACCCGTTTCGCGGCCGCGGCTGTGCTCATTCCGCCGATGAGCGGCACGCCCGGGTAATGGGCCTCGAGCCAGCCCCTGCACTGCGCAATGGACTGGGGATGCGAATATATCTTTTTAATGCCTGTCCTTCTTCCTGTCTTGGAGAGAAGGTTATGGCGTATCGGCAGAAGTATCTCGGACGTTATGTTGAGGTCGCAGTCCATGAACATGTCGAGCGTGTAGTTGACCACTCCCTCGGTGGAGTTCTCAATCGGGACGACCCCGTACTGCGCCTTGCTCCTCAATACAGATTCAAAGACAGCCTTTATCGTCATCTCGGGCACGTAATCCGCGGAGGAGCCGAAATGCCTTCTCGCGGCAAGGTGAGTGAATGTCGCGGGAGGGCCGAAATAGGCTATCTTAAGCGGCTGCTGAAGTGAGCGCGATGTTGATAGTATCTCTTTG
The DNA here is from genome assembly GCA_016213935.1 of Nitrospirota bacterium. Taxonomy (GTDB): domain Bacteria; phylum Nitrospirota; class Thermodesulfovibrionia; order UBA6902; family UBA6902; genus JACQZG01. Next base: position 26,513 of record JACQZG010000024.1, read on the forward strand.
TAAAGCGCGATGAGCGCGTCAGAAGGGAAGTGGCCTGTGCTGAGCTTCTCAATCCTTTTAAGTATCTCCCTCTCTCTCGTAGGCGAATAGACCTTAAGACGGTCGTCCTTCTTTGCCTCCTTGATATCGAGGACGATGCCCGCCCTTTTATTTAGGAGGCTGACGATTTCGAGGTCAATCGCGTCAATCTGTTTTCTCAGCTCTTTCAGTTTTGCCATATAAAAATGAATCCTGTAAGATAGAGTGTAATGTATCAATTTCCCCTCTTTTTTGCAAGCATTCACGCTATGTTAAAAAACAATAAAAAGACCATCCCCTTCCTCACCGTTGACGCGATCATCGAGATTGGCGGCGGCATAATTTTGATAAAGAGAAAGAACCCTCCTCCCGGATGGGCAATCCCCGGAGGATTTGTCGATTGCGGAGAGACGATTGAGGATGCCGTCATAAGAGAGGCTAAGGAAGAGACAGGCCTTGATATAAAATTATTAAGGCAGTTTCACGCTTATTCAGACCCGAAGAGAGACCCCCGGCACCATACAGTTTCCGTCATATTCATCGCAACCGCCGAAGGGGAGCCCGTTGCCGCGGACGACGCCGCAGAGGTTAAAATATTCAGCAGAGACAACCTTCCCGATGACATAGCCTTTGACCACAAACAGATACTTGAGGATTATTTCAGCGGGAAATATTAAAACAGCCGTGAAAATATTTACAGCCATTTTGACAATTTTTGCTCTCTTGCTCCTTGTTTCATGCGATCCATATCTGAACGTTCTTGTATTGCCGAAAGAGAAGAATGGGAATTATTTCATCGCAAAAGGATACTACCATGACTGGACAGGCCAAACCGGAACTATAACATTTCATGATAAAAACAATAATATTGTCACTACGTGCCAGGGGAGGCGCACTCTTACAAAACGCGGCGCGGCATGCAACAAAGAGTATACCTCACTATTCAGGTGTTCCGACGGGAGAATAGTTGAGTTCAACTACGTTAAGGTAACATGCACGGAAAGTTACGGAACAGCCTGTGATAACGCCGGGCAGACTTATGAAATATTCGCGGGAGTCTCTGATGAATTTATGAAGGAAAAGATTTCCGAATATGAAAAAGAATAATCCGAAGCAATCACCGAGGGATTCGTTTTAACTTTACTCATATAGTTTTTCTCGATTAAACCTTCACCAGCTTCCCTTTCGCATCTGCTATAACAGCGCCGTCATGGGTCACAGCCTTTGCGTATGCCTCGATCGTCTTTCTGGTCTCTTTTGTTATCTCAGCGGAAACAGTTATCTTATCGCCGACATTTAAAGGCTTCTTCAGGCGGACGTCCATCTGCGCGGTGACTGAAGGCATGTCCATCGCTATGGCGAGCTTGACCATGGCCTCGTCAAGAAGTGTTGTTATGATCCCGCCGTGCACTATATTGAAGTATCCCTGATGCTCTTTTTTTGGGGTGAACTCCGCCTTCATCGCCTTTCCGTCAAAAGAGAATTCAAGTTTAAGGCCTATGGGGTTCCTCTGCCCGCAGACAAAACAGAAGCCGTCGTCAATAAGTTCCATGTCCGGAATTTATCATAACGGCGGAATAAAGACAACCTCGCGGCAAATGCTTTCATTAACTCTTTCTACATGGTAGAATATGACGTCATTTCAAAACCTGACTCAGGAGTCCTGAATGCCAAATAAAACAGCGGGTAAGGTAAAGAAAGCCGTATTTCCGGCCGCGGGGCTGGGAACGAGGTTTCTGCCTGCCACAAAGGCCTCTCCCAAAGAGATGCTTCCGATAGTTGACAAGCCGATGATACAGTACGCCGTAGAGGAGGCGCAGCACTCGGGCATCAATGAGTTTATCATGATAACCGGCAAATCAAAGAGGGCGATCGAGAACCATTTTGATTCGGCTTGGGAGCTTGAGGAAGACCTGAAAAAAAAGGGCAAGCAGGCCATGCTCGAACTGGTGAAGAAGATAGACAACCTCCACTTCGCGTACATAAGGCAGAACGCGCCTCTGGGACTCGGGCACGCGATCCTCTGCTCGAAACCATTTGTCAACAGAGAACCGTTTGCCGTGCTTCTCAGCGATGACATCATAGACCCTGACGACGACCTTCTCGGGAAGATGATAAAACTTTATAATCAGTATGAGGCGCCGATACTGGCTCTGCAGAAGGTTCCGGAATCAGAGATCGACCGTTACGGCGTAATAGCCGGCAGAGAGATAAGGAAGAATATCTTCAAGATAACCGACATGGTCGAAAAGCCCAAACCCTCGGATGCTCCTTCAGACCTCGCTATAATCGGAAGATACATCCTCACCCCTGACATCTTTAAATACATCGAGACATCAGTCCCGGGAAAAGGCGGCGAGATGCAGCTTACGGACGCGATAAAGGCGATGCTTAAGAAAAAGCCTGTTTACGGCTTTCTCTTTGAAGGGAAGAGGTACGACGCGGGAGACAAGGTCGGCTTCCTCAAGGCAACGGTAGAGCTTGCGCTAAAGAACCCGGCGGTCAAAGATGATTTCAGGGATTACCTTATGTCCGTATTACTCAGGATGCAAAAGGAGAAATAATGGCTGATATAGACGCTAAAGATATAGACGAAAAAGATGAACGCAATATTGATGTCCCGGCCGCGCTCCCGATCCTGCCTGTAAGGGACATCGTGATATTTCCTTATATGATACTTCCTCTGTTTGTGGGGAGGGATGTCTCGATTAAGGCGATTGAGAACGCCTTTGGCGAGAATAAGCTCATAATGCTCGTCACGCAGAAGGACATGGATGTCGAAAGCCCGTCGGTAAATGACCTCTACAGGATAGGCACTGTGGGGAGCATCCTGAGGACGCTTAAGCTCCCGGACGGAAGATCAAAAGTCCTCGTGCAGGGGATAACAAAGGCGAGGATAACAAAATTTACCCAGACAGCGCCTTATTTCATAGGCGAGATCGAGAAACTGGAGGATGTGAGAGAGTCTGAACTGACAGTTGAGGTGGAGGCGCTTATCAGGAACGTGAAGGAGCTTCTCGACAAGGCCGTCTCCTTAGGCAAATCATTTCTGCCTGACATCATCCTTCTGATCGAGAATATCGAAGACCCCGGAAGGCTCGCTGACCTCATAGCCTCAAACCTCGGATTGAAAGCGGACCAGGCGCAGGAGCTTCTTGAAAAGCTCGACCCTGTCATAAGGCTCAAAAAGATAAGCGACATCCTGAGCAGGGAGGTCGAACTCCTCCTTGTCCAGCAGAAGATACAGTCCGACGCCAAAGGGGAGATAGACAAGACCCAGCGCGAATACTTTCTCCGCGAACAGCTTAAGGCGATACAGAAAGAGCTTGGCGAGATCGACGAAAAGACCGAGGAGATATTTGAGCTGAAGAAGAAGATAGAAGACGCGGCAATGCCGAAGAAGGTCGAGAAGGAAGCGCTCAAGCAGATAGGCCGCCTCGAGAAGATGCATCCCGACAGCGCTGAGGCAGGCACCATAAGGACTTACGTTGACTGGCTTATCGAGATACCCTGGTCTGCCTCCACAAAAGACAATCTCGAGTTGAAGAAAGCTAAAAAGGTGCTTGACGAAGACCATTATGACCTCGAAAAGGTGAAGGAGAGGATACTCGAATACTTAAGCGTCAGGAAACTGAAGAACATAGCGAAGGGGCAGAAGGAGAAGCCGAAAGGCATGAAAGGGCCGATACTCTGCTTTGTCGGGCCGCCGGGAGTAGGCAAGACCTCTCTCGGAAAATCGATCGCAAGGGCGCTCGGCAGGGAATTCTTCAGGATGTCCCTCGGAGGAGTGAGGGACGAGGCTGAGATAAGGGGGCACAGAAGGACTTATGTCGGAGCGATGCCCGGAAGGATAATACAGGGCATCAAGACGGCCGGAAAGAACAACCCCGTCTTCATGCTCGACGAGGTTGACAAGATAGGGATGGACTTCAGGGGAGACCCGGCGTCCGCGCTCCTTGAGGTGCTTGACCCGGAGCAGAACTTCGCCTTCACAGACCATTACCTCGGCGTTCCCTTTGACCTCTCAAATGTGATGTTCATAACGACCGCCAACCTTATAGACCCGATCCCTTCGCCGCTCCGGGACAGGATGGAGACAATCTATCTTTCAGGCTATACGGCAGAAGAGAAGTTAGGCATAGCTAAGAACTACCTCATATCTAAACAGCTTGAGGAGCACGGCCTCACAAAAGACAACCTCAAGATAAATGACAGCGCCGTCCTCCAGATAGTCTCTCACTACACGAGAGAGGCCGGGGTGAGAAACCTTGAGCGCGAGATAGCCAACCTCTGCAGAAAGGTCGCGAGAAAGATTGCGGAAGGAAAGGACAAGATGTACCACATCTCATCTGTCAATCTCTCGAAATATCTCGGAGCGCCCAAATACCTTCCCGAAGAGGAGATGGAGAAGGACGAGGTAGGAGTCTCTACGGGACTTGCGTGGACAGAGACAGGCGGAGACATAATATATATCGAGGCTACCATAATGAAAGGCAAAGGAGACATCACCCTCACGGGCCAGCTCGGCGATGTCATGAAGGAGTCTGCTTACGCCGCCAGAAGTTATATCCGTTCAAAGGCCAAAGAGATAGGAATAGAGAACACGACCTTTGCAAAAAATGATATCCATATACATGTGCCCGCGGGCGCCATCCCGAAAGACGGCCCCTCAGCAGGTATCACACTGGCCACATCCATCGCCTCGGCATTCACAGGCAGGCCTGTTTACAAGAGCACGGCAATGACCGGCGAGGTCACTCTCAGGGGAAGGGTTCTGCCCATCGGCGGGCTCAAGGAGAAGACCCTTGCCGCAAAAAGGATGGGGATTAAAAGGATAATCATCCCCAAGAGAAACAGGAAAGACCTGGAAGAGATACCAAAGTATATCAAGAAGGATATAGAATTCATTCTTGTGGATACTATGGACGAAGTGCTCAAGGCGGCTCTGAAGAAGGGGAAGGCAAGAATACACTAATCTGTTATCCGCCTATTCTTATAATAAATAATTTTGTCTTTTCTTCGTAATCCTGCCCTAAGGTTCCATAAACATTTAAAGCATGAAACTCTCTGAGATCGGCGAATTCGGGCTTATAAAAGAGATTAAAAAGGCATGCGGCCGCAAAGCTGAAGGCATTCTCATCGGAATAGGCGATGACGCAGCCGCGGTAAAGGCGGGCGGCAAGACAATCCTTCTCTCCTCTGACATGCTTGTCGAAGGAGTTCACTTTGACCTGAGATACACCTCATACAGAGAACTCGGGCATAAGATACTGGCCGTGAACCTGAGCGATATATTCGCGATGGGCGGAAGGCCTAAATTCTTTCTCATAAATATCGGCATTCCCGAAAGATGCGGCGTCAATGACATAAAAAATATCTATGGAGGCATGAAAAGGCTCGCGTCTAAGCACAGCGTCGCAATAATAGGCGGCGATACTTCAGCCTCTGGCAGGCATCTGGTTCTGAGCGGCACGATTATGGGAGAGGCAGACAGGGTAATCACAAGAAATGGCGCAAGGCAGGGCAACGGTATATTCATTGCCGGAACTCTCGGCGATTCGGCAATAGGGCTTGAGATTTTAAAGCAGGTCAAAGGGCAAAGGGCAAAAGGCAGGGAGAAAACATATCTTTGTAAAAGGCATCTGATGCCTGAGCCTGAGCCGCTCGAAAAGACTAAAGATGTTACCGCGATGATCGACGTAAGCGACGGCCTTCTGATAGATTTAAGCCATATATGCGATGAGAGCGGAGTCGGCGCGGTGATCTATGAGGAGAAGATTCCCTTTTCTGAAGAATTGAAGAGTGTATCCTCTCAAACGGGAAGAAGCCCGCTTGGTTACGCTTTAAAAGGCGGCGAGGATTTTGTCCTCCTCTTCACCTCTTCGGCAAAACAGAGAAAAGACGCGGTAAGGATCGGAGAGATAACGGGCAGAGGCCGCTATATAATAGATTCAAAGGGAAAGAAGAAGCCCTTCAAGGCTGAAGGGTATGAGCATTTTAGAAAATGAATTAAAACATGGCATACTTCAGGGATAAATTAAAGGGCGTACTGCAGGTGCATGATTCGCCGCACAGGATAGCGCTCGCCTTTGCGGTCGGCGTATTCATGGGCAACTCGCCGTTCCTCGGCTTCCATTATATAGGCGGGATATTCCTCGCGTGGCTCTTCCGCCTGAACAAGCTCGTGGCATTTGTCGGCGTGAGCGTAAACAATCCCTGGACAATAGTGCCGATCTCGACATTCTGCGTATGGGTCGGCAAGAAGATTCTGAATATCGAAGACGTCCTGCCCGATATCGACTGGGGAAGCGTAACATTCACAAAGGTCATTTCATGGCTCAAGAGCCTTGTGACGGATTATGACAACTTCATCGCCTTATTAAAAGAGCTCTGGCCTCTCATTAAATCCTTCTTCGCGGGCGGGCTCATCGTATGCACGCTCTCAGCCATTGCGAGTTATTTTATAATGCTGGCCATAGCAAGAAGATATAAAAAGGGCGGGCATGCCTAATAAGCTGACCCGCGTACATGTCATACTCTTCATCCTCACCTTCATCACCACCACCCTTGCCGGCGCGATGCTGAGCGGAATCGCATTCTGGGAAGAGCCGGAAAAGCTGCACCGCGGGCTCCCGTTTTCGCTGACTCTGCTCTTCATCCTCCTCGTGCATGAGTTCTCACACTACTTTATGTCGCGCAGGCACCATGTTCCCGCGACGCTCCCTTACTTCATCCCCGCGCCTTCGATCATAGGGACATTCGGCGCCATAATAAAGATGAAGCCGCCGATACCGGACAGGAGGGCGCTCATAGATATTGGGGCATCAGGCCCAATTGGTGGTTTCATCATCGCCCTCATAGCCTCTGCCGTCGGGCTCGGTTTATCAGACGCGATGCCGCTTGACGAGCTTCACAAGATGCAGGCAGGGCTTCAGCTCGGAAACTCCCTCATCTTCGCACTGCTTTCAAAAATCATACTTAACATAGACCCGGACAAGTATGAGATAATCCTTCACCCCGTGGCATTCGCGGGCTGGATCGGCCTTCTCGTGACAGCTCTCAACCTTCTTCCCATAGGGCAGCTTGACGGCGGGCACATCACATACGCCCTCTTGGGCGAAAGACATGAGGTGATCTCAAAGGTGAGCATCCCTGTCCTCGGAATCATGGGCGTATTCTCATGGAACGGCTGGCTCGTCTGGGCAGTCTTGATGCTCATCATAGGATACAGGCATCCGCCTGTCGTCTATCCCGCGATAGAGCTTGACCCGAGGAGAAAACTCATCGGCTGGGCGTCAGTGGCAATCTTCATCCTCACCTTCACCCCCATGCCCATAAGCGGGATGTGAACCGTTGTCATTCTGAGCCCCCTTCGGGGGTGAAGAATCTTTCTTCTTTTGCCCTTCAGGAGGGAGTTACTTTCCCGCGGTTATGATTAAAACGGCTATAAATTACGACCGTTCGTATCTCCTGGATATTACATAGCAAATACGAATAAATCCAGATAATTCATTAACTGAAAAGGCTGGTTTTTTGCTTGATTTATTAATCACTAATCTCTAAAATGATTTATGATTGAGGAAATGTGAATATACATCTATTATTAATTGTTAGCTACTCTGAATGAGTATATGCTTGCTTAATGCTCTACGATCATGATGTTTGCTGATAAAATAGAAATTAAAGTTAAATAAAGTTGGTATATTAAGAAACACTTTTGATATAATTCCACAAATGGACAGCCTTACAGCAGAGCAAAGACGAAAGACAATGCAAGCTGTAAAGAGCACAGGTTCAAAAATTGAGACCAAACTTGCAAAAGTACTCTGGCAACGAGGACTCCGATACCGAAAAAATGATAAGACAGTTTTTGGCAAACCAGATTTGACTTTTAAGAGAATTAAAGTAGCTATCTTTGTTGATAGTGAATTTTGGCATGGAAAAAACTGGAAAGTTCACAAGTATGACCACAAATCCAACAAGAAGTATTGGTACAAAAAGATAGAGCAGAACATTCAACGAGATAAAGAGGTAAATCGCACTTTGCGAAAAGGTGGTTGGATAGTTTTACGTTTCTGGGGAATTGATATTGAGAAGAAATTAGAATTTTGTATTAACAAAATTGAACAAACAGTTTATGATAAAAAAGCCATATAGAACAATAGACCTTTTTGCCGGCATTGGCGGCATACGACTTGCCTTTGAAGCATTCGGCTGTATTAATGTTTTTACTTCCGAATGGGATAAGGCGGCACAAAAAATGTATGAAGCTAACTTCAATGAAAAACCTTTGGGTGACATAAACGATATTGCCCCAGAAGACATCCCCGACCATGAGATTTTATTGGCTGGCTTCCCCTGTCAACCTTTTAGCATCGCAGGAAAACAACTCGGATTCGCCGATACAAGAGGAACTTTATTCTTCAATATTGAAGCGATTTTAAAAACGAAACAACCCTATGCTTTCCTGTTAGAAAATGTAAAACGATTAACAACCCACGACCATGGAAGAACATTTGCAGTTATTATTGAAAAATTAAAACTACTTGGCTATACAGTTTATTACAAAGTTATTAATTCACTTGATTTCGGGATACCTCAGAAACGAGAAAGAATTTACATAGTAGGTTTTCGTGACTCAATACATTTCAAATTTCCCAAAGCTCTTGGCTATTACAAACCACTTTCACAATTTTTGGACGATGATAAGGACGTTCCCAAGAACTATTTTGTTACTGAAAGCATGAAAACAAAAAGAATTGAAGCATTAAAAGGTATCCCGCCCAATCCTTCTATTTGGCATGAAAACATTGGCGGGAATATTTCAGCGTTGCCTTTCTCTTGTGCATTGCGTGCGGGAGGCAGTTATAATTATTTATTAGTTAACGGTGTTCGCAGATTAACAGGTAAAGAGATGTTAAAGCTCCAAGGTTTTCCTGATGATTTCATCATCAATGTTCCTTATTCACAGGTTCGCAAGCTTGCAGGCAACTCTGTTACCGTTCCAGTTATTAGATCAATTGCAGGGGAAATGATGACTGCAATTGAAACAAAGAAACAAGCAAGAGAAACCATTCAGCTAACATTCTTAGAGCCCGAATATGAATATAACTGAAGCAAAGCAAGCATTAGATAAAGTAATTATCAAGGCACGGGTTCATTTATACAAGCCTATTCAGGTTGCTGAAATACTTTATAGAGACCGCGTAGAAAAAGACATTAACCTTTCTGATCTTCAAAGTTACCGCAACACTTCAAAAAAGTGGAGAGATATAATTTGCATAAAATTTCTTGGGAGAACAAGTACATCATCTGCAAGATACCAAGATGATGTTTTCAATGACAATGCCATCCCACCGAGAGTTTTGGTTGCTCTCGGTAAAGAGAATAGAGAAAAGAAAGGAATTGTTGAAGCATACATATACCGAAAATTTTCTGAACGATTTTCGCAGATGTCGTCAGGAAATGCTTATTGCCTTTCTCACGATAAATCGAACTTTCAACTTGATGAATTCCTTGCATTATTCTGGAATGAGCCAGGATTGAGAAGAAGCATTGACAAGATTTACGAAATAATTGTTTACTCGCTTTTCTCAGCTCTTGTTGAAGCAATAGAGGTAACGGTTGAGGTAAGTATGAATCCAGCAAAGTTAGACATTTTAAAAGAGTTTGAGGATTTTGCTCAAAGAGTTATTCAACTTACTCCAGCACAGAATAAAATTAAAATGCCAGCAAGAATAAATCGTGTTGGGGTTACTAATGCGGCAGACAGAGGGCTTGATATGTGGGCTAATTTCGGTCTTGCAATTCAGATCAAACATTTGTCATTAACGGAAGAACTTGCTGAAAATATTGTTACGTCCGTATCAGCCGACAGAATTGTAATCGTTTGCAAAGATAGTGAACAAAAACTTATCGTCTCACTCTTAAATCAAATCGGGTGGAAATCTAAAATTCAAAGCATAGTAACAGAAAGCGATCTTTTGCATTGGTATGAAAAAGCATTGCGCGGGAAGTATTCAAAAACTATTGGTCACAAGGTTTTAAATAATTTGTCAGATGAAATTAAAGTTGAATTCCCAGCATCCGACAACATTGAGTTTATGAAATTCTATAAGCAACGTGGTTACAACAGACTTGAGAACAAAGTTTGGAACCAAAGCAGCAGATAACAAGTCAGTGGAGTTGAACGAGTGGAAAGGGGAATGGAAAGGGGAATGGGTTCAGGCTTGCAAACATGCAATTGTAGTTTCCTCAGGCTCGTTAGCTTAATAGTGTAGTAAGGTATTGCTTCTTGCACGGCGGCTTCTGTACCGCATAGTGCATAAAATGTTACAAATTCAAGAGAGAGCAGAACAAGTTAATAACTGGCTTTTTCTACAGTCTCTTGTTCTGATTGACAAGCGTAACTCCATGGGTTACACTGTAATTGTGATTAAGAGCTTTGAACATAAAGGTCTGGAGAACTATTTCTACAATGGAACCAAGAAAGGTATTCAAGCACAACACGCTCAGAAATTAGCCGACATACTTGACAGGCTTGATGCCGCAAGAGATGTAACTGATATGAAATTTCCAGGATCGGACCTGCATCAGCTCAAAGGGAAGATGAAAGGATTATGGGCGGTAAAGGTTTCAGGCAACTGGAGAGTAGTTTTCAGTTTCAAAGAAGCCAATGCCTATGATGTTAATTACATTGACTATCATTAGGAAGGTGACAACATGAGAACAAGGAAAAGACCTCCAACACATCCGGGAGGCATATTGAGACGGCATTACATGGAACCATTATCTTTAACGGTTTCAGAGCTTGCCGAGATTCTTGGGGTCTCAAGAAAGACATTATCAAAAATTGTAAACGAGCGCGGTTCTGTAACACCGGATATGGCTTTACGCCTGTCA
>JACQZG010000025.1 GCA_016213935.1 Nitrospirota bacterium
AGACCTTATCTTTTACTGCTTTAAATACTGAAAACAACAACAGCGTAATTATAACCACCCACATCAAATACTCCTGCCCCGCCGCCGCTACTCCTCCTATCCCCGGCACAGGCACGTGCATCAAAAGTAAAAAAATAAGGGTGAGTAAAATGAAAAAGGGGCTTTGTGTAATCAAAATGACAATGATATCCTTAACATTCTTATTGATTATCCATTAAGCCGAGTTCCTTGTTTGTCTCTTTCAAAAGAGAGTTGTCCGGATAAAGGCTCAATCCCTCATCAAGCATGGCATAAGCCTCTTTTTTTCTGCCGAGGATAAAGAGTGCGCGTGCTTCTCCTTCAAAAAGCATAAAGTGCGGAAAATGCTTTCTTTCCTCTTCTGCCCATTCAACGTAATTTAACAGAAAGTTATTATCATTCTTTTTCAACGCCGCCCCAAGCCTGATGTCCATAAGCATGCGCCGGGTAAATTGGCCGAGGTATAGATTATTAAGCGCCGGCTTAATAATCTCAGTCCTGTTCACCCCCTCTGAGGTCAAAAGGCGGTAGTACTCTGTCAGATCAGCGTTTGCCTTTAACGTCCTGAAGAGGAAAATGTTTATCAATACGACAATGCATGCGGCAACCGCAAAAAGCGCTTTGCGCAGAAGGTTTGCCTTAGGCATGATTACCGAGTGTGTAAAAAAAGATGAAGGAAGATAGAGTAAAAAGAGAAAAAGGAGCCAATGCGCGGCGGATTGATAAAACGGGAACTCTACCTGCGAATGAAGCCCTATAGGAAGCAGAAGAGAGGCATAGAGGCCGCCCTTCTCCCTGCCGAGCCTGAAGAGATAAAGCGCAAAAACAGATATCAATATCAGAAGCCCCGCGCCTCCGGCAATCCCTGACTCTATCAGGATGCTCAGGAATTCATTATGAGGATGGTTAGTGAATGTTCCGATACTGACAGCCCTGTCAAACCTTTCCGCCGCCGCCACCCTTCTGTAGTACACATATTTGCTGATAAAGCCGTCGGGCCCGTGCCCTAACAGCGGCTTATCCTTAAACATCTCATATGACGTCCTGTACATAAGGAGTCTCGGGTCAGAATCCTTCTCTCCTGTAAGGCTTTCGACAGTAACTCTGAGCTTTCCAGCGGTGGAAAATACACCGCGCTCTTTCTGATATATGAATTTCTCTGTTATGAAGTTTGAGCCGAAGCCTAACGCTATCGCAAGGAGCCAAACGGCAAGATAACCCGGCGCCTTTCTGTAAGAGGCCTGTTTTGCGAAGAAGAGCACGCCGCATCCAAGCACTAAGCCTATCAGCCCTGTCCTCGAGCCTGTGAGAAAGAGGGTAAAGGAGATGACGCCGCTCATAAGATAAAAGAGCATTTTAAAATGCCGCTTAAGGGAGTCAAAGAAAGAGCCGCTTACGGCAAACAGTGATATCACCAGCGAAGTCGCAAGAAAAGAGGCGAGGAGGTTGTGATGCTGAAAATTCCCGTATATGATTCCGGGCGTTGAATAGGCGACAAACGGGATCCTGAGTCCGGGCAGAAAATACTGAAACAATCCGATGCACGCCTCGATAAATCCCGAAATAAATATCACATAAAGAAGCCTCTCTTTCTCATCATCATTTAACTCCAATTGGTGCAGGGAGAGGAAGAATAGCATCCCGCCTGTCAAGCCGGCCTTTCTGAATATAAAAGAAGGCATGTCGTATATGGGATTAAAGAAGGCCGGAAGAATTACGAGGCAGAGAAAAACGGCGATGTAAGGAGTGATATGAGGGGAAACATACCTGGCGCCGTCATAAAAGAAAACCCTGATAAAGGAAGAGAAGAAAAGGAGCGAGGCGGCCATCCACGCCATGTAAGAAACCGGGGTGGCTGTTGAACTGCCGATGTTTCTGATACTGATGTGAATGAGAAGGAGAAAGAAGAGATAAAGCAATGCGATAGAGAAATTTCTGGGCGTTTCTTTATTCATGCAGGTAAAAGATAACAAAATTCATTACCCATGTCAAAAGAAAAACCTGTGGAAGTTAAAATGGAAATGTGATTGATTGCAGCGCGATTATCTCCGGCGGTTGTCAGTGTAATGCACAAGAGCTGCGCTTTTGCCCGATTCCCAGTCAACTTTATCATTCGCGTCAAAGCCTGCTACCGCCGCGCTCTCGCCCGAACCTTCGATAGAGACGCGGGACACTGCCAAAACGCTGCCGGCCTTTCCGTCCCCCTCGCCATCTATGACAAAATCAAATGACTCAACATACTTGAGCTTCTTGCCTGAGAAAGCCTCGGAGCAGGCGCTGTCTGCGCATATAACAAAAAAATTCTCTTTTCTTCCGTCAGGCCTGTAGTAGACCCAGAATGTGAGGTTCCCTATAATCATAGGGTTTGAAGGCGGAAGGCTCTGAATGCCGGATTCAGAAGCGCGCGAGCTTTTCCCTTTAATAAAATAGTAATCTTTTGCCGCCTCCTCCCATTTACGTACATTATTCTCAAACTTCTTGAGCTTCGCATCCTCTATCATATCCCATCCCTTTAAGAGGGCAAGAAGAATAATACTAATAGAGGCGACTAATACGACTATATCAGTTATACCAAATCCCTTTTGATTATTCATATGATATGGCTCTGATTTTCTGAAAAGGCCGCGTAATGGTTAAGAATCCGGCTGTTAAGTAAAAAGGCGGGCACCTTTAGGATGTAATCTCTCAGATATGCTGGTCTATGTAGTATATGAGCGCCTTAGTTGTGCCTGAAGTCCACGAGGTGCTTGGAGGCACAGACTTTACTGTCCTGTCATTGCTCACTCCTGCACCTGCCGGGTCGAGGACCGGGGAATCAGACCCTGCCCTCACTCTGCCGTCATTACCGTCAATCTGGCCGTCAATAACAGCGTCAAGAAATTCAACATACTTCATGTTGCCAGCCCCCTCATTTCCCTCAAAAGGCAAAGAACAGTCATCGTTTGCGCATATAACCATTACATTTTTTTTACTTGTCTCAGCACCGTCATAACCCCAGTAAAGCCAGAAATTCAGGCTGCCAGCAACTAATGGGTTCGATTTGGGAGGATTAATAAGGTTCGCGCTTTGTATGGCTAATGTCCCGGGTATAACACCTGTGGACTCATCGCCAATAATGCCATTGTTGTTTGTATCTCCTGGAAAGTTGCCTTTCCTCTCAAGAAAGAGCCATGCCGTGGTCCTCCAGTGCCTCACCTCTGTCTCAAACCTCTTCATGCGTGAAGACTCAATAACATCCTGCCCTTTAAGCACGATGCTGATTATTATCCCGATGATGACAAGTATGAGGGCAAGCTCTATAAGTGAAAATCCCTTCTCTTCCCTGAGGTTCATCTTATCTTTCTCCTATTAATGATTAACACTTAACGTATTTTACAATTAATTATATCATAGCAATAATATAAGTCAATCAATAATATCCCTTTTTACATAAAAAAACTGACGGGGGCTTTCGCCCCCGTCAGTTTCCAAGCCATCTTCACTTCTGCTATAAACAATCAGCGTGCAGATTAGTTTCCTCTGTCAAAGAAATAGACAATCGCACGGCTTGAGGTTGCACAGGTTTGGCCAGCGGGAGTAACAACAGCCGTAACATGTCTCTCATTTGTGTCTGCTGAAGAGCTGACAACCAGAGTCGGCTGGCCGTCATTACAAGTCACGTTACCGTCTGAACCGACTGTGCCGTCAATAATGGTATCAAATGATTCAACATACTTCACATACGTATCATCAAACGTTGTATTACAATCAACCGCTGCGCATACCACCATCACATTTTTGGGCGTTCCTGTGCCGTCATTGCCGAAATATACCCACCACTGCAAGCTTCCAATCGTCAATGGGTTGTCATCAGGATTGTTGATGAAGTTTGCGGCTTCGATATATTCCCCAGCAGAGAGGGATGTGGCAACATCGCCGATTATGCCGTTTGCGTCAGAGTCGTCCGGGAATATACCTTTTCTGTCAACATATGTCCAGACAGAGGTCTCCCATTCCCTTAATGTGTTGTCAAATCTCTTGATGCGGGCTGATTCGATAAGGTCCTGTCCCTTCAGAACGGCGCCGATGATGATACCGATTATGACAAGGACGATCGCAAGTTCGATCAGCGTGAAACCTTTTTCTTCTCTCATTTTCTGAAACGCTTTCATCTCTTTTTCCTCCTTTTAGTTTTCCGCGGCGGTATTATTTGCCGCGAGTGTTAATATTTTTGCCTGACGATCTGAAAAATTTTGCTCCTTTTTCACCTCCCTTTATTTTAATTTTTCTGCTCTATCTGACTCCAATATAAAACAGCCTTTTGTTGCCGTCAACTGACTAAGATTGAGACATGTCTAATAATGAAACAGTGCGGGCTATTACAGCGCGTAATAAATTGTCACTATAGACTCAGGGTCTGTTGTATAGTCAGCGCTGCCCTGAACCATACCTGTGTTATACACCCCGTCATCAAACTTGTTATCTATAACTTCAGCAATCTCGCTTCTTAAGTTTGTAATTCCTATATAATTCCTGACCCCGATTATGCCGAATTCAGCCATACCGCCTCCGTCAGCCGAACTGTTCCATATCCAGATTATCCCGCCGAGAGCATGAATAGGCAAAGCGCCTGTGCCGCTATCAGACGGGTCTCCCTGCACCATCAGCGCCGCCCTGAGCGCCTGCCATGCTTCATTGCACTCCTGTCCGTCCGCAGGGTTAGAGTCGCAGTTAGCTCCCCCTATATAGCTGTCGCCGTTGCCATTAGCCACCCCGGCCCACCTCCCGCTTGCGTTCTCGTCGTCCCCAGGATACGCGCTGTATAAATCATAATAAGCGTTATAAGCTGAAGATACAGACTCGATATCCCCTATGACCCTCTTTATCTTCGCGTTCTCAAGGATAGCCTTGCCTTTAACAAGCGCGGCAATAAGCAGGCCTATTATGACCAACACTATGGAAAGCTCAACCAGAGAAAAACCTTTATTATGATTTGATTTCATTTAATTAATCAGAAACAGAAAGTAACCCCATGCGGCTTAATAGTTAAAGACTATTCGATATGGTTAATGCCGTCAACTGTCTAAGAATTTGACAGAATATGGAGGACATGGTTCAGCTTGCGAAGACCTCATTGGGGATTAGCCAAGTAAAAACAATGGGTTACTGCCTGTAGTCGTCGAAATAATACGCGGCGCCTACATATATGGAATTATTCCAATCAGCAGAATTGTCGCCTTCTCTCACATCGAGGACCGCTTCGCCGTCACACTTAAGGGTTACGCCCGCGACGCCGTTAAAGTTGCCCGCCAAGGCATCGGCTGAACCGTCGACAAGTTTATCGGCAGTCTGCATAATTAATGCCTCTTCATTTGTTAAAGGCTTCTCACATTCCGAAGAAGGGCATATAATGAATACATTCCTGTCCTTTCCTTTAACAGTGTCATGCCCTATTTTTATATTAAAAACCGAATCTCCAATGTCAATCTTCTTTTGAGATTCGGCAATGACCTCGGACCTTATAAGGTCTTTTATCGGGGAAACCGGCTCATTCTCATCAGCTATAATCCCATTCCCGTTAGCGTCGCCGGCAAGCCTGTCAAGCCTGAAATAATAATTAAGCTCGGCAGACTCCCACTTCCTGCACCATTGTACCAGATCGCCCGCCCTCGATTTTATCAGAAAATCACTGAAGTAAAAGAAGCCGAAGGCGGCAAGGCTTACTGTCAATATAAGCAAGATGGTCAAAACTATCAAAAAGCCCGATTCATTTAAATCGCAGTTTCGCATTTACATTAACCTTAAGCCAGTTCGCGTTAACTTCGGTTTGTCAGATAACCTACAAATAAGGCAGGATGGCTTTTACTATGATATTAATATTCAATTAAGAGGTCAACCGTCTAATAATTTTACATCCTATTTAAAAAGGTGATATTGGCCCGCAGGGAGTTTAACGATAAAACAGACCCCGCCCGGGAGATTATCAACCAAGATAGACCCCTTCTGCGACTCAATAAACTCTTTCGCCTGATATAGGCCTATGCCTATTCCACCCTTTTTTGTCGTGAAGAAAGGCTCAAATATCCTTGCCTTAAACTCTTCGTTGATTGGCGGCCCGTTATCGCATATTGAAAGAACGTAATTTTCATCGACCCTCCTGCCCTCTATATTTATCTTCATATCCGTATTCTCAAAAGATTTATCATGCGCGTTGCGCAGGATATTCTCAACGGCAATCATGACGGTCGCCTTATCGGCATATACCCTGTCATCGCCCTCAAACCGCATCTCGAATAAATGCTTTTTATGAAATATGCTCAGGATCTCTTCCACCACCTCCTTGAGCGAAAACACGGCAGGGTTGTTCCCTTCCCTGAGTATCCCTATGGTATTAAGTATCTTCTCCGCCCTTTTGACGATGTGAGGGACTGTCAGGCGAAAATCTGCCATGAATTCATCCACCTCCGAAGGCTGAACCCTGGAGATATTCTTCTGAAGCATGTTGAGAGTATGGCATATATTCTTTAAATCATGTATCAGAAAAAGCTTCAGCCTTTCCGCTATCTCGAGCTTCTCCCTGAAGATTCTGGTACGGTTCAGGTACATATCCGAGGCCATCCTGAAAACCAGGTCTGAAATTAATTTCAGATTGAGCCTGTCGTCCTCGTCGAAAACCTCTTTTCCGTAATAAGCAATCGATATCCTCGCAGGCCCCGCCTCGTCAGAAAAGACAAGAGGAAGCATTTTTTCTTCCGTATCGCCTATCCGCTCCTCAATCTTTTCATCTCCGGCTTTAAACATGAAGAGAATGCCCGAGAAAGGATAACCTTCAAACAGATAATTCAAAACCTCTTTAATGAAATAATTGATACTGTCACTGCTCTTCTGCTGGAGGGAAAATATATGAGTGAGTATCTCATGAAGGTTATATTTGCTGACATAGAGATTCCGCAGAAGAAAAAATTTGACCCTGTGCCTTGCCGCGCGGCTGAAGAGAAGCGTGCCCGATATTATTATGAATCCGGATACTAAAACTATCCTTACATAAAAAAGAAAGAGTTCCTGCGTGGAATAACGGTCAAGATAGACAAGGATTACGCCGTAAATGATAAGGCTGATAAGCAGGAGTGTTTTCCACAGCATATCCGCGGATGCCCTGACCCTGAAAACGAAGAGTTCGCCCCTGAGAAGCACCCCGAAGCCCGCCGACGACGCAAGAAGCGAGGAGAGAGGCAGAGCATAAGGGTATCTCAGGACAAAAAACGGATTAAGGGATAATGCCAGGGCAATGACTTTGACATAAAGAACATAGATGAAAAGCCTGTCAAAGGCCGGCAGGTTTTTTCTTTTGCGGATAAGGTTCAGGTTCAAAAGAGAGAAAAAGACGATTCCCACGCCGGCAACGATCGGGATTGAATGGTAAACTTCAGGAAGGAGAAAGACCGATACAAGGATAGAGGCTAAGGCGAGATGGCCGAATGACGCGTATTTAATAAAGGTATCGAGCCATTCGTAAAGAGATGAACGAACGGCCCTCCTGTTTTCCGGAAGCATTTCCTCATCCTTCAGAGAAAAAGACCTGCTTCTGGGAGTTGCTCTCATGACAGAGAGGATAAAAACGAACAAAAAGAGTAGCGCGAGATATGAAACAATGTGATAAAGGTAAATGAGGTAATAATAAACTACCGTCAGGAGAATGATGTCAGCGGCAAAAAAGAGTATTATCGCCCGGTTCTTCTTGTACGTCCGGGTTATTATAAGAGAAAGCAGGCCGGCGGCGGAAGCTATCGCTAAGAGGATAAGGGGCTTCATTTATCCTTCGGTCTCAGATTGTATTTGTTGATATAATAATATACGGATGTCCTTCTGAGCCCGAGAAGCCTTGAAGTTTTAGATACATTGTTTTCTGTCTTCGCGAGAGCCTCCTCGATGATGTGTTTCTTTACGTCTTCCTTAAGAGATTCAAACCCTTCATTAAGGCTTTGAGGATCTATCTTAATTGATTTCTCTTCAGGCAGAATATCAGACTCGATATCGAGAAAGAACTCAGCCCTGTTGAGAGAGTCAAGAAGCCTCGCCTCCCCGACGGGCTTCAGCAGGTAATCAAACGCCCCCTGAGATATCGCCTTCACGGCCACATTCCTCTCCTTCTGCCCGGTAAGCACTACTATCTTAACCGTGGATTTACGGGAGAGCATCTTGTTCAAAAGCGCCAGCCCCACCTCCGGGGTATTTTCATACGGAGGCAGGCCCAGGTCGAGAAGGACAATATCAATGTTGTTGTAGCAAGAAATAGAGAAGGCGTCTTCAGCGGTATGAGCGACAAGAGAGGTATATTTTTTAGGAAGAAACCATTTAAGCTGGGTGGCAAGCGCCACATCGTCGTCAACTATCAGTACCTTTACAGGCATATATTCATTCCTGTCATCACCCGCGGCAATATTGGTTTTACCTGAAAATGATAAACAATTTTACAATTTGAGAATGCAATTTTCAATTAAAAGAGGGGCAGACGCTGATATTTGATTTAATCAGGATGAATATTTAAGATAGATAACAATAAAATCCGCTTGGCATCCTGATATGGATTCAACTCAGGGCGATTAGCTCAGGGGGAGAGCGCTGCCTTCACACGGCAGAGGCCGTAGGTTCGAAACCTACATCGCCCACCATTTGTTTCTCGGGGATAAAAAGCCGCTACACGCTTGCGACCCCTTCTTCGGCCTTTTCAGCTTTAGCCTTTTCCCTTGCCGCTTTTTTGGCCTCAAATTCAAGGGCTATTTCGGCATAATTGATCGTTCCCTCTATCGCAAGCGAGGGGCATTTCGCAGTGCAGATGCCGCAGCCGATGCACTTATTCTGATCAATAACGTGCCTCTCCTTTCTTTCGCCTGAGGCGGCGTTAACAGGGCAGACTTTTGCGCAGATGCCGCAGCCTGTGCATTTCTCATTAATGAAGGCCTTTGGCCTGACGGGAATGTTGTCAACGATCGCGTTGGTGGGGCACTTGGCTGCACACAGGCCGCAGACCTTGCATTTATTCACATCTATCGATGCAAGGTCACTAGAGATTGAAACCGCGTCGAAAGGACAGACTTTAACGCAGATGCCGCAGGCTATGCAGCCGACAAGGCAGTTCTTTTTCGTAGCAGCGCCTTTATCCTTTGAGCGGCATGTGACCAAAACCTCTTTTGACAACGGGAGTATCTCAATAATCTTTTTCGGGCAGGCCTTCACGCAGCTTCCGCACGCAGTGCACTTGGCGGGATTGATTACCGGGATATTCTCATCGCTCATGGTTATGGCGTCAAACGGGCAGGCTCTGAAACATGTCCCATACCCGAGACAGCCGTAGATGCAGGATTTATCTCCGCCGCTCGCGAGCACGGCGGCTTTGCAGTCTTTTATCCCTTCATATATAAATCTTCTGGTTGACTTCGATTTTCCCCCGTTGCAAAAAACTCTTGCGATCTTCGGCTCAAGCTGCGTTATCTCCTTACCCGTGATTTTGGCGACCGCCTCGGCAGAAGCCTTGCCTCCGGGAGTGCATAGATTCGGCGCAATATCAGGATTAAGCACGACTGCTTCGGCGTACTGCCTGCATCCCGCAAAACCGCATGCACCGCAATGAGCGTGAGCAAGGCATTCGGAAACCTGATCAATGCGCGGGTCTTCCTGAACCGCGAACTTCTTTGCGGCAAAGGCAAGCCCGACGCCGAATATAGCGCTGATGCCGAGCAAAAATACCGCCGTGAATTTCAGGACATCAATAAGATTGACGGATTCTCGTGCGTCAACCCCGCCGCCGACGCCTGCGTAAACTGCCGAAGAGCAGAAAAGCAGGGATGCGGCCGCAATTAAGAATAATACCGGCTTTTTTTCTCCTGTGATTTTAGAATCAAACATTCTCAATCCTTCTCTTTTTAGCTTATAGCCAACGGCTGATAGCTCTAAGCTCGTACAATGTTATCAACCCTGAAAAACCTGTGAAAGCCAATGCTATCAATCCTGCGACGATAAATGATATCGGCATCCCCTTAAAAGGCGCTGGGATATCCGCAACCTCGAGTTTTTCACGGATGCTCGCCATGATGACAAGCGCGAGCGCGAAACCGAGGCCGGAGCCGAGCCCGAATGCCATGCTTTCTATAAAAGTATAACTTTCTCCAGCATTTATGAGAGGGACAGCAAGGATTATGCAGTTCGTGGTGATAAGCGCGAGGTAGATGCCGAGTTTGTAATAAAGCGAGGGGCTCACCTTCTTCATTATCGTGTCTGCAGACTGCACGAGAGCGGCGATGATGCCTATGAATACTATTATCTTCAGGAACGTAATATCAAGCGGAACCATAATATATTGAAACACCACCCAGCTCAGAGCCGCGCTTACGACCATCACCGCCGTGAATGTTATGCTCATCCCGACCGCAGTCTCCATCTTTTTCGAAACACCGAAGAAGATGCATAAGCCTAAAAACCGCGTGAATACAAAATTATTTATGAGCGAGGCCGCGATAATGAGTTGAAAGAGTTTGTTAAAATCCATTCTTGACTCCTATTTTTTTAACCACAGAGGTCACAGAGTTAACTTGGAAAAGTTGAGAAGATGAAGACAGACATTGTTTTATTCTCTCTTCTTCCCTGTGTTCTCTGCGGTTCATTTCATGCTGCCTTTTTTGCCGCAACCCTCGCATCAAGCCAATTGAAGAATCCCATCAGGAGCCCGACCGCGAAGAAACCTCCGGCCGGAAGCACCATTATCAATAAGGGATTGCCCTGAACAATCGGGATTCCCCATAAAGCGCCTTTTCCCAAGAGCTCCCTGAAGAAACTGATGACAACCATCGCAAGAAAAAATCCGATTCCCATCCCAAGCCCGTCAGCTATTGAAGGGATAAGCTTGTTCTTCACCGCGAATACCTCGGCGCGCGCAAAGATCGACGCAAAAGCGACAATAAGCTGAATGTAAAGCCCTATCTGTTTATATACCGGCCTGGCCCATGCGGCCATAGACATATCAATGATGCTGACATAACCGGCAATGACCATCATAAATATCGGGATGCGGATCTTTGGGTTTATAAAGTTTCTTATTAAGGAAACGGTGAGATTGACCATCACCTGCACAAAGATTACGGAGACACCCATAAAAAAGCCGTTCTTCAGGCTGTTCGTGACAGCGATCGAAGGGCAAAGGCTGATCGCCATTTTGAAGATCGTGTTCTCGCTGAACATCCCGTTCTTTATTAATTCCCAGTTGCTCTTAGTTGTGTGGCCCATATTAGTGTTTCTCCCCTTCTCCGTGCCCCTCGCTTGCCTGTTGCCCGCTGCCGGACAGTTTTTCCATCAACATTTTAACGCCTGCCCTTACCCCGTCTTCAGTAACGGCGCGGCTTGATATTGTAGCGCCGGAGATAGCCTCGACCTTGTCGGCCGTCTCCCCCTTTATGACTACGAGGGTGTCAACAGTCTTGCCCGGGAACCTGTCGAGAAAGTAATCCTTCTCTATCTCATCACCGAGCCCGGGAGTTTCAGCGTGATGCAGGATCTTTATCTTCTTAACCGTAAAATTCCTGTCAACGGCGGCAAGAAAATTTATATAACTCGAATAGCCTTTGCCGAAACCTTCGACAACATAACCTATATTCTCCCCGCCCTTTTTTGCCGCGTAATACCCGGCATGTTTATGATGGGGAGACCATTCGCCGAGCAGTTCAATTTTGTCCGCATCAGGTATCATGGTCTTGAGCGCGGCCTCTTTTTCCTCTTTTGCCTTGATGAACATGATAGGCGAAGTTTTGGCGTAAACAAACGCAATGAGCAGCCCGCCGATAAGATAGACGGCAACAAGATTGACCGTGATCTTTAGCATCTCCTTATTTGTCATTTCTTCACCGCCTTAACTTCCCCAAACAGTTTAGGCTTTACGCCCCTGTCGATCAGAGGGGCAAAGCAGTTCATGAGAAGTATCGCGAACATAACGCCCTCGGGAAACCCTCCCTTCAGACGAATAAGCATGGTTAAGGCGCCGCATCCTATGCCGAATATTATCTGCCCTTTTCTGATCGAAGGGCAGGTGACATAATCCGTAGCCATGAAAAAAGCCCCGAGCATCAAGCCGCCGCTCATGAGATGGATAAGCGGGTCTCCGGTAAAGAGCGCTCCCTTGCCTCCGAATATCCACGCAATAACTGCGACACTGCCTACGAATGAGACCGGAATATGCCAGGTAATATAACGCTTATATAATAAATATAAACCGCCGATGATAAGAAATATTGCGGATGTCTCTCCCAGCGAACCGGCCCTGTGCCCTGTAAGCAGGCTTATGTACAGGTCATTCTTTGTTCCGAATTCTTCCAGAAGCTTGGATATACCCTCTTCTTTTAAAATGCCGAGAGGGGTGGCGGTAGTCTTGGCGTCAAGCCCGACAAAGGCCGCTGAAGGTTCCTTCCATGTCGTCATCAGTTTTGGCCATGTAACGAGCAGAAACGCCCGTCCCACAAGCGCCGGATTGAATATATTGTAGCCGAGCCCGCCGAACAACTGTTTGACAAGTACGACAGCGACAAAAGAACCCATGACAGGTATATAAAAAGGAAGCTGGGGCGGGAGGTTCATGCCGATGAGGAGGCCTGTCAGGAAAGCGCTTCCGTCATTAATCGTAGTCTTTTTCCCGACAAACTTCTGATAAGCGTATTCAAAACCAATTGAAGATACTATTGAAAGCAGTGTGACGATCATAGCTCTCGGGCCGAAATAATAGAAAGAGGCTATCAAGGCAGGGAAGAGCGCGAAGTTTACGCTCCACATTATCTTCGCAATCGACTCCTCATCCCTAACATGAGGGCTGACCGATACAACCAGTTGTTTCTCTTTTGTTTCTTTAGCCATCGTTACCTTTTAACTTTCGACTAATTAACTTTAAAACCTGTTTAGCCCGGTTTCGTCTGAGACTTGGCAAGCCTCACAAACTGAACAATCGGTCTCTTTGACGGGCACACAAAAGCGCATGAGCCGCATTCAAAACAGTCAAACAAGTTATATTCTTTTGTCTCTTCAAAAAAACCTTTTTCTGAAAGGATGCTCAGCATCGAGGGATTAAGGCCCATTGGACAAGCATCTATACACCTGCCGCACCTGATACAGGCAAAGTACTCATCGTTTGATGTGAATTCATCCTCACTAAGTATTAGAATCCCTGAAGTGCCTTTGACAACCGGCACATCAAGGCTCCATTGCGCAAACCCCATCATCGGCCCGCCGCTTATAACCTTAACGGCCCCGTCAGACAGGCCGCCGCACTCCTCGACTAAATCCGAAACAAGGGTTCCTATGCGGGCCATAAGATTCTCAGGCTCCCTGACCCCCTTGCCTGTGACCGTGACAACCCTCTCGATCAGAGGTTTTCCATAACGGACTGCTTCATATATTGCCAAAGCAGTGCCGACATTATGCACAACCGCGCCCACGTCCATGGGAAGCCCGCCTTTAGACGGGACCTCCCTTCCGGTAACGGCCTTTATGAGCATCTTCTCCGCACCCTGAGGGTATTTTACCGTTAACGGCCTTACTTCAATATCTGCCTCACCTTCTGAAGCCTTCTTCATCTTTTCGATGGCATCAGGTTTGTTCTTTTCGACCCCGATATAGCCCTTGCTTACGCCGACAGCTTTCATGATAAGTTTAAGCCCGTTCACGATATCATTGGGCTGTTCCACCATCAGCCTGTGATCCGCGGTCAGGTATGGTTCGCATTCAGCGCCATTAATAATAACCACATCAACCGGCTTTTCTTTAGGCGGGGAAAGCTTAACATTGGTGGGAAATGCCGCCCCCCCCAGGCCGACAATGCCCGCATTGCTGATTAGAGACTTTATGCTGTCAGGAGTCAACCCCATAAAGTCAGGATTTTCATTTAAGGCAAGACCCTCATCCTTCTCGTCACTCTCTATGATGACTGAAGAAACCATTCTGCCTGAAGGATGAAGAAAATCGCCTATAGCGACAACCCTGCCTGACACGGAAGCGTGGACAGGAGCGGAAACAAAGCCCGTTGCGGAACCGATTAACTGATACTTTTTGACAACATCACCTATAGCGACTTCAGCCTTTGCGGGCGCGCCGATATGCTGGCTCAGAGGTATCACAACCTTTTTAGGCAGCTTCACCTTTTTTATTGAATTTCCCGAGGTAAGTCCTTTTGACTCAGGAGGATGAACCCCTCTTTTAAAGGTGTCTGCTTTTGCCATTATTAATAACCTGAGTTATCTTCCGGGCCGATAACCTGATAAATTCATGGTATTATACAGAAAGATTTCGGAAAAATGCTCTTAAATATTTTATAAATTAATAAGCAACATTAATAAACTGCAAAAAACCGGGGTGCGGCCGCAGATAGTTAGATTATGTATTCATTAAATGGATTATCTCTTAGCATTTTCCTTGCCAATAACTTTACTTGGCACAGCCCTTGTGATAGAATATTCGTAGAATGAAGGGGAAATTCTTCCTTGTCTTATCAATAAGCACGGCCCTGATTATTTTAATTATTATAGGCTATAAAGAAGACGGCATTAATCTGACCCCTTCATATCATACATCTTCAATGCGCGGCCTTCATCTTAACCACAAAAAGGGAGGGCAGCTCGCATGGGAGCTTTTTGCGGAGAATGCGACCTTTCCCGAAGACAAGAAAGAGATTTTTATCGATTCAATTGAATTGAAAATACTCAATGAACCACAGGTATACATATCAGGCGGAAAAAGCATTTATGACCTTAAAAGCAAAGACCTTTACGTAACAGAAAAAATTGAGATAAAACTCAAAAACGGTGTTTTGAAAACTGATTCGCTCAGATGGATCAGCAGTGAAAAGACAATCGCAACAGATAAAGATATCGAGTTTACAAGTGACAGTTTCACCATAAAAGGAACCGGGCTTACAGCAAAGGTGAATGAGGATAAGATAAGGATACTCAGAAATGTCAAGGGCACTTTTTACCGTTAACTTATTTTTTGCCGTACTACTTTTCCCTCTCTCGATTTCTGCCGCGTCAGCCTCTCATGCCAGCAAGGAAAGTCCGATATTCATCACTTCCGACACATTGATAGCCGACAGCAAAAACAATACAGCTGTTTTTGAGGGCTCGGTTGTCGCTGCTTCAGAAGATATCAGCATTGCATCGGATAAGATGACAGTCTTCT
The DNA here is from genome assembly GCA_016213935.1 of Nitrospirota bacterium. Classification (GTDB taxonomy): domain Bacteria; phylum Nitrospirota; class Thermodesulfovibrionia; order UBA6902; family UBA6902; genus JACQZG01. The sequence goes on from JACQZG010000025.1 coordinate 15,205, forward strand.
ACGACGCCGGGGGCAAGAAGATAGCAAAGATATTTGTCCTTGGCAATGTCAGAGTGCAAAAAGGTGAAATGACGATTTTTTCAAATGAAGCCGAATATATAGACGATGAAGAAAAAATCATATTTACGGGCAACCCTAAAGTAATTGAGAAGGGAAACTCAATCGCCGGTACAAAAATAATCTATTTCCTGAAAGATGAAAAAGCCATGGTCGAAGGAAGCAGGGTGCTCATAAAAAATAAACCGGACTAATCTTATGCATACTCTTGAGATAAAAGAGTTAAAAAAAAGCTATAGCGGAAAGCCCGTTGTCTCTGAAATTTCCATGGAAATCAACTCCGGAGAAGTGGTAGGGCTTCTTGGCCCCAACGGCGCCGGCAAGACCACGTCATTTTACATTATACTCGGCCTGATCGACCCTGATAGCGGCTCAATATATCTCGACGGCGAAAACCTGAGCAGTTTCCCAATGTATAAAAGAGCGAGAAAAGGAATCGGTTACCTCCCTCAGGAGACCTCGATATTTAAAAAACTGAACGTGGAGAACAATATAAGAGCAGTCATTGAGTTGACGGGGGCCGCTGAAAAGGACAAAGAGGAAAAAGTCAAAACCATTATGGAAGAGTTCAACCTGATCCATCTCTCAAGACGGCTTGGGTATCAATTGTCAGGCGGGGAACGGAGAAAAGTTGAGATTGCCAGAGCGCTTGCGATCGACCCGATATTCATTCTCCTCGACGAACCATTTGCCGGCATAGACCCCCTTGCCGTTATTGAGTTAAAGAAGACCCTCGCTCAGCTTAAAGACAAAGGGATAGGACTGATAATCACGGACCACAATGTCAGAGAAACCCTGTCAATAACGGACAGGGCATACATCATAAGCGACGGCAAAATACTCGCGCATGGAGTCCCGACAGAGCTTATTAATAACGACCTCGTCAGAAAAAGCTACCTTGGCGAGGAATTCAGACTGTAATGGTACGGCAAGAGCAGCAGCTTCAGATCAAGATGTCGCAAAAGTTGGTGCTGACGCCTCAGCTTCAGCAATCAATCAAGCTGCTTCAGCTGCCTTTGCTTGAACTGTCCCAATCACTTAATCAGGAACTGATGAACAATCCTTTTCTCGAAGAAGTGACTGAAAGAGAACCTCTTGAAAAAAAGGCTCAAACGGACGAAAGGCATGAAGATGAAATCCCCGAAAAACCGAGCGATGACACGGAAACCCCCCTTGAAAAAATATTCGGGTATACCACTGATAACTATTTTGAAGAGAGAGAAACCGACGGCAGAGACCTTGGATATTTCAATGACGGATCAGAAGCGACCACGCTTTTTGAACGCAACGTCAAGAAGCCTGACCTTTATGAACATCTTCTCTGGCAATTGCGCCTTTCAAACATCCCTGAATCAATCGGCCACGTAATTGAAATAATAATAAATAACCTGAATGAATACGGCTACTTGGAAGCTTCCCTGGATGAAGTCGCAAAAGCTTCCGAAACTGACATACAGACAGCCGAAAAAGCCCTTTCATTAATGCAGGGTTTTGACCCTGCGGGAGTAGGCGCTAGGAACCTTCAGGAATGCCTAATCCTGCAGCTAAAGCCCCTTGAACTTCAGGACACGCTTGTGGAAAAGATTCTCAGGCACGGCTTCAATGAGCTTGAGCGGAAAAACCTTAAACAGCTCGCCTCGAAGTTTAACGCGTCACTTGACGACATCTCCGCCGCCGTAAAGATCATTGAAGGCCTTGAACCGAGGCCCGGTAGAAACTATTCATCAGAGGAAGCTAATTACATAACTCCTGACGTCTTTGTAGAAGAATCCGACGGAAAATATGTCATAACACTGAATAATGAAGGCACTCCCCGGCTCAGAATATCGGCCTTCTACAGAAAACTGCTCTCAAACAAGAAAACCCTCGGCAGAGAAGAGATCGAGTTTCTCAGGGAAAAACTCAGGTCAGCGCTTTGGCTCCTGAAGAGCCTTGACCAGCGCAACAAGACGATTTACAGGGTAGAAAGCACGATCAGCCGGGTCACTTCAAGCAAATATATCCAGTGCCCCCAGGGTTTGATAAGCTTCAAATTCTTTTTCAGCAACGCGCTCTCTTCATCCGACGGCAATGTCCCTTCATCAGCAGTCAAAGAGACGATCAGGCAGCTAATTGAAAAAGAGGACCAACTGAAGCCGTACAGTGACAAAAAAATAGCCGAGATACTTTCATCAAAAGGCATTGAAATCGCCCGCAGGACGGTAGCCAAATACAGGGATGAACTGAAATTGCCATCGCACACCAAACGAAAAAAATGGACTAGACAGCCATAAGCTGAAACCTAAGGAGGATGGAATGAATATTATTGTAAACGCCAAACACATGGAGCTCACCGATAATCTCAGGGAATACGCTGAGGAGAAGATGCAAAGGTTCAGCAAATACCTGAGCAATATCACTGAGGCTATGGTCACTCTCAGCGTGGAAAAATACCGGCATAAGGTGGAAGTCCTGATGAAAGCCAACGGCTCCCTGATACAGGCTGAAAGCATAACGGATGAGATGTACTCCGCAATAGACGAAGTGGTCGAAAAAATTGAAAGGCAGATCAAAAAACACAAAGGCAAACTTGTGTCAAAAAGAAAAGGCAGAGAAAAGACCGGCGAGGCGCTTGCCGCTGAAGACATTGTCCCCAAAATAATTAAAAGCAGGTCGTTTGACACAAAACCGATGAGCATCGAAGAGGCCGCGATGCAGATGGCAGTACTGAACAGGGATTTCTTCATATTTACAAATGCTTCTTCAGGACAAATAAATGTTCTGCACAAAAGAAAAGACGGCAACTTGGGCCATATAGAACCTCTAAAATGAAAGGATTAAAAACCGAACAGTTTTACGCCGTCCTTCTTACCGGGCTTTCGGGAGCGGGAAAAACCGTGGCGCTCAATGCCCTGGAAGACAGCGGCTTCTTTTGCGTTGACAACCTTCCAGTAACCCTCATTAAAACTTTTATTAATCTTTGCAGCAAGACTCCGGGAATCTCAAAAGTCGCCATAGGAGTCGATATAAGAGGGGGTAAATTCCTGTCAGACTTCTCGAACATCATCCCCGCCCTGAAAAAAAAATACAGGATGGACGTCGTATTTCTCGAGGCGGCGGAAGAGAGCCTGCTCAGCAGGTTCAAGGAGACGCGTCGCCCGCATCCGCTCGGCCTTAAGGACATAAAAAAGGCGGCGCAAAAAGAGAAGGCTATGCTTTCTCCCATAATAAAGGAGGCAGACAGGATTATTGACACCTCTAAATTAACGCCTCATCAGTTGAGAGAATTTATAATAAGCACTCACATAGGAGAAACCGGCAAAAAAATGGCTATTACGCTGATCTCCTTCGGATACAAATACGGCATACCGCTTGAAGCGGACCTCCTTTTCGATGTGCGTTTTCTGCCAAACCCATTCTTCGTGAAAGAGCTCAAAAAATATCCCGGCACATCTTCAAAAATAAAGAACTACGTGATGAAAAAAGAAGAAACAAAAAAATTCCTTAACAAGCTCTACCCCTTTTTAAAAAGCATTTTGCCCTTGTACGTAAAAGAAGGCAAGAGTTACCTCACTATCGGCATCGGCTGCACGGGAGGGATGCACCGGTCACCGGTAATAGCCGAAGATTTAAAGAACACTTTAAAAAAACAGAAGCTGAATGTTTCTGTAATACACAGAGACCTCGCTTTGTCATAATGAGATTGAGCCTTATTTCCACACTGCCCTGATATTATGAAGAACAAACGGCGTTCAAAACGGGTTGAATACAGGCTGGATGCCGAAGTCGTGCTCCGGGACAGGTCGTACCGGGGCTCGATAGAAAATTTTTCGGAAGTCGGGATATTCAAAATATCAGTGCCGGATGAAGAAGTTGTCGAATTTATCCCCGGAGCGGATGTCACCGTAAGATTCAAACTTCCGTCTGACAAAGCAATTGATCTGAATTGCAATATCAAATGGCTGCGCGTAACCACCGAGCCTCTGTCCGGGATTGTCTACAGCATGGGAATGGAGATCATGAACCCTCCCGAGGAATATCTGAAATTCGTCAAAATCCTGCACAAATCTTAGAGATTCTCAATTAAGCCCTCTAACAAGTTACTGGGAATTACAAGTTGAGATCAATGAATATGATTACAATCATGTTGAACTTTTCAGATTCTGCATATCATATAATAAAAAGTTGTTTGCCCCAACGCTAACACGATGATAAATCTATCTGATGAAAGCCTCGCCGCGATCAAGAACGATGTCAGCGTATTTCATTATCTCAGCATGGAAGAACTTCGGACCCTCGCAGCCTATTTCAAAATTAAAAAGTTCCCTGCGCAAAGTTTAATATGCAAAGAGGGCGACATATGCAATGAGGTCGTATTCATCCTGTCCGGCAGTGTCGAGGAAAAAAAGGCAACGGAATTCAAGGACAAGGAGATAGTCTTCGGGGTTTACAAAAAAGGTGCGATAATAGGTTTCACGGCGATGCCGAACGGAACTGTGAGCCCCGTAACCATAATAGCGCTTCAGGACAGTTCAATTATAAAGATTTCGCGCGATGACTTTGACGAAGTTGTTAAAAAGTATCCGGAACTCGGGATAAAGCTGATGAAAGGGATGCTCTTTTCTCTGGCAAAACGGCTGACGTCCTCTTACGAGCGCATAACCTCGGTATTTTGATTATGGATAAAAAGCTGAAACCGATGGAAAATTATCTCAGTATTTTTTCATAAGCTTTAAAATCCCTTTCACTCACCGGGCCGTACACGGTCAATGCGAACGGGTTGCCGCCAATGAGTTTCTTTGCGAAAAATTTAAGGTCATCAAGCGTAACCGCATCCACGAATCCCAATATCTCTTCGGGCGTGTAATATCTTCCGTAGTTTATCTCCTGCCTTGCAATGCTGGTCATCCGGCTGTTAGTGGACTCCAGGGCGAAGGTGAGATTCCCTTTAAGCTGGTTTTTTGCCTTTGTCAGTTCATAATCAGTGACTGTGTCTGATATATTTCTTATTTCATTAACAGTTATATCGATGACATCTATTACATGTTTTCTGTCAGTCCCCGCGTAGATTCCCCATAAGCCGTTGTCGTAATATGTCGCATTATATGAATAGATTGAATACACAAGCCCGCGTTTCTCCCTCACCTCCTGGAAAAGCCTGGAGCTCGCGCCGGCTCCGAGTATCGTGTTTAACAGATACATTTTGTACCTCTCAGCACTGGTTGCGGAGACACCCTGAAGGCCAAGGCATATATGAGACTCGGAAAGGTCCTTTGAGACTATATTGATTTTTCCATTGAATTTCTGTGAAAATGATTTTTCGGGTTTTAATGAATCATGGACCCGCCCTATCGTTTTATTGAGATATGATACAAGAAGATTATCGTCAAAGTTCCCGCTGCATGCGACAACAATATTCCCGGCGGCGTATTTGCTCTCCCTATATTTAACAAGAGAATCTCTTGTGAATCCGTTTATCACTTCTATATTCCCGAGAACCGAAAGGCCCAGCCCCTCATCCCCCCAAACACTTCTGTTAAACAGGTCATGTACCAGGTCTGAAGGCGAATCTTCAACCATCTTGATCTCTTCTGCTATGATTCCTTTCTCTTTTTCGATTTCCTGAAGAGGAAAGGTCGAACCCTGAAATATATCGGTCAGAAGGCCGAGAGCATGACTCAGGTACTGATCGAGCGCCTTTATATAGAAGGTAGTGGTTTCGCTTGAGGTAAACGCGTTAAGTTCCGCTCCAAGGTTATCAGACTCCATGGCAATCGCCTGCGAGGTCCTTTCCGCCGTCCCTTTGAAAAACATGTGTTCAAGAAAATGGGAAATGCCGTTATTTGAAATGTCCTCATGCCTTGATCCGGTATTCACCCATATTCCAACGCATACGGACCGTACGTCGTTTGATTTGAATGATACAAGCGGGATTCCGTTATCGAGCAAAACTTTCTTATACATGCCGGATGAATAAAGGAATGTGATGAAACTTATATATAAAAGAGACAAACGGAACGGTTGTCAGCGGAAACTATGATGACTTGCCGGGCAATGCTTCCTTGCGGCTCACGCCTATCTTGCCGGCTTTATCTATCTTAATGACCTTGACCGGAAAGATGTCGCCCTCTTTAATTTCATCGGTCACCTTTTCAACTCTTTTGTGGGAAATTTCGGATATATGGAGCAACGCCTCTTTGCCGGGCAATATCTCAACAAAAGCGCCGAATTCAACAACCCTCATCACTTTCGCATTATATATCTTCCCGATTTCAGGTTCTTCCAGTATGCCTTTAATTATATCAATAGCCATCTTTGCGGATGCCTCATCGCTCGAGGCTATGCTTATCACGCCGGAATCATCGACGTTGATCTTTGTCTTTGTTTCCTCGATTATGCCTCTTATAACTTTGCCCCCGGTGCCGATAATATCCCTGATCTTATCGGTCTTTATCTGCATTGTGTATATCCTCGGGGCATATTTAGCAAGGCTCTCTCTGGGGACAGAAAGGACCTCTTTCATCTTTCCGAGAATATGAAGCCTTCCTTTTCTTGCCTGCTCAAGGGCTTCACGCATGATCTCTTTTGTAACACCGCTTATCTTTACGTCCATCTGAAAAGCGGTTATTCCGTCCTCAGTGCCGGTGACCTTAAAATCCATATCGCCGAGATGGTCTTCAAGGCCGAGTATATCGGTAAGCACCACAACCCTCTCGCCTTCTTTTATAAGCCCCATTGCTATGCCGGCAACAGGTGCCTTTATCGGAACGCCGGCATCCATAAGCGCCATCGTGCCGCCGCATACCGTTGCCATTGAGGAAGAGCCATTGGATTCAAGGATGTCAGACACTATTCTGATTGTGTAAGGAAAGTCGCTGCGGTCTGGGAGCTGGGTTTTAAGCGCGCGCTCCGCGAGCATGCCATGCCCTATTTCCCGCCTGCCGGCACTGCGCAGTCCCTTTACCTCCCCGACGCTGAAAGGCGGGAAATTATAATGCAGCATGAATGCCTTCTTGTATTCGCCTTCGAGCGAGTCGATCCTCTGCTCGTCTTCAGATGTACCTAAGGTGGCAACGGTAAGGGCCTGAGTCTCTCCCCTTACAAAAAGGGCGGAACCGTGAGCCCTCGGAAGAATGCCGACATCGCAGCTTATCTTTCTGATTTCATCAGGCTTCCTCCCGTCGGCCCTGAGCCCTTTCTCAAGGATCATATTCCTCACGAGATTCTTTTCTATCTTTTCAAACCCGGATGATATCTCTTTTGATACATCATTATCTTCGCTGCTGAATTCGGAAATAACGTCCTCAAGAATTTCGTTAAGAGCGGATTGACGCCTCAGTTTATCGGGTATTGTTATCGCCTCTTTTATCCTGTCAAGGCAGAAAGAAGATATTTTATTTAAAAGCTCCTCATTAAAGACCGGAGGTATTGCCTCCCTCTTCTTTTTTCCAGCGATGTTTACCAGTTCCCTCTGCAGAACAACATAACGCTTTATTTCATTGCGGGCAAGCTCCAGCGCTTCCAAAAGAACTGATTCGGAAATCTCGATTCCGCCGCCTTCAACCATTAATACGGCATCCTCAGTGCCTGCGACGACAAGCGTAAAATCGCAGGCTTCGGCCTCGACAAGATTCGGGTTCAGGACAAAAGAATCACCGGTGATCCCAACCCTGACGGCTCCCAGAGGGCCGTTAAAAGGTATATCTGAAATTGAAAGGGCTGCCGACATTCCTATAATCCCAATTATGTCGGAAATATTTTCATCGCCGAACGAGAGGACGGAGACTATCCCCTGTGTTTCCGAGTAAAAACCATCAGGAAATAGCGGCCTTGTCGGCCTGTCGATAAGCCTTGATGTGAGGATTTCCTTTTCCGAAGGCCTGCCTTCGCGCTTAAAAAAACCTCCGGGGATCTTTCCGGCAGCATAGGTCTTCTCTTGATAATCTATTGTGAGTGGAAAGAAATCCGCATCGGTCTTGGCTTCTTTCTTCGCAACAACGGTTGCAAGGACTATCGTATCTCCATAAGTTACAACAATCGAGCCGTCTGCCTGTTTGGCAAATTTCCCGGTTTCAAGGAGAAGAGGGGTTCCCTTAACATCCAGTTCAACTTTCTTTATCATTTCAGAAACTAACCTCTTAGGCCGAGCTCTTTGACGAGCTTGTCGTAGCGCTCCCGTTGAGTCCTTTTCAGGTATCCGAGAAGCCTGCGCCTTCTGCCCACAAGTTTCAGAAGACCTTTTCTGGAATTCTGGTCTTTCTTGTGAGTCTGAAAATGCGACATAAGAGTGTTTAGTCTCTCGCTGATTAAAGCAATCTGAACTTCCGGCGAACCTGTGTCCGTGCCGTGAAGCTCAAATTGCTTGATTATATCAGTCTTCCTCTCTTTGAATGATGCCATGCCGTTTACCTTTCCTTTATATTGGAATGTATATTAACACAAGGGTTCGAGTTATGTAAACAAGAAGAAGAACCTGCCGCAGTCATAATAAATTATCCATATCGGCTTCCGAAAACCTTTCACTCATTAAAAGGCAAGCCCAAATCCATGACCTTCCCAAAACTTTTTCTGTGGATAGGGCACGGCCCGTTGATCAAGAGGAATTTGATATGCCCGTCTGTCCCGTACCCTTTATGAGTTATAAAATCATAGGAAGGATATTCTTCGTGGTAATCCCGCATAATATCATCCCTCAGAACCTTGGCAATTATCGACGCGGCTGCTATTGACGCGCTCTTCGAATCTCCTTTAATTATCGCCTTCTGCTTTATATCTATATCTGGCAGGATAAGCGCATCGATCAGCAAAATATCAGGCCTTCTTGAAAGAGACATGACCGCTGTCTTCATAGCTTGTTTTGTCGCCTGCAGGATATTAATCCTGTCTATGGTTCCGGCGCTGACAATTCCTGCCGCTGCCTCTGACCCGCTGTTAACAATATCCCAGAATATACGCCTTCTCTCTTTTTCCGGTATTTTTTTTGAATCATCAAGCCCTGTTATGACGTGACGTTCTTTAAGCATGACGGCTGCCGCCACTACAGGGCCTGCAAGCGAGCCTCGTCCGGCTTCGTCTATGCCGGCAATCAAAGGGTAATCCCTCCGAATCTCCGCATCATACATATAATTGCCCGGCAATCTTCTTCTGCCGGCCGATTGCTTGCGTATGAGCATTAATGAGGCCTCCTTAACGATAAAAGGCTTAAAACATTAATGAGCAAAACAGGAAAGTTTTGCTCATTAATTATAACCACTATGCTGTAGACTTTTGTGAAAAGTTACAGTGTCTGTTCTTTGATCTTCCCTGCCTTGCCTTTCTTGCCGCGGAGGAAATAGAGCTTCGCCCTTCTTACAACGCCTTTTTTAACAACTTCAATGCTCTCAATGAGAGGCGAGTGAAGAGGTATTATCCTTTCGACCCCAACTCCATAAGAGACCTTTCTGACAATAAAATTCTCCCGGATCCCGCCGCCTTTTCGCCCTATGACCACACCTTGAAAAGCCTGTATTCTCTCTTTTTCACCCTCTTTCACCTTCATGCTGACCTTAACAGTGTCGCCTATCCTGAAATGAGGTATCTCTTTTTTAAATGCCTCTTCTATTGTCTTTATCGCGTTCATCACTGCTCCTCCTCGATCTCTGAAATCAGTTTTTTATCAAGTTCCCCCAATTTAATCCTTTCAAGAAGCTCCGGCCTCATCTCCAGCGTCTTTCTCAACGCCTCTTTCCTTCTCCATCTCTCTATCTCTTTGTGATTGCCGGATATCAAGACTTCCGGGACTTCCAGCCCTCTGAATTCCCTGGGCCTTGTATAATGGGGATAATCAAGCGGCCCCCATGAAAATGACTCGGCTTCTTTTGAACTTTCATCGCCGAGAACCCCTGAAAAAAGCCTTGCAACTGCATCGATTATAACAAGGGCCGCAAGTTCCCCGCCTGTCAATACGTAGTCTCCTATTGAAACCTCCTCATCAACAAGTGAAATCCTGACCCTTTCATCAATCCCCTCGTAGCGGCCGCATATAAAGACCAGCCTTTTCTCTTCCTTTGAAAACGCCTCTGCCATAGCCTGGTCAAAGACCCTTCCCTGAGGGGTAAGGAGAATCACCTTTCTGGCCCGGCCGTCCTCGCGCAGTTTCTCTACAGCCTTAAATATCGGCTCAGGTTTAAATACCATCCCGGGCCCGCCGCCAAATGGATAATCATCTGTCTCTTTATGCTTGCCTGAAGCAAATTCTCTTATATTGGAGACTGATACATCAATTATTCCCTTCTGGCGCGCTTTCCCAATAATGCCTGTATCGAGATAAGCGCCTATTAATTCAGGGAAGATAGTTAATACATCACATCTCATACAAGGGGAAATTCCCTTACGGCCGAAGAAGAGGAGAAGAAACGTCCTCTTACAATTAAAGATATAACTTCCCTAATAAGACTATTCCAGAATTTCAAGCACGGCTCTCTTGCCCACTTTTGTCCCGGTAGCGCTAAGTATGGTCCTCATCGCCCTGGCGGTCTTGCCCTGCTTGCCTATGACCTTTCCGAGATCGCTTGTGGCTACCCGGAGTTCGAAAACGACTGTCTTTTCACCATCCACCTCAGTAACAGAAACGGCATCCGGGTTGTCAACCAGCGCCTTGGCCATTTTCTCAACCAGTTCTTTCATCTCCACCTCCATAAGAATCCGGGTTGTTATTTATATCCCAGTGATTTTCAAAAGCTTCTTTACTGTAGATGATGGCTGTGCCCCGCAACCGAGCCAGTACTTTGCCCTCTCAGTATCTATCTTTATTTCAGAAGGATCTGTCAATGGGTTATAAGTACCGATATTCTCAAGAAATACACCGTCCCTTCTCTTTCTTGAATCGATCGCCACAATTCTGTAGAAAGGCTGTTTTTTTGAACCTTTTCTTGTCAGTCTTATTTTTACCAAGTCTAACCTCCGTTTATAACTTAGGCTGTAATGATACAAAATTTATATTACAAGATTCAAGGTTAACAACCAATTATGAATTAATAATTATTGCTCATCAGGCATTGGCAATTAATCATTAAATTTCAAAACTTAAACTGAGACAGATTAAATCCTCTGCCTCCTTTGAACCTCTTCAGCATCTTCTTCATGCCGAGGTGCTGTTTTATAAGCCTGTTGACCTCAGCTATCTGCCTTCCGCTCCCATCGGCTATCCTCTTCTTTCTGCCGGCAGTTATTGCGACGCGGTTTTCTCTCTCGTCTTTTGTCATTGAATTAATAATAGCCTCTATGCCGACAAATGCGCCGTCGTCTATCGTCACGCCTTTAAGCTGTTTGCCCATCCCCGGTATCATGCTGAGTACATTTTCAAGAGGCCCCATCTTCTTAATCTGTTTAATCTGCCCTCTGAGATCCTCAAACGTAAACCTGTCCTTTCTAAGCCCCTCTTCAAGCCTTGCCGCCTCTTTGATGTCAACAGCCTCCTGAGCCTTTTCAACAAGGCTCACAACATCGCCCATACCTAATATTCTTGACGCCATGCCGTCGGGATTAAACGGCTCGAGAAAATCAATTTTTTCGCCGACACCTATAAATTTGATAGGCTTGCCCGTTACAAATGCCATCGAAAGAGCGGCGCCGCCGCGAGCGTCGCCGTCCATCTTGGTCAATACAATGCCTGTCAGCCCCAAACGGTCATTGAATGCCTTTGCGATATTTACGGCATCCTGCCCTGTCATCGCGTCAGCGACAAGGAGTATTTCATGCGGATTCGTCTCCCTCTTGAGATGTTCGAGCTGTACCATAAGCTCATCATCCACATGAAGCCTTCCCGCTGTATCAAGAACCAGAATATCCCTGCCTTCAAGGCTGGCCTTTTTGATAACGCTCGGGAATACGCCTACAGGATTGTCTCCCGGCATAGTTTCATAAACAGGAACTTCTATCTGCGCGCCGAGAGATTTCAACTGCTCTATGGCGGCAGGCCTCTCGGTATCCAGAGCAACAAGCAAAGGCCTCCTGCCTTCTTTTTTAAACTTTTTTGCTATCTTGGCGGCGGTGGTCGTTTTTCCGGAGCCGTGAAGGCCGACCATCATTATTACAGTGGGCGGATTCGGAGCAAGGGATATTCTGCTCTGCCCGCCGCCCATAAGCTCACAAAGCTCGTCATGAACGATCTTTACTACCTGCTGCCCGGGCTTAATGCTGTCGATAACCTCTTTGCCTACAGCCCTGACTCTGACCTTTTCAACAAACTCCTTAACCACCTTGAAGCTGACATCAGCCTCGAGCAGCGCTATTCTTATCTCCTTCAGAGCGGCCGCGATATCCTCTTCTCTAAGCAGGCCCCGCCCCTTAAGCTTTTTCAAGATCCCGTCTAATCTTTCGGATAATGATTCAAACATTATAAGTTCAACCCAGGCGTATTATCATTATTTTGTCAGCAGATATTTTGCTGTTGAGACAGCCTTGAATGCATAAAGCCCTGCTTATAAAGCAGGGCCTCTGCCGGTAATATAATTCCAAACCTAATTTATTTAATGCTTACAGGTGGGAATCTATCCTTGAAACAAGCTGTGACTTCGGGACTGCGCCGACAAGCTGATCAACGCTCTTGCCGTTCTTGAAGAACATAAGCGTAGGAATGCCCCTGATATTAAAACGGCTTGCAAGGTCAGGATTCTCATCAGTATTTATCTTGCCGAAAACAGCCTTCCCCTTGTACTCATTAGCCAGTTCTTCGACAATAGGCCCTATTATCTTGCAAGGACCGCACCATGTCGCCCAGAAATCAACTACTATGAGGCCCGGGGCCTGGAGCACATCCTTATCGAACGAATCTGTTGTTATTGTTGCAACATCACCCATCATTCCCTCCTGTTAAACGATTTATAAAGTAGATTAAAGCGTTACGGTGTATTAATTATATTGCTAAAAAAATTCTTTGTCAATTATTTTGCTTTCCTCAAAAATGCATTGAAAAATATATGATTTGTATTTAAAATTAAAACGCTTTTCTGCGATACCGGCTAAATTTGACATGCTCCGGAATAATAAAACCATAGTAATGATCCACGGGATGATGGCAGGGCCGTGGTGCTGGGAAGATTACAGAAACTTTTTTGAGGCAAAAGGATACCGATGCGTCACCCCGTCGTTAAGGTATCACGATATGGACCCGGTTGATGCCCCTCATCCTCAATTAGGAATAACAGGTATTCAGGATTACATTGAAGACCTTGAGAAAGAGATACTGAAACTCGATACTCCCCCAATAATCATGGGGCATTCAATGGGAGGGCTTCTCGCGCAGATACTTGTAAGCCGCAACCTTGTGGAATCCGCTGTACTGCTTTGCCCTGCCCCGCCTCACGGGGTAATTGCACTAAAGCCTTCGGCTGTCAGATGCTTCTCAGATGTTCTGATGACATGGGGATTCTGGAGAAAACCGTTTCGCTTCTCATTTAAAAAGACTGTTTACTCATGCCTGCATCTAATGCCTGAGAAAGATCAGAAGGAAGCTTATGACAAACTCGTGTACGAATCAGGAAGAGCGGCGTTTGAGATAGGGCTGTGGTTCCTCGATAATAAGAAGGCGACAAAGGTGCATCCCGAAGATGTAAAATGTCCCCTCCTTGTCATCACAGGCAAAGAAGACCGCATAATCCCTGCATCAGTTGTAAAAAAGGTGGCGGACAGATATATGGGGGTTTCAACCTATAAAGAGTTTACCAACCACGCTCACTGGGTCATAGGCGAACCCGGCTGGGAGGACATTGCAGATTATATTTATGAGTGGCTTGGGGAGAATGTTGATTAAGCTCCATGCTTTGTATTTTTTCCGCCAATAATTTATCATTTTTAGTATTTCAAAAGGAGAGATTTCATGCCAGAGATAAAGAGCAGAGATGAAGCGCCTGTACCTGGAATAGATTATTCAGAGATACATATACCCAATGATAATGACCTCGGGACAGGGACGTTCAAAACAGTGCTTAAAGAAGATATAATGGGCAAGATAAACCCGATAATCAGCAGCATCGCCAATGAGCCTGACTTTCTTATGCTCCTAACAATAAACACAGCCATTGAGGAGATAAATGTCATGCTCGGAAAGACTGAGAAAGAACCTCCACTCTCGCGGGTTATCTTCAGGATGCCGAAGGCAATTGAGAATAAATCAGCTCACACCGTTGACGCGCACTTTAAAGAATGGAAAGTGACAGAAGTTGAACTGAATGGGCAGAAGCTGGAAGCGATTGAATAGCTTGCCTTTAATTTAATTAATCCTAAGTTCGTTCACGATTTCTATTCTTGAGATTCCGCCTTATTCGGCAGTGCCTCCTCGCTCTCTAAATAAGGCGTGAGCGGTTCGCCACATATCGGGAATCGCTGAGCGGATTGAACTTGCGGGGATTCGGCAGGACCGCCGCAAGCCTTGAGGCTTCTTCATGCCCGAGGGCTGATGCCGGTTTATTATAGTAATGCCTTGCCGCGGCCTCTATGCCGAATATCCCCTTATCTCCCCATTCCGCGACATTCAGATAAAGCTCGAGTATCCTCTTCTTTGAGAGCGTCTTTTCCATGCGCCATGTGATGATAGCCTCCCTGATCTTTCTAACAGGGCTTTTTGACGGCGAAAGAAATAGGTTCTTCGCAAGCTGCTGGCTGATGGTGCTTGCACCGAGCTTGAACTTCTTCGCCTTTACATCCTTCTCAACAGCCTTCTGTATAGCCTCGTAATCAAATCCCTCATGGCTCCAGAATTTATCATCCTCTCCTATTAGGACAGCTTTGATAAGGTAAGGTGAGATTGAACTGAGAGGAACCCACTTCTGTGTTATCCTGTATTTCTTCCCGTCGCGCGCCCATTCCTCCTCGCGATATTTCATGAACGCCGTCTTTTTCGGGTTCTCCTTCTTGAGCACGGAGATATTAGGATAGACAAACTGAAACGCGATGATACCGGCAATGATGAGGAATATTATTAAGAGCGCCTTTTTATAAAACCGGCTCTTCTTTTTCTTCTTTGCCATTCTCTAAAAGTCCCTACTTCTTCTTCAAAGCCGCCTCAACCGTCTTTATCGCGCAGAACTCTCCGCACATGCTGCAAACCTCTGACTCTGTAGGCGGAACAAGGTCGCGTTTCTTTCTAACCCCTTCAGGGTCAAAGCTCAGGGCTATCTGGCCATTCCAGTCAAGCGCCTTTCTTCTTCTTGCCATCTCATTGTCCATCTCAATCGCACCTTTGACGCCTTTGGCGATATCAGCAGCGTGCGCTGCAATCTTTAAAGCGATGACGCCTTCCTTCACATCATTAAGGTCAGGAAGTCGTATATGTTCAGAAGGAGTGACGTAGCAGAGAAAGTCCGCGCCTGCAGCTCCGCCTACCGCCCCGCCAATCGCGGCAGCGATGTGGTCATAGCCCATGGCGATGTCTGTGACAAGAGGGCCGAGCACATAGAAGGGCGCGCCTTTGCATATCTCCTTCTGCATTTTGATATTCAGCTCAACCTGATTAATAGGCACATGCCCCGGCCCTTCTATTATTACCTGCACACCTGCGTCAACAGCCCTGTCCCGCAATTCCCCGAGCGTAAGAAGTTCATCTATCTGCGTCCTGTCTGTCGCGTCTGAGAGGCATCCCGGACGCGCGCTGTCACCGAGGCTCAATGTGAGGTCGTACTTCCTCGCCATCTCAAGGAGCCTGTCATACTCTTCATAAAGCGGATTTTCCTTGTCGTTATATATCATCCATTCAACAAGGAACGAGCCTCCGCGGCTGACAATATCGAGTATCCTGCCCTCGTCACGCAATGTCTGGATCGTCCTTCTCGTGAATCCACAGTGGACAGTGACAAAATCCACACCCTCCTTTGCATGCTCCTCTATCGTCTGAAAAAGCGTCTCAGCAGACATCTTTGCTATTGAGCCTTCTCTTTCAACCGTCCTGACTATCGCCTCATATATCGGAACCGTCCCGACTGAAACAGGCGACCTCTTCATAAGCAGGTTCCTGATCTCCTTTATCGGCCCGCCTGTGGAAAGGTCCATGACAGCATCCGCGCCGTACTTCACAAGGACATCGAGCTTCTGCATCTCGGTCTCAAGGCAAATGCTGTCCTTTGATGTGCCGATATTGGCATTGACCTTTGTGCGGAGCCCCTTTCCTATCCCGAGGGGTTTTATATTGTGAAGTATGTTCCTGGAGATAACGGTCAGGCCGTTGGCTATATCCTGCGAGAGCTGTTCAGCGTTCATCTGTTCATCAAGCGCGACCGCCCTCATCTCATCGGTGATGATGCCCTTTTTTGCAAGATCTATCCTTGTCTCTTTTATATCAGCCATTTCATTCTCCTAAAATATTTATAATTTCTCTTGTCTTTGCTTTTATATCATCAGCGCATAATATCTCTGATATCATTGCAACACCATATGCGCCGGACTTCTTTACTGCATCTATATTCTCCGACTTCACGCCGCCAAGCGCAAAGACCGGTATATTTATTTTTCTGCTGACATCTTTTAATACATCAATGCCGAGTGGTTTGCCATATTTTAATTTTGAAGGCGTTTTGTAGACAGGCCCGAATGTTATAAGATCAGCGCCTGCCTTTTCAGCCTCTTTAGCCTCTTTTAGAGAATGTGTTGAGACTCCTATCAATAACTTATTCTTTACAGCCTTTCTCACCGCATCAGCCGTGATACTGTTCTGTGTGAGATGAACACCGTCAGCGCCGACCGCAAGAGCGATATCGAATCTGTCATTGATAAATAACTTCGCATCATACTTTACAGTCAGTTCTCTCATCTTGTAAGCCAGCTTTAATAATTCTCTTGTCTCAAGATCCTTCTCTCTAAGCTGCACAGCCTTCACACCGCCGATCAGAGCCTGCCTGACGGCAGCAGTGAGCAAATAGCGGTCAGCTATCAGCTTTCTGTCAGTTATTAGATAAAGTCTATAGTCTAAAGTCGAGAACCTATGTTTTGTTTTTTGAATGCTGAATGCTGAATGCTGAATATGCTGAATGCTGTCTTTTTTCACAGCATCCCCTGTATCGGACTGCTCGCAGTAGCATAGAGCTTCTTATCTATCCTTCCTGCTTTATATGAAAGGCGTCCGGCAATCACGCCATACTTCATCGCGGTTGCCATCATTACAGGGTCCTTTGCCCCTGCAATAGCTGTGTTAAGAAGTACTGCGTCGCTTCCAAGTTCCATGGCGATCGCCACATCTGCCGCGCTGCCGACTCCGGCATCTACAATGATAGGCACCTTTGCCTGCTCAAGTATTATCTTCAGGTTGTAAGGATTTCTTATCCCAAGCCCTGAGCCTATCGGAGCGGCAAGAGGCATGACAGCAGCAGCGCCCGCATCAACAAGACGAAGCGCCATGACCGGGTCATCATTTATATATGGAAGGACGATGAAACCCTCTTTAGCCAAAATCTCCGTGGCCTTTAAAGTTGCGCAGGCATCAGGGAAGAGCGTCTTCTCATCGCCTATGACCTCGATCTTTATAAGGTCAGATACGCCCGTCTCCCTTGCGAGCCTTGCGTACCTGAGCGCATCCTCAAGCGTGAAGCAGCCTGCGGTGTTCGGAAGTATCTTGTACTTCTTCGGGTCTATGTAATCAAGGAGGTTCTCAGACTTGCAGTCAAAGATATTGGTGCGCCTTACGGCAACGGTCACAACATCAGCGCCCGATGCCTCGATAGCATCTTTTGTCTGCTGAAAGTCCTTGTACTTGCCTGTGCCTACCCAGAGGCGCGATTTGAATTCGATGCCTTTGATTATTAATTTATCTTCCATAATTATCTCCTGTTATTTCAAATATTTGTTCTCTCTATTCCTTAATTCATAACTCCCAACTCTAAACTCTTAACCTTCATTTCATCCTCCTCCGACAAAGTTCACTATCTCTATCACATCGCCCTCTTTCAGCGTATGATCATTGAAGTTGCACCTCTTTATGATCTTCAAATTAACCTCAACCGCAACCCTCTCAGGTTCGATATTCAGGCTTTCAAGAAGGCAGAATATCGTGATGCTGTCATTTACTTCTGATTCTATTCCATTTATTTTAAGTTTCATAATGTTTATTTTTATTTTGTCATTCCGCACTTGATGCGGAGTCCAGTTCCTTGTTCTCTGGATTCCCGCTTTCGCGGGAATGACACCCATGATTAAATATGCACGTCCCTTTTTCCAGATTCAATAAACTTGATCTTCTCAGCAAATCCGTTTGAGCTTTTTGCGATCTCTTTATCAAGCATCTTTTTTAACTTTTCCTTCACCTCGCCTGACGCGCAGTCTTCGAGATATTCTTTGAGGCTCAATAGCGCATTCTCGTGGCAGAAGTTTTTTATGCCCTCTGTTTCCGCAAGCTCTCTGAACCTTCCGCCGCTTCTGCCTTCCCTGTAACAGGCTGTGCAGAGGCTCGGCACAAGCCCGAGGCTGACTATCTTTTCTATAACCTCTTCAAGGCTCCGCGCGTCTCCTATCTCAAACTGCTCTGTATCTCCGTCATGCAGATAACCTGACGGGCTTGTCTTTGAACCTGCTGATATCTGCGATGCGCCGATAGTTAAAAGCTCATCCCTGATCCCCGGCTGCTCCCTTGTAGATATGACAACTCCGACATACGGAAGCGCAAGCCTGTATATGGCAACTATCTTCTTCAGGTCATGATCAGATACGCGGTACCTCTCAAGCTCTACATCTGAACCTTCAGCAGGCTGAAGCCTCGGCACAGATAGTGTATGCGGGCCAAAGCCGTATTTATTGATCAGCCTCCTGCTGTGCGAGATCAATACCGCAACCTCCCAGCGCCAGTCATAAAGTCCAAGCAGTACCCCCATTCCTATATCCTCAAATCCCACCTCTATCGCCCTGTCCATAACTCCAAGCCTCCAGGCGTAATCTGCTTTAGCGCCTGTCGGGTGCATCTGCCTGTAAGTCGGGATGTGATATGTCTCCTGAAAGCACTGATACACGCCGATGCCCGCGCCTTTCAGCCTTCTGAAATCCTCAACGCTCATAGGTGCAGTGTTTGCGTGAAGTATGCGTATGTCGGTCTTGTCATAAATGGAATGGATGACCTTCTCCAGATAATCGATCCCGGCAGCCTTTGCGTGCTCGCTTGTGACAAGAAGCAGCCTCTTGTAGCCCCTGCCGGAAAGCAGCTTTGACTCTTCAACCGCCTCATCAACCGTAAGCGTCTTTCTCACGGCATCTTTATTCCCTGTCCTGAATCCGCAATAGAGACAGTCATTCACACATTCATTTGAGAGATAAAGCGGGGCAAAGAGAACTATCCTCTTGCCGTAGACCTTCTCCTTCACCTTTCTGGCAGCCTGAAATATCTCATCCCATAACCCGTTATCCTCAAGCGCAAGAAGGCTTGATACCTCAGACATATCAAGCACCTGAAGGTTTAGAGACTTTGCAAGAATCTCGCGGATGCGCGCCGGGTCTGTGTTAACTTTTCTATTCATAGTCATAAAAATAAAAAAACCGTATCCCTGAAAGGAATACGGTGAATGATTCTTCCTCCCTTTCCTCCGCCAGGATTAACCGGTTCAGGTTCAAGGGGTCTCCTTCCGATAAATCAGAAGAACTCTCAGGCTAATGCCTCCCCCAGGGTAGTTAAAGTATAGCGTTATGGAAAAAAGAGAGTCAAGCAGATAATGGCTCTCCGCAATAAGAATTATACTCACACGGCCAGTTCAATCTTCAGAAAACGTTTTATCTCTTTAAAATGTTTATCGAGAGTGAAGAGCCTGCAATGGTTCTCATCGGCAATCACGGCGATGTAGCAGTCCACGAGATGAACAGTGACACCTTTTTTCTTCATCTGAAATGAAAGCCTTCCTGCTTTCTCCCATGTTCCATCCTGCTGGTCAAGGATCGTAAAAGCCCCTATGAACTCGCCGATAGCCATGACTTCCTGCTCAGATTTAGCTCCCTGCGTGAGTTCGGCTATGACCACCTTCGGCACACAGATCTCTGCAACTGTCAATAAATCGTCCACCCGCTCAGCCAATACAGTATCAGATGCCTTGAAGTAGGCAATCCATACCGAAGTGTCGATCAGTATCTTATCTCTCACGATGCCTTATCTCATCAGCGGTCATATCGAACTTCAGTTTACCCTT
The DNA here is from genome assembly GCA_016213935.1 of Nitrospirota bacterium. Lineage (GTDB taxonomy): Bacteria > Nitrospirota > Thermodesulfovibrionia > UBA6902 > UBA6902 > JACQZG01. Next base: position 35,370 of record JACQZG010000025.1, read on the forward strand.
CATGGACCGTATCTTTTCGATCTTCTTCTTCCTGAGATAATCTTCAACAGCTACCCTGACCGCAGAGGCCTTGCTTCTGGTCTTTGTCTCCTTCATCAAAGCGTCAAGAGCATCCTTTTCTATTGTAACTGTTGCACGCATAATCCCCTCCTTGTTGTGCATATCTTATGCACCATTATAACATATCATTTACACAAGCCAACCCTCTTCTTTTGCTCCCCTCCTATTTTAGGAGGGGCAAGGGGTGGTAAATGGAGGGGATTAAGGGGTGGTTTGTTTAGAAAGAAAATTTTCCTTTATTACTTTTAACACACCTTCTGTGTTTTCAAATACATCTTTGTTTTCAAAACGTATCACTCTGATATTAAAAGCCGTTAGATATTCTGTCCTTGCTGTGTCGTATTCATACCCGCTGTCTGTAAAATGCGCAACCCCATCCAATTCTATACAAGGTTTCTCCGACGGACAGTAAAAATCAAGAACATACGGGCCGACACTGTGCTGTCTTCTGAACTTCCTATCTTCAATCTGACTCTCTTTCAATAGAGACCATAATTTAGCCTCAGCAGGAGTTAAGTTATTTCTGAGTTTCTTCCTGTTTACTTTCAGGTTCTTTATGTTATGAATCTTTACTGCCACTTATATACCACCCCTTTATCCCCTCCATTTACCACCCCTACCCCTCCTTAACTAAGGAGGGGAGTTAAAAAAAGCGTAAAACTGTAAAAAATCAAACTATAAAACTAACGAGTCCTAGCGAGACGGAACCCGAGGTCGCTACCCCCGAGGCCGGGGTTGAGGTAGAGCCGGAGGCCGCGCGCGCTGAGCGCATTAGTGAACCATGAACCACCGCGCCGCACGCGGAGCTGTCCACTACTTGGTCCTTGAGGATTATTCCTCGGACTATTCTGATAATAGCTCTCGCCATACCAGTCCTGCACCCACTCCCATACATTACCGCTCATGTCATATATTCCCAATCCGTTTGCCGCCTTCCTTCCTACCTGATGCGTATTGTTTCCTGAATTTGAACCATACCAAGCCACGCTGTCAACATTATCTCCACTCGCATATTTCTCCTTCTTCCCTCCGCTCCTTGCCGCATACTCCCACTCCGCCTCTGTAGGCAACCGATAGTTACCCCCAAGCTTACGTATGAATTCCCGGATACCATTCCAGCTTACGTTCTCAACAGGACAGTCATCCCCGCAACCGCTGAATTCTGACGGGTTGTTTCCCATAACATCTCTCCACTGTCCCTGCGTCACTTCATACTTCCCTATATAAAAATCATCCACGCATACCTCATGCACAGGCTTTTCGTCACCACTTCCATCCCCAAACGTATCTCCCATCTGATAACATCCGCCTTTAACATAGACCATATCTGTAAGATGTTCCCTTCTCTCAGCCTCAGCAATTCTTTCTTTCTCAGCCTCATTTCTCTCTTGTTCTGAAATATTAATGATCTTTTTCTCCTTAAAATGTGCTTTTAATTTCAACACCCCGCCTTCACTAAGAATAAAAATACCGGAAAGTTTCTGGCCGCCTCTCTCAAAGCTTATGTTGTGCCTGCCAACCTTTACATTATCAATCTCTATGTCAGTAGTTCCTTTGTTGCTGCCATCTATAAAGACAACAGCGCCACGAGGAACGCTTCTCAGCGCCAGGCGGCCAACCTGCGCAAGAGAATCTGAAACTTCCGGGGATATCTTCTTTGACTTTTCCTGAAGTTCATCGAACCGGATAACGACCTCTACCGCTTTATTGGTTGTTATATAGATGTCTTTGATGATCGGGGTATAGTTTGTCTTTACCGCCTTAAGTGTATGCCCGCCGGGAGCCAATCCCTCTATGAAAAGTCCGTTATCATCAGCATTTGTTATCCCCTTAAAGACATTATCAATAAAGATTCGGACATCTGGCTCGCAAGTTACCTGTAAATCGCCTGTGGCGGCAAATAAAACATGAGGTTGAAAAAACCAGATGACAGATAAGAACATAACGGTTATTATTTTTCTCATAGTTTTAATCCTCCTTATATTGCCTCATATTATCAACTGACGAGAAAATGTTTGCAACTACTTTTTTTGTTTAAAACGAACTTTCGGAAATCCTCTTACAGAAAGATTCCCGACAAGCGGGAATGACAGATTTTAAATAGATTCCGGTAGAACCATTTTTTATGATATATTGTTCTTATGATATTTTTAAAAAATCTGCTGATATTATTGGCTCTCTTCATTTCATCCGCGCCGCTATCCTCATCATACGCATATGACGTGCTAACTGTAGATGAGATCGTGGACAAGATGGACAAGCTCTACCGCAGCAAGACGAGCCGCGGGCAGATTGAGATGATGATAGCATCTGAGAACTGGGAGCGCACGCTCACAATGGATATCTGGAGCGAGGGTTTGGACATGACCTTTATCCGCATAAAGAGCCCAAAAAAGGATACTGACATCGCTACGCTCAGGATGAAGAATGAGATGTGGAACTACTTCCCCAAGATAAACAAGGTGATGAAGGTGCCGCCGTCCATGATGATGAGCTCGTGGATGGGCTCTGACTTTACGAATGACGACCTTGTGAAAGAGAGTTCCATGAGGGAAGATTATACAGGGAGACTGATAACTTCCGAAGTGGCTGATACTGCCAATTACTATATAGAGCTCATACCTAAAGCTGATATCCCAACAGTCTGGGCAAAGATAATCCTCGTTGTCAGCAAAGGCGACTACCTTCCTGTGCGGGAGACATACTATGACGAGAAGGGACAGAAGATGAGGATAATGGAGTTCAGCGAACCGAAGACCTTCAGCGGAAGAAAGATCCCTTCTGTGCTTGTTATGAAGCCGCTAAATAAACCGGGGAAAAAGACGGTTATTAAATACATCGACCTTGAGTTTGATATAAAGCTTGAACCGGATATTTTTACGCTGCGGAACCTTCAGAGAATGAAATAACTAATGTTTTGTCATTCCCGAAGGTCTTAATCGGGAATCCAGAAATAATATGAAAAATTATTATGTTTATATCCTTAGCAGTAAACGCAATGGTACTTTGTATGCAGGTGTTACTTCAGATATTATTAGAAGAGTTTATGAACATAAAAATGCGTTAGTTGAAGGGCTGACCAAGAAATACAGCATTCATGACCTTGAGCATGGAAATTAGAATTGATAGAGAAAGTAAATCCTAACTGGCTTGATTTATATGAAAGCATATGTGGTTAACCCTGGATTCCTGCTTTCGCAGGAATGACATGAGCCATTGACTCACAAGTTAGAGTATGAAAATAACCCTTATTCGTCATTCCCGCAGTCTGTTGAGTTGGAATCCAGAGCAAAGAATTAGATTGTCGTTTTCACGGGAAACATGGATTCCTGCTTTCGCAGGAATGACATCTGAAAGCATTTATTGCAAATTAAACCTAAATGATTATCCATAAGATAGCCTTCCGTAACATCTTCCGTAACAAGTGGCGCTCGATACTGACAGGCATGATGATGGCGGGCGGATGCGCGCTCTTCGGACTCTTCTTCGGCATGGTTGACGGCACATACGGAAATCTGATAGACATGTTCACCCGCGACCACACGGGACATATTCAGATACACAAAAAAGGCTATCTTGACAAGCCCTCGATATACAAGACCCTCGCATCCCCTGATTTAATCGGCAAAAAGATAGAATCAATCTCATACGTCAATTCATGGGCTCCGAGGGTCTATACTCCTGCGCTTGCATTCGCAGGAAAGAAGACAACAGGCGTAACTGTCATGGGCATTGATCCTGTCAGAGAGGCGAAGACGACCCGTCTTAAAAACAAGGTGAGTAAAGGGAGTTTCCTTTCAGCTTCTCCTGAGTTGGAGGTTGTGATAAGCGACGG
>JACQZG010000029.1 GCA_016213935.1 Nitrospirota bacterium
CAAGCGCTATCTTTGCCTTAAACTCCGCTGAATACCTCGTCCTCTTTGTCTTACTCATCTTTAGGTGACCTCCTTCATTAATCGTATATTTTACACCTTATACGACTGTCCGAATTCCGGGGTCCACCTCTGCTATCACTCATAATTACTGCTGCAACCAACTTCTCTTCGTAAGCACACCAATAAATTGCTTCAACCTTAAAATCGCCAAAAGACAACTCTTCTTTTTCTTTGACGTATGTTAATGCTATGAACTGAGTACCACAGTCCCATAGATATTTTTCACTTTCCTTAAATGCATCCGTTGATATTTTATCTCCCCATTTCATTCCTCTCAACCCATCAGGCTCATTTTGAAAAGCCATAACTGACGGCGATATTATTAAAATGCAAACAACACATAACAATAATTTAACAACTTTCATGAACCCTCCTATTGGCAAATTTATTTGTCTGTCATATTTGAACTCTATTTTTATCATTTCATCTTCATCAAAAGAACTTCCTGATGCAGTTTAATAGCATGATTATGGCAATTTTTTAAGTATATCCGGCAAACCATTTATAATTGCACTCTCCAGATTCTGCGGTTCAAGACCCTTCAGCGATGTATTAAATATTGCTTTATAGCGCTTGTGTGTTTCTTCACATGGATCGACCACATAGACAGATGGTAATGTGTCATGAGTTTTTTGAGCCATCGCACCATGAATAAGAGCACGCATGAATCCGTCACTATCTGGAATACTGTACCCGATAAAGATTATAGTCTTAGCATTCTTAAGTGCTTCAAGAGCCGTATTCCATAATGTACGTAACCATGGTCGACGACTCAACTTGGCATAACTCGGTGGTATTATCGTTGGAGTAAAACCATTACCATACTTTTTTCGGATGTTCCATATTGCGTCAACAGCCAGAATAGCCGGTTTCTCCTCCCACACTCCGGATTTGCCAATCTGATTTTTGTCACCCAGATCAGATGCAACAAATAGTTTTCCATCTTCCATAGAGCTATCCTCGAAAAAATTCACACCCCCATGTAACTTGCAAACAATAGTTTTGTCATCGCAGCTATCATTTTGCCAAATATAGGGTGCAGAACCATGGCCAGCTCCAAATTGTTTATCCCAGGTAATTGGGTACGCACATGGGATCTCGTGTTTCCAAGCAAGATATTCATAAACAATGTCGTAATTGGTTGACAAGACAGTTATTCGGTGTGCGATCTTTGCTGAAGCAACAAGTTCGAAGAAACGGTTGTATAGTTCACCATCAGTCTTCCGAGCCAGATTAAGGATTGGGAGTTGTTGATATATCTTCCACAACCAAAGCTGAATGTCATTGACAAGCTGATTCATTAAGTACACTTGTCCATTAAGATACACATTTCTTTGGCCAGACTCGACAAGAACCTCAGCTATACTAAAGACAGTTTCAAGATTATTTATATCGATGTTCTTTAGCGTATAAGCCCTTTGCATAAATACCTGGAATAGCTCAAACGTCTCAGCCGCTTCCACAAGCATTGGTGCTGCGTGCCGAAATAGCCCTGATTCTCTATCAGCTGATGCATGCTTAGCTAACCCATAATGGTCTTTTTTTGCTTCAGTACCAAATTCGGACATCATCGGTAGTCCAGCGTTTCTCGAAAAACCAGCACCAATAAAAAAAATGATGTCTCTGTTGGAATTAGCCAAGAATGTACTCCTTTACGGCTTCTCAGCACGTAAGCTTACATTACGGTTATATCAGTGTTGAAAGTCATAATATTTCAGTATCTTCTTTTAAAGAGCTCACTAATAAGCTTACGACTGATCAAAAATCCTTCATGATATTATCTGTTTTTTTATTATATTCTTGTTTCCTGTTTTTTTCGACTTTCTTAGCGTAAACAGCATTGATAAATTCTATGCTCAATGGAGCATTAGTAGCGGAATCAATATTTAGCGTTAAATCAATATTAGTTTTTACTCCGTTCCAAGTAACTCTTTTAATCTTAGATGATTCTTCGTTAATTTCAGTTGGCTCTCCATATTTCTTAGATAAAGCATCTACTATTGGTTCCAAGCTTCAAGTTAACTCCATTATTATTAGTGCCTCAAACAGCTCCACGAGCTCTGCTACATACATCTTAACCAAAGCATCTCCAGCAGTATCTGAATTGTTTCGAATTTGATTAAAATCTTCTATCTTGGAAATATTTGTATCCCATTTGAAATCTCTAAAACCATCAGGCTCATTTTGAAAAGCCATAGCCGACGGCGATATTATTAAAATGCAAACAACACATAACAATAATTTAACAACTTTCATAAACCCTCCTAATTAACGTTTCCGTTGAAGCAAATTAAGCTTTCTTTTTCCTTAACCCTAATTCTGCAACAACGACATCAAGTGAGCGTCCCTGCTGATTTTTGGGATCGCCCTTTGCTTTGCGAAGTTCCCGAAGATCATGATAGTCTTCCAACTCTTCCTGCATACGAAGAAAATCCTTGTAAGAAATAACAGCAAATTCTTTTTTCCCGTCTTTTTCAATTATCTGTGTTTTCATAAATCTATCTGTAAGCCTCCTTCCGGTGAATAATTCTGTAAATAATAATCTTGTTTTTAAACACTTCAAAGAGTACCCGCCATTTTCCGACCCGAAGACGATACTCTGGAGAAAAATCGGTCAGTTTTTTTATATCGCCAGTAAGTCCCTCTTCCATTGCAAAAATTGCATCAACAACGTGTTGAGCATCCGACTTTGGAATCAAAGCCAGATCTTTCTCAGCTCGTTTTCGTATTTCTATTTCGTATCGCATATTAATTGCTTTCTGTAATCTAAGTCTAACAAGTTATACCGTTTCTGTAAATCACCAAAATCATACCTGACTTTTAAGTTGATTGACAAGCAATATTTTGATGTTATAAACGGTTGTAGCAGGATTCAGGAAAAGACCATAGGACTTAACTACCATTGACAGCATTAACAGGCTGTTATTTTATTGTCCCGGCAAAAAAAATCCCCCGACACATGCCGGGGGATTTTCAGAGATAGATATACTACTTTACTGCGGCTTTATGCGTCGAACGAAGGTTCGCTACCATTTTTTCAACTATCATATCTACCGCCTGGTCATACTCAGCCAGCATCGGAGCGAAGATATCCCGCTCTGCCTCATCTCCTATACCATCACGGCAGCACCTCTCCCAGCTATGCTGTGCCGAAGTGTCGTAGGGAACAGTGACAACATCCTGAAGCGATACGATATATGAGCGGAATGCAGGGCTCATTGCAATACCGTAAGTCTTCTGGTTTGTTGCCTTGACCGCCTCCTCCCAGCGCCCGTTGGGAACATTCAGTGTTGCTGAAATTGTCATCTGCGCGCTCCCCTTTAAATTATCACTGAGGAATTGCCCGCGGTCAGTTCCCCATGTAAATGTTGAATTAACAAGTATAGCGGCATCAATGCCCATCTCAGCGCCGATCTCCCTGATCGCTGAGCCATGTCCAAGCTTAAAAGCCGCTGCTCCCTCACCGCCTATCCATGAAAACTTGCGCAAGCCGCGCGGAACAGCAAGATCCGTATTAGGAGCGTTGCTGCCGCCCGGCACTGCCACAAAGGAATATTTTATATTCTCAAATCCCAAGAGGCTGTCCATCTTCTGAAAAATGGACGTGTCTGTGTCATTCGGATAATCTTTTACAGGCTTGCCTTCCTTCTGATATACGGCAGACTGTGTGATCTTCTCAAGAGGTACCAGAGTAAGATCTCCTGTCACATATTTATTAAGGGCTTTTTTCCAGGATTCAAGCATTCTTTCCGAGATGATCTGCTGCACACCCTGCAGAGGGTATAAGTTAGCGCAACACCCGGGGGTCTTCCCCCCGCCGCGCATGATATTTGCATCGAACATGATCAAACCTACTGTCTTCAGGCTGCCTGTCGGCGCTACAAATACAGTATTCGGGTCAGGGTAATAGTTTTTCATCAGATTTTCAACTTTAACTAACTGATCCGCAACCTTTGTCCGTTCGGCACCTTCAAGTTTAGTATGCAACGCATTGCTATACTCCAGAGTTCCGCCGGACGTTACCGCACCGCCTCCTGCCATATGGCCACACCCAACCAGAGCAACGGCTGCAAGAAAAGCAAATCCAATAATAGCGGCTGTCTTCATTCTCACTTTTGCCCTCCTTAAAAAACTTGCGGATTTTGATTAGTTTGTCTAACCCGTCCACTGCCTTCAAATTTTAAAAGCATCACCTCCTAAAGAAAAATTTATTAACCGCCCACATTAGAGCGAAAAGAAAAGTTCTCAATATATCTCACTACGCCTTATCACCCTTATCCGATAATTTCTTCTTGATCTCAAACAGCTTATTGAGAGCGTCTATAGGCGTCATGCTCATCACGTCAAGCCCGAGTATCTCCTTCATGACAGGGTCGGCCTGCGTAGCGAAGAGGTCAAGCTGGCCGGGGAAATGTTTCTTCATGCCTTCGGCCTCTGATGAATACGCCAGCTTCGGAGCGCCGAGTTCGTTCAGCTCCGCCTTCTCGAGATTGGCTAATATCTCCTTTGCCCGTTTTATCGCCTCATCAGGCAGTCCCGCGAGCCGCGCCACCTGTATACCGTAGCTTTTGTCAGCAGGGCCTTCTTCTATTCTCCTCAGAAATATTATCTCCTCGCCCCACTCCTTCACAGCGACGTTGAGGTTCTTTATTCCGTCTAAAACAAGGGAGAGTTCCGTCAGCTCATTGTAATGCGTCGCGAAGAGCGTCCTCGCCTTCAGCCTCTTCACTATATATTCGACAACAGCCCACGCTATGCTTATTCCGTCAAACGTGCTTGTGCCCCTTCCGACCTCATCGAGGATGATAAGGCTTTTGTCAGTCGCGTTATTGAGGATGTTCGCGGTCTCAAGCATCTCAAGCATGAATGTGCTCTGGCCTTTTGTTATCACGTCAGACGCTCCTATCCTCGTAAATATCCTGTCAACAACTCCTATCCTCGCCTCTTTGGCAGGGACATAGCTCCCCATCTGCGCCATGAGGACGATGAGAGCAACCTGCCTCATGTATGTTGATTTGCCCGCCATATTGGGCCCGGTGATTATGAGAACGTTGTTCGCACCCTTATCTGTTAACACGTCATTCGGAATGAACTTCTCGTCAGAGGAAATTCTCTCGAGCACCGGATGCCTGCCTTCAGTTATGGAAATCCTGTCGCCGTCATCTACAACAGGGCATTCATAATTAAATCTCTTGGCAACACTTGCGAGGCTGTGGAGAAGGTCTATTTCCGCTATGGCAGATGATGTCTTCTGAAGAATATCGGCAACTTTTGCGACTTCGTTTCTTATATCGATAAAGGCATCATACTCCATTTCTTTGAGCCTCTCTTCTGCCCCGAGTATCTTATTCTCATGCTCTTTCAGTTCCGGAGTTATGAACCTTTCTCCGTTAACAAGCGTCTGCTTCCTTATATAATCTGCGGGAACCTGCGGAAGGTTCGGCTTTGTCACCTCGATATAGTAGCCGAATATCCTGTTGAAGCCGACCTTGAGAGAAGATATCCCCGTCCTCTCCCTCTCGCTCTTCTGAAGGGCCGCGATAAAGTCCTTGCCGCTGCCGCTTATCTCCCTCAATTCGTCTATCGAGGCGTTATAGAATTCCCGGATAAGGCCTCCGTCCTTCAGGCTTATCGGCGCGTTCTCATCTATAGCCTCGTCTATGAGGGATGCGATATCTTCAAGTTCGTCAATCTCATGAGATAGAAAGGATATTCTTTCATTCCCTATGCTGACAGCTGCGGCATTCAGCCCGGGCAGGCTCTTTAATGAGTGCTTCAGTGAGGTGAGGTCGCGCGCGTTCGCGCTTCCGTTTATCACCTTGAGCGTTATCCTCTCCATGTCGGATATCTTTTCAAGTGAGTTGCGGATCTTAAAAAGCGTCCCCCCGCTTTCAATGAGCGCGCCGACAGCGCCCTGCCTCATCCTTATCTTTTCAGGGTCTATAAGCGGATTCACGAGCCATGACCTGAGAAGCCTGCCGCCCATCGGGGTGAGAGCTTCATCGAGCACGCCAAGGAGGCTGCCTTCGATACTGCCGCTCTTCATGTTCCGCGTAAGTTCAAGATTCTTCTGAGTAACGGCGTCTATCAGCATGCAGGCGCTCCGCCTCAGAACACTCAGTTTTTTGAATGAAACAGATTCCTTCTGTGTCTCTTCGAGATAATTCATAAGCGCGCCCGCGGCTGATATCGCAATGAGCATTCCTTCGCACCCGAAGCCTTCGAGCGACGCCACATTAAGGTGCTTCAGAAGCTTTCTGTATGCCTCGATATAATCAAAATACCAGTCATCATAAGGCGTAAGATAATAATCATCGAGTATCCCTGAGACAGACGCGCTGTCTTTAAGCCCCTGAGGGTAAAGCACCTCTCTCGGCTGAAACCTGCTTATCTCGTCATCGAGGTTTCCGTCAGTCTCATAGAGGAGGAATTCGCCTGTGGTGATATCAGCGGCAGCTATGCCGAATATGTTCTCTTTCTGAAAGAAGGATAGGATGTAATTATTCTCTTTCGGGTTTTCCGCCTTAAAAGTGCCCGGCGTTATCACCCTCACAACATCGCGGCTGACTATGCCTTTCGCGTCTTTCGCGTCTTCGGTCTGCTCGCATATGGCGACCTTGTGCCCCGCGCTAATCAGCTTTGCGATGTAGTTCTCGGCCGCAAAATGCGGTATGCCGCACATCGGGATCTTGCTGTCTTTTCCGGTGCTCCTCGATGTAAGGGTTATCTGAAGTATCTTCGAAGCGGTGACAGCATCCTGGCCGAACATCTCGTAAAAATCGCCGAGGCGGAAGAATAATATCGCGTCAGGGTAGCTGCTCTTCACCTGCTGATACTGCTTCATCAAGGGGGTGAGTTCGGTCATATCAAAAGGTTACTTTCTGAATGCTTTGCTGAGTTTATTGTAAGTCGCTGTGATGTGCTCGGGCATCACCCTTGTCTCCGACAGTATGGGCATGCTGTCCGTGTCGCCGGTCCAGCGGGGGACGATATGCTTGTGCATGTGCGACTCCATGCCCGCGCCCGCGACTTTGCCGAAGTTTAGGCCGAGGTTGAATCCGTCGGGGTTGAGCACCTTTTTAAGAACGGCTACTGACATCTTGACGTTCATTATCAGATCAAAGAGCACCTCATCCGAAAGCCCGTCGAATGTGGGGGTGTGGATATACGGAAGCACCATAAGGTGGCCGCTGTTATACGGGTATTTATTAAGAACGATAAAGCTGTGTTTTCCCCGGTAAAGGATGAGGTTCTTCCTGTCATTCTTTTTATCAGCCTTCGAGATATCGCAGAAGAGGCAGGTTTTATTCTTATTCTCATCGAGTATGTACTGCATTCTCCACGGCGCCCAAAGCCTTTTCATAAAAATCCTCCAGACAAATATAATTTTGCATTTTATGTCATACCCGTGGAAACGGGTATCCAGAGAGTAAACAGACTGGATTCCCGATCAAGCCGGGAATAACGAACTCGAGGTAAACTTCAAGCATTAAGTTTTTCAAGCACCTTTGCTGAATCTTCCCATGTAAGTATCTTCTCTTTAGGGTTTCTGAGAAAATACGCGGGATGAAAAGTCGGCATGACGGGTATATCTTTATAAACGAAGAAATTCCCCCTTGCCCTGCTGATAGGCGTCTTGATGCGCAAAAGCGACTGTGTCGCCACATTTCCGAGAGCCATGATGACCTTCGGCCTTATTATCTCTATCTGCCTCTCGACAAAAGGCATGCATGCGCCCACCTCGTCATCTTCCGGCGCCCTGTTGCCCGGAGGCCTGCATTTCACAATATTGGCGATGTAAACCTCTTCGCGCTTCCACCCTCTTTTATTTATAAGGTTGTTCAGTATCTGCCCCGCCTCTCCGACAAACGGCCTTCCCTGAATATCTTCATCCTTTCCGGGCCCCTCTCCCACAAACATCAGCTCCGCGTCCGCGCTCCCTTCGCCGAACACGATATTCTTCCTCCCCTCGCAGAGACGGCACCGCCTGCAGTCCCCTATCTCTTCCCTGAGCATTTTAAGAAGCTCTGCTTTATCGCTTTTATCCGAACCCGCCTCGGGAGAAGATTTGCGAACCGGCGCCGATTCCCGTTCTTTTTTAAAGCTGAGGCCAAGGCCTTTTACGGGAAGATACTCGAAGCCGAGCTCTTTATAGAACTCCATCGCATTCTTCATCTCTCTTATTATTTCGTTCTTAGTTGTCATTGGTATTTAATTATTATTGTGCCTTTAACTCTCAACTCTTTCGCCTCAGGCGAACCTGCCTGTCGGCAGACAGGTCAGCCGAGGCTGATAACTCTTTTTACTCCCCCCACTTCATCTTTGACCTGAGGATATAAAAATAATCCCTGTCATAAAGGTGGACAAGGTTTGTAGTAAAGCGCGCCTTTTTTATCATTATCCTGTCATTCGCCCTGAGCGGAGAACCAACCTGTCCGTCAAGGGTCATATATACATTGTCGCCGGATTTAATGACAGCCTCGAGAATGAAATCGTCGGGAAGCACAAGAGGCCTGCTCGTAAGCGTATGCGGGCAGATGGGTGTCATGACAAATGATTCGACTGTCGGGTACAGGACAGGCCCGCCCGCGGAAAGAGAGTGAGCGGTCGAGCCGGTAGGAGTAGAGACTATGAGGCCGTCCGCTTTGAATGTAGTCACGTATTTTTTATTAATGTGAATGTCGAGCTGAAACATGCGCGAAAGCGCGCTCTTGTTTAGTACGACATCATTGAGAGCGCTGTAACCCGCGGCTTTTTTGCCGCTTCTGTACACATCAGCAGAGAGCCTTATCCTCTCTTCGAGTTTATATTTTCCGGAAAAGACCTTGTCGAGATTCATGAGCATCTCATTCCTGCTTATCTCCGTAATAAAGCCGAGCGTTCCGAGATTTATCCCGAGGATCGGTATCCCCATGTCGCCGACCATCCTCGCCGCGCTCAGCAGAGTGCCGTCCCCTCCAAAGACGAGAATTATGTCAGACTTGGAAGGCACCTTTTCAGCGGGAGACCCCTTAATGCCGAGCGATGAGGCGGTCTTCTCATCGATAGTCACCGCATACTTTCTTTCCTTCAGCCATTGAAGAACATCCCTCACGGCCTCAAGCGCCTCAGGAACCCCTCTCTTTGCTATTATCCCGACCCTCTTCATAAACTTATTCCCTCTATGTCTATAATGCGCGCGTCGCCGCCCGCGTGGCTTATCTTTATCTTTATCGCGTTATCAGGCATCTCATCTTCTGCCCTTTCCGCCCATTCCACCACAGATATGCCGTCCTTCCCTAAATGCTCGTGAAGCCCTAATCCCGAGATCTCACTGCCTGAAAGCCTGTAAAGGTCTATATGGTTAAAACGCATCTTTCCGGAATGCTCGGATATTATGATGAAGCTCGGGCTTGTTATCTCCCTTTCATCAATACCCAATGCTGATGCTATGCCCTTTGCCATCGTGGTCTTGCCCGAACCGAGCTCGCCGTAAAGGCAGACCACATCGCCCCGGCCAAGCTTCACTCCGAGCCTCTTCCCTATCTCCCTCGTCTCGGCATCGCTCTTACTTTGTAATATCACGTGTCATAGCGGCAACGATATCGAGCTTGCCCACAATCCCGACAACAGAAGCATCTCTTAAAACCGGCAGAAGGTGTATATTCTTCTCGGACATTATCGTAGCCGCCTCTTCGAGCGTAGTCTCCTCAGTTATTGAGACAACATTCTTTGTGCAGATATCCTCAACGGTCGTAGCCGCCATCTTCTTCAGCTCTTCTTCCATCTTTCCCGAACCTAACATGATATACGCGTCAAAGAGCCTTATGACCGTCGGGATATGAAGCCTCTTATTCTTGCTGATAAGGTCGTGCTCGGTTACTATCCCCACAAGCTTTTTATTATTGTCAACAACCGGCACGCCGCTGAACCTGTGCTCCATGAGAAGCCTCGCAAGCTCTTCAACGGTCGCCTCCGGATTTATGGTTACGACATCACGCGTCATGAAATCCTTTGCTTTCAGCATTCATCCTCCATCAAAGTTAGAAAGTACAATTCAATATTTTGTCATTCAGATTGTTTAATATATTACCACATCACTATAAAACCGCTCTGACGCCCCGCGCCCTCGCCTGAACGCCTGTATGAATGGAACTTTTCCGGCGCGCAGAATGTGCACTCGCGGGACTGCCAGATATTTTCCCGAGGAATCCCTGCCGAGACAGCCTGAAGCCTGTTGGCCGAAGGGAGGTCAATAAAATATTTTTCACCGGCCTTTCTGAAATACCCGCCGTATCCTGATGCGGCCTCAACAGCCGCCTTCACATCTTCGCTGACTTCATACGAGCATCCCTTGATGCCCGGGCCTATCGCTGTCAGGATGTCATTGGGGATAGAGCCGAATTCATCATTCATTTTTTCTATAGTCCTTCTTAATATTCCTGAAGCTGTTCCTCTCCATCCTGCATGAACAGCGCCGACAGCCATTATCTTCCTGTCAAAGAGGAGTATCGGGACACAATCGGCAACCTTCACTCCTAATGCTGTCTTCCTCCTTGATGTAATAACCGCGTCAGCGATTACTCTCTCTCTGCTGTCCCTGAGAACATGAACAATATCGGTATGTTTCTGAACCGGCATATAAATATCAGCCCCATCCATCTTTTCCTTAAAATACACTCTTACTGCTTCCTCATCCGAAGATGACTTGGTAGTGAAGAAGGCCGTTATGCCGGGGATTATGAGGTTGGGCGGTTCAATGAACATATCAGGATGATAAAGCTTTATATGCCTTTGGTATCGCGTTTATGATGTCAGACGCGATGAGCGAGCGCTCGCCTTTTCTGCCTGCCGCAATATCGCCTGCCAACCCGTGCATGTAGACGCCGAGGATGGAAGCGTTTTTTGGATTCAGCCCCTGCGCAAGAAGCGCGGATATCATGCCCGTAAGCACGTCTCCAGAGCCTGCAGTTGCCATGCCGGGATTTCCCGTCGAATTTATAAAGGCCTCTCCTTCGGGCGAAGAAATGACGGTCGGAGCGCCTTTTAATGCAAGATGCGCTTTTGCCTTTTTACTGAAAGATACCGCTGTATTTATCCTGTCCTTTTCAATTTCTGCTGACCGCTCACTTAACAATCTCGCCATCTCCCCTGTATGAGGAGTGAGGATCAGTTTTGCCCTGCTCTTCCGAATCAAGGCCGCCCCGCCGCTTAAGGCATTGATGCCGTCAGCGTCAATCACAACAGGAATGGATAACTTTTCGACCAGTGACTTGACGAGCTTTTTAATATCCTCGCTGACAGAGATGCCCGGGCCTATGGCAAGCACGTCACACCTCTTCTTTATAAAACTCATGAGAATTCCCAATGCGTCATAAGATAGAGTTCCGTCGCCCTTGTCCGGAAGCGGAAGTATCATCTCTTCGGTCACCCTTCTCTGAAACGCATCAACAAGAGTTTCAGGCACTCCGAGAGTAACGAGCCCCGCGCCTGTCCTAAGGCATGCCTTTGCCGTCATGAGCGCCGCGCCTGTCTTGCCTCTTGATCCAGCGGTAATCAGAACATGGCCGTAAGTCCCTTTATGGGAATTTCTCGGCCTTTTCGGCATGAAAGAGACGGCGTCTTTCCTTTCAATAAGAGAGGCTTTTAAACTTTTTGATTTGAGAAGTTTTTGCGGAAAACCGATATCAGCTATAGAAAGTTCACCGGTAAAATCAGCGCCGGGATAAAGTAAATGCCCTCTTTTCGGCAAGCCGAACGTAATGGTATGCGCCGCCCTGACGGCAGCGCCCATAACCTGCCCCGTGTCTGAAGAGATGCCGGAAGGGATGTCTATGGAAAAAACAGGCAATGAGAGGATGTTAACCTTTTTTATGATATCAGAAAACGGAGGCCTTATCTCCCTGCTCAGCCCGGTGCCGAATAGAGCGTCAATTATTAAAGAGTTTTGAGTTAAGCCTGCCTGTCCGGTAGGCAGGAGTTTTGAGTTAAGAGTTAAGAAGCTCTTTATCGGAAGTATTTCAATGCCTGCCTTTTTGGCTCTGAGGTAATTAGTCTTTGCATCGCCTTTCAGTTTTGAGGGGTCAACAGCGAGAAAGACTTTGACATCCCTGCCTTCCTCCTGAAGAAGCCTTGCTATTACGAGTCCCTCGCCCCCGTTATTCCCGCCGCCGCAAAGAACATAGACAGATGTCAGCCCCGGCTGACCTGTCTGCCGACAGGCAGGTTCGCCTGAGTGAGGCGAAAGAGTTGAGAAATAAATTTCATTTATTTTTTTAACACAGGCGAGCCCTGCACGCTCCATAAGTTCAATGCTTGCAATGCCGTGCCTCTTTATAGTGATGCGGTCAATCTCCCGCATCTCTTTCGCCGTCGCGGCCTTTATCATTGCCTCCTCATATATATGGGCAGTTCAGGATTCCAGTACAACACAGGCGACACCGTATTCCCTTTCATGGCTTAAAGATAAGTGGCAGTTCTTTATTCCGTTCTGCTTGAAAAATTCCTTCAGCTTGCCGCTTATCTTTATAAAAGGCTTGCCGGTGTCGCTGTTTACAACCTCAATGTCAGTCAGGTCGATAAATGCCCTTGAGCCTATCGCCTTTACCATCGCCTCTTTTGCGGCAAAGCGCACCGCAAGCGAGAGATACGGGTTCTTTTTTCCGTTGCAGTAGGCTATCTCGCTTTCAGTGAAGACTCTCCGGTTAAACCTTCCTCCCCATTTTTCAGAGAGTTCTTTCACCCGGTCAACCCTGACCATGTCTATTCCTATTCCGTAAATCATAACCAAGCAGTCAGCCGACAGCTATCAGCTATCAGGCAAAAGTTTCTTCATTTCCCTCACGGCCTCTTCGATTCCCATATATAATGAATCCGATATTATTCCGTGCCCGATATAAAGCGCCCTGATGCCTTTTATCGCGGCAACCTGCCTCACATTCACTCTGTTCAATCCGTGCCCCGCGTTCACAAGAAGCCCTGATTCAAGCCCCTCCCTCACTGCCTCTCTCACCCTCTTAAGCTCAACGAGCCTCTTTTCCCCTTTAGCGTCCGCGTATCTTCCGGTATGTATCTCCACCATTACGGCGCACATCTTCATAGAAAGAGCAACATCCTTTTTTGACGGATTTATAAAGAGGCTCACCGGTATGCCTGCTCCCTGTATCTCGTCAATCGCCCTCTGAATCTTGCTCACGCTCTTTATGAGATCGAGTCCGCCTTCTGTGGTAAGCTCCTGCCGTTTCTCGGGGACGAGCGTCACCATATCCGGCCTCTCCCTTAGAGCAATGCTTATCATCTCGGGAGTAGCGGCCATCTCAAGGTTCAGTTCAACCTTAATCTTTTTTCTAAGGATATGCAGGTCGCTGTCCTGTATGTGCCGCCTGTCTTCTCTCAGATGAACGGTGATGCCGTCAGCGCCTCCCCTTACGGCAAGTTCAGCGGCAATCAGAGGGTCAGGATAGCCGCATCTCCTCGCTTCCCTTACTGTCGCGACATGGTCAACATTAACTCCTAAAAGCATTTAATCCTCCTGTAAATGACATGGTTCCGTCATCCCCATAAGTGGCACGAAACAAAACTTCCCTCTTTTGCTTCCCTGAATTCCGGAACTATAGTATCACATGGCGCAAACCTCTTAGGGCACCTCGGATGAAAGGGGCATCCTGAAGGTATATCCGCGGGGCTCGGGACGTCGCCTTCAAGAACTATCCTCTTCCCTCTTTCATCTGCCCACGGCTTCGGCACTGCCGAAAGAAGCGCCTCTGTGTAAGGATGAAGCGGCTCCTTAAAGAGAGTGTTTGTCCCGGACATCTCGACAATCTTACCGAGGTACATCACCGCTACCCTGTCGCTGAAATGTTCTACGGCAAGAAGGTTATGGCTGATAAAGAGGTATGAAAGGCCGGAATCTTTGCGAAGCTCATCGAGCAGATTCATTATCTGAGCCTGAATCGATACGTCAAGCGCTGAAAGCGCTTCATCGGCAACAATGAGCCTCGGCTCCACCGCGAGAGCCCTTGCGATGCATATTCTCTGCCTCTGCCCGCCGCTGAACTCATGCGGGTATCTGTAAAGCGCTTCGCCGTCAACCCCAACCTTTTGAAGGAGATTGAGCACACGTTCTTTTACATCGCTTTTACTCACAATCCTGTTCACGATTAAAGCCTCGCCCACTGAATCGAGAAGGTTCATCCTCGGGTTCAGCGATGCCAGCGGGTCCTGAAATATTATCTGAAGGCCTTTTCGTATTGACGAAAGCTCTTTGCCCCGCGCTGCAGTGACATCCCTCCCCTTAAAAAATATCCTTCCCGAAGTCGGCTCAAGGAGCTTCAGGACAAGTTTGGCTACCGTGGATTTGCCGCATCCGCTCTCTCCGACAAGGCCGAAGGCCTCGCCCGCCGAGAGAGAGAATGTGACGCCGTCTACCGCCTTAACGACGCGATTGCCTCTCAGATGAAAATACTTCTTCAGCCCTTCAACCTTTAACAGTTCCATCACAACACCATCGCCTTAACGCACCTGCTCAGATGCTCCGAGCTTCCTGCGGGACTGAGTTCAGGCTCGTTATTAAGGCATTCGCTTACTACATATTTACATCGTGACGAAAATTTACATCCCTTTGGAAGGGCGTCAGGCGCGGGCACCTGTCCGGGTATTGGGAGGAGCTTCTCTCCCTTTCTCCTCGGCAATGACTCGATAAGCCCCAAAGTGTACGGGTGCTTCGGATTAATAAATATCTCTTTTGCCGGCGCGTTCTCAACAACCCTCCCGGCGTACATGACAACTACCCTTGAAGCCCATTCTGAGACAATGCCCAGGTCATGAGTAATAAGCAGGAGTGACATCCTGTTAATCTCCTTAAGGCTTCCAAGCAGTTCAAGTATCTGCGCCTGTATCGTTACGTCAAGCGCGGTTGTCGGCTCGTCAGCTATAATGAGCGAAGGGCCGCACGCGATTGCCATTGCTATCATCGCCCTCTGCCTCATGCCGCCGCTCAGCTGATGCGGATATTCCCGTGCCCTTGATTCAGGCGAAGGGATATTCACCCTCCGCAAAAGCCCTGCCGCCTCGGACAACGCCTCCTTCATCGAAATGCCTGAATGAATAGCGAGCGCCTCTGCTATCTGATATCCGACTGTCAAGACAGGGTTAAGGGAGGTCATAGGCTCCTGAAAGACCATTGAGATATCCTTCCCCCTTATTTTTTGCAGTTCAGAATTTCCCAGTGATGAGATATCAAGACCTTTGAAAAGGGTCTTTCCAGAAAAGGCCGCGTTGGGAGGAAGAAGCCGCATTATTGAGAGAGCTGTCAGCGTCTTTCCTGAACCGCTCTCGCCCACGACACCGACAGTCTCCTCGCGCCCTACATCAAAGGAAACACCGTCAACAGCTTTGATATAACCTGTTCCATGCGGGAATGATACGCTGATATTTTCAAGCGAGAGAAGGGTTTCGCTCATGGAAAAATACTGTCACCTTTAATGAATCGCCGTCCGGCAGAGTTAAAATCAGATTGTAACTTATAGCAATATATAAACTTTGTCAAGCAATAGAGAAAAGGGGTATAAAAGCATTTGACTTGATAAAATCAAATCTGTTATCGTAACCCTTGTTCAGCATTAAATATTAATACCGCCTCCGGAGGAGACTATACATGGCTAAAAAAACAGAGAGCAAAAAAACCGGCAAAAAAAAGGCCGCAAAGAAAGCGGCTCCGAAGAAGAGCGCCTCTCCGAAGAAGGCCCACTCAAAAAAGAAGGCGGCGGCAAAGAAATCACCGGCCAAAAAAACTCCTGTCAAAAAATCCGCGCGTAAAGTCTCAATGTCGCCACGAGAGAAGGCCATCCTCGCAATAATGCAGGGGCTGACGCGCCAGAAGGAGTCGCTTCTTAAAGACGCCGCCGAGACGCTGAACACACTCCCGGGAGAACTTAATTTCCCTGATATGGGCGACCAGGCAACCGCGGAGACGGACAGAAACTTCATGCTGAGGCTAAGGGACAGGGAGAGAGGGCTTCTCAAGAAGATAGATCAGGCGATAGACAGGATAAAAAGCAAGACCTATGGGTTATGCGAGGCATGTGGAAGCGAGATAGGCATCAAGAGGCTTCAGGCAAGGCCTGTCACCACCCTTTGCGTCGACTGCAAGATGGAGCAGGAAGAAGAAGAGAGGATTTCAAGGGGAAGATAAGTTTCACTGCTTCCTTACAGTTTTTTCCTTCGATTGGGTTTATAAAATAAATCAGCCAGTTCGAAAAGCGCTTTGTCATTCCTTCATATGCGATAATCTCCTCAGTGAAAACATACAACTATTTTTGTATCATGAAATCCGTTTTCCTGTGGCAATAAAAATACCTTCTGGTATAAAATAGAACGCCTGATTTTCATAGGAAAGCCACCGTAGCTCAGATGGTAGAGCAGCTGATTCGTAATCAGCAGGCCAGCGGTTCGATCCCGCTCGGTGGCTCCATTTACACAGGAAAAAATAACTTTTATTGCTGCAGCTTGCCGATATACCTGAGACGTGAAAACCGTGCCACAGCAATTTCCTTGTCTTTTACAATCACATATACAACAGGACTCTCACCGGTATGGCCGCCGGTATAATTGTTTATGAAATTGCCGATATCTTCAGCCAGCTTCACAGCCTGATCGCCAGATGTCTCCGGCGGTAATACCGCACGGCAGGCCTGAGAATCAATCTGCTTAATAGATGTTATCCTGCCCTCAAAACTTCTTATCAATGAGGCAGAGACATTTTGCCAGTCGGTTGCAAACGATCTTCCGGAATTAAATATAAAAATAAAAGCGGTTATCACAGCAATTGAACACATTTTTCTGAAATTGGTCATTATTGAGCCTCCTTCTAAAGAAGAATAGGATAAAGATGGAATTAATTCAACGCCAGTTCACCAATGAATAGATAGTATCGTATTACAAAACAGCAAGACTCTTCCATTCAAGCGAATGAATCCCCGCTCTATCGCAGCCGGCAGCAGTCTTGACTTAAAACTTCCTCAGCGCTTCCAAATAAGCTGGAAATTGCAGATGACGACGAGAGGGTTGCCTGTTTCGTCCTTGACAACTTTGCCGTCAGAGTCTGTCACGAGAAGAAGGTCGTCAGGCTTCAGCAATGAGCCGTCATATCCGACATCCATCAGATTATCCTTCACTTTATTCAGGAGCATGCTTGATTGAGAGTTATCAATTATTCCTTTATAAACTGCTTTGTTTAAGTCCACCGGCATATAAAGAGAGCCGGTCTGCTCAGCCACCCAGTGGTCAGGGCCGTTGTAATAACCCCTTATGGTGATGTAATTGTGATTCTCCTGCAAAAGAGGGGCGCCGTCAGGGTCTGATATGCCTTTATGCGACTCATATCTCCTTCTGTCCGACGATGCCTCGATCTTGGGGCTTCCGGTCATGTAAATTGCCCTTGCATAGATGCAAGGGATGCCGAGATGATTAAGTTTATGAGCGATGGCAAACTCCTCAAAAGGGCTGTTTATCCCCTTCTCGGTAATCTTCGGGTGATAGTCGCTCTCTTCCTCATCCGGTATCTCTCCGACCCTTGAGGTTTCCCAGACAAGATGTATATTGTCCTTCGTAAGCGTATAAAATACCTCGTGTGTATCGGATAGTCGTATGGAGGGCGTCTTTCTCCATCTTTCCGGAAGAAAAAAGTCAAAAAGCCTCGCGTTCCTTCCGACGACCCAGAGCCGCCCGCCCGTGCTCTCGGCATGGCCGAATATGTAAGGCACTCCGAATATCTCGACAGCCGAGAGGTGTTCAGGCAGAGGAGTAGGCAGGAAACGGTCTCTCTGGTCATCGAGGTATGAGCCTCTTCTCCTTTTTTTAATTACGGCTTCATACTCCGGGGTTGGGAGAAGAAGTTCGTAATCGACTACGGAATATGCTCTCTTCTTCACAAGGTCATAAAGGTAGTCTATCTGCTTGCCTGAAGAACCGTTTCCGCCGGCCTTCCGTATATGAGCCACGTCCTGAGCGCTGATGATGATATGCTCGGGCTTCATGTCAGCCACTGAATATCCCTTCATAGAGAGGTCAAGCGTGACAGCCTTGTTCAGGCCGTTGATATGATAGACCTTCTCATCATTCCCCGTATCAATATATGAAAAGACATCCGGAATATTTTCTCCTTCTATCCACTGATAGATGAGCTTGTACTGCTTCAGTATGTCAAGGTCTATGCCCGGATGCTTTGCCCTGATGCGGTTTATCTTTGCCCTTGAACGGCCGCTCTGCCAAACCTGCATCCTCTCGGACGGGACATAAATGCCGAGCGGCTGTTGCGTCCTGATGCGGACGTCCGGCGGGCCGTACCCCCCCTCGCGCAAATCCATGACAAGGGAAAATTCCTCCCATGGGCTGTTGAACTCCGCATCGCAGAACTCCTGAAGGGTATGCGTGTCAAGAGGGACATCCTCGCCCACGCGGCAGTTCTTAACGACAAGGTCGAGGCTTGTCCCGTCAACCTCTTTAGTGGGAAGTTTATAGACTGAGCCCGTTCCCCTGAGCCGTATTTTTTTCTCCTCAAACCACCTCTTTTCATACCAGTTATGGGAATCGAGATGTTTTCTGAAGTTCTCGGCGAATCTCGTCAGATAGATGTCGCCGCCGTCGCTTGACTTGAAGTGAACATAGACGACACCCAGCACATTTACGAGAGTCTGTTTATGAATATTGACCTGAGGCATTGGTTATTTCACCGTATCTTATTTTATTTTATTTGAAGAAGAAATGGACAGAGGCTCAATAAATTGGCACTTTATACAAAAGCCTTTATAATAGATGTGGAGAATTTAAATGGATAATAAGAATAGATTCTTCGCTGCGCTGAGAATAACAAAGCACGATAAAAAATATGAACAGGAAAGATAAAACTGAGGAGTATCAGCTCATCGATTCGGGCAGGGGAATGAAGCTCGAACGCGTCGGGCCATATCTGCTCTGCCGTCCTTCGCCTCAGGCCGTTTGGCCCCCTTCCCTTCCGCAGGAAAGATGGCGGAAGGCGGATGCCGTCTATATCAGAAGCTCAAGCGGGGGCGGGAGATGGGACTTCAAAATTGATATGCCCGAGAGCTGGGAAATAGAGTACAGAGGTTTCAGATTCAGAATAAAGCCCACTGGATTCGGGCATCTCGGCATCTTCCCCGAACATGGCGAAAGCTGGGAATGGATATCCAAAACAATTGCCGGCGCAAAGAGAGAATTGAACTTGCTGAACCTGTTTGCTTACACCGGAGGAAGCACTCTTGCCGCGGCCGCTGCGGCCGCGAGCGTCTGCCATGTGGACTCTTCAAAAGGCGTTGTGGATTGGGCAAGAGTGAATGCGGAACTTTCGGGGCTCGGAAGCATGCCGGTCAGGTGGATTGTCGATGACGTGAACAAATTCATCAATAAAGAGATACGAAGAGGCAAAAAATACGATGCTCTCATTCTTGACCCGCCTTCATTCGGGCGCGGGGCAAAAGGAGAGGTCTGGAAGATAGAAGACCAGCTCGCCGGCTTACTAACGCAGTGCCGCGAATTATTGACTGCTGACCCCGCATTTCTTCTGCTAAGCTGCCATTCGCCCGGCTTCACGCCCATTGTGCTCCATAACCTTCTCAAGATTGTGATGAAAGATAAAAAGGGAAAGTCATCATGCGGTGAAATGACCCTCCCTGACGAAAGCAGAGAGTTTCCGCTCCCATCAGGATGCTTCGCAAGGTGGTCATCACTATGACCGAAGAGATAAAGAGCCTCAAGAACCCCAAAGTGAAGGAAGCCGCTTTTCTGAATGACCGCCGCCACCGGGAAAAAACCGGGCTCTTTCTCATCGAAGGAGAGAGAGAGATAAGGATGGCGATGGAGGGCGGCGCGGACATCTTCAGGCTGTTTTACTGTAAAGAGAATTTCAGCGGGAGCGAAGATAAAATTCTGAAAAGAGCCTCCGCGAAAAAAATCGAACTCATCTCAGTCACGCCTCAGGTGTTTCAAAAGATGGTTTACAGAGAAAAATCCTCCGGCCTTCTTGCGGTCGCGAAACAGCATAAAAAAAATCTTAAAGATATCCACCTGAGCAAAACTCCCCTGCTTATTGTCGTTGAAAACGCTGAAAAGCCCGGAAATCTCGGCGCTATATTCCGCTCCGCCGATGCCGCGGGAGTTGACGGAGTAATAATCTGCGGAGAGGGAACCGACATTTACAACCCGAATGTTGTGAGGGCGAGTATGGGGACGGTCTTCACGGTCGCCTCGGCGGAATCTTCAGCCAAAGAAATAATAGCGTGGCTGAGGCAGAAGAAGATAAGTATTGCCGCGGCTGTTCCTGACTCCGGCATTCCGCATTTCAGAGCCGACTTAAGCGGCTCTTGCGCAATAGTGATGGGCGGGGAGCACGAAGGCCTCAGGAGCGAACTCTTAAACGCGGCCGGCCTTAAGATATCCATTCCGATGAAAGGCGCGGCAGATTCCCTGAACCTCTCGGCCGCAACCGCCGTCATTATTTATGAGGCATTAAGACAGAGGCTGGGCACGGGCCGGGATTAATTGATTTTACCGGCGCATATAACATAATATAAACGGGTTTTTAATCAGGAGCCTTAACCGGATATTATGAAAGGTATTATCAAAGCCTTAGGGCTCGTCTTCGGCGACATAGGAACAAGCCCTATCTATACCGTTACTGTCGTATTTCTCCTTCTCCAGCCGTCTCCTGAAAATATTCTCGGTGTCATGTCCCTGATTATCTGGACTCTCGTCATCCTTGTATTCATTCAATATAACTGGTTTGCCATGGGCCTGAGCATACGCGGTGAAGGCGGGACTATCGTGCTGAAAGAGATACTCTCTCCGCTTGTCAGTGGCGGAAGAAGCGCGGCTTTTATTGCGGTCCTCTCATTTATCGGCGTCTCCCTCCTTATCGGCGACGGGGTCATCACACCCGCTATAAGCATCCTCAGCGCGGTGGAAGGTTCTGTCCTCATCCCCGGTTTTGAGAATATTTCACGCGGAAGCATTGTCTTTACCGCGATACTGATAGCCATCGCGCTTTTTCTCTTCCAGAAAAAAGGCACGGAGAAGGTCTCTTTCGCCTTCGGCCCCATCATGGGTATCTGGTTTCTGGTTCTCGCGTTCCTCGGCATTGCCTCCATTTACGAAGCCCCAGAAATAATTAAAGCGCTTAATCCTTACCAGGGGTTTAAATTTTTAGCGGAGAACGGCCTAAAAGGGTATATCGCTCTCGGTGAAATCATTCTCTGCGCGACAGGAGGCGAGGCGCTGTACGCGGATATGGGGCATCTGGGCGCGAAACCTATTCGCGAGGCATGGAGCGGAGTCTTTATCGCACTCGTTCTTAACTATTTAGGCCAGGGGGCTTTTCTTCTGAAGCATCCGGACGCAAGCAATATCCTTTTTGAAATGGCGGTCTATTACATAAAGATATTGTATGTCCCTTTTCTCCTGCTTAGCATCATGGCGACAATAATCGCTTCGCAGGCTATGATAAGCGGCATGTTTTCGGTAATCTATCAGGCAATAACTGTCCGCCTCATGCCGCCGCTGAAAGTAGGCTATACCTCTGTCGAAAGAAAATCCCAGATATATATCGCCTCAGTGAACTGGTTCCTCCTTCTCGCAGTCATATTTATCATGCTCGAATTCAGGGCTTCAAGCAGCCTCGCCGCGGCTTACGGGCTTGCTGTCACAGGCACCATGACTATAACCGGCATAATGATGACATGGATATTTTATATCCGCCATAAACGCGCATATGCCTTGATTGCTTTCTTCGTCACATGCTTTGACATGCTCTACCTCTCCTCGAATTTTTACAAGATACCTCATGGCGGATACTGGTCTCTGGTACTTGCCTCGATACCTCTCGGAATGATACTCGTCTATACTCAGGGGCAGAAACGGCTGTACCGCGTCATGAAATTCATGCCGTTTGACGAATTCAAAAAAAGATTCGACATGCTTTATTCAGCCGGCTCGAGGGTGAAGGGAACGGCCCTTTTTCTCATCAGGGATACAAAGACCATACCCTCATACATAACCCAGACAATGTTCTCTCACGGGATAATATATGAGGAAAATATCTTTGTCTCCATTGTGAGCCGAAGCGACCCCTTCGGCATAGCGGGCTTCTTCAGGGAAGATATCACGAAAGGATTAAGGTTCTTTGAGATACAGGCAGGCTACATGGAGATCTTCTCCGCCGAGAACGTGCTGAGGGAAGCGGGCATAGAGGAGAGAACCGTCTATTACGGGATAGAAGACATCTCAGCGAGGAATCCTTTCTGGAAGATATTCTCAGTAATAAAAAGAGTGATGCCCACATTCATCAAGTTCTATCAGTTCCCGCCCGAAAAGATCCACGGCGTCATCACAAAAGTCATAATGTAACAGCTTACTCCAGCCGTTTTTTGAAATCCTCAAGCTGCTTACGCAATGTATAGACATGCCTCCCATTCACGACAATTCTCACTTGGTTTTTTATCAGGCTGGTCTATATACTAGTCTATAGAGTTAATATACATTGCAGGAGAAGATCATGAAGATTGAAATTGGTTCGTATGAAGCGAAAACCAAGCTCCCTGAATTGCTGCGGCAGGTCAAATCCGGCAAGAGCTTTACCATAACCAAACGTGGTGAAGCCATTGCAGATCTGGTGCCCAGCATAGGCGCGAGGGCGAAGGACAAAGTTGCGGCAGCAGAAAAAATTAAGGCATTCATGTTGGCTGATCCGGTGCGTGGCGTGAATATCAAGGCTCTCATCGAGGAGGGGCGGGCATGAGTTTTGTCCTGGATAACTTGGTGACCATGCGCTGGTTTTTTGGTAACGGCAAACCGCAAGAACTTGCCTATGCCGGTAAGGTGCTTGATGCGATGAAACAAGACAATGCCCTTGTGCCCGCAACGTGGTGGCTTGAGGTGGCAAACGTCATTGCCAAGGCGGAAGCAAAAAGCCTGGTGACAGAAGCGCGCAGAAGATATTGACATTGAGGTGGACGCTGCCACATTCGCACACGCGCTGTCTGATACCCTGCAATTAGCGAGGCGATACAAGTTGTCTGCTTATGATGCCTCCTACCTTGAACTGGCATTGCGCCGGGGCATACCATTGGCCACGCTCGACGAAAATTTACATAAGGCCGCAAAGAAAGCAGGTGTGAAAAAGTTTGCTTAAAATTTCAACAGAATCCATAGCTGCTTAAAAAGAACCCTTAGCATCAGACCTGTTTATTGTTGCATAGTTAGCACGTAAATGCTATCATTTATCATGCTTAATATTTATGGAGGTTTCTCATGTCAAGAATGACCATAACACTGCCTAATGATCTGCTGGACGAGCTTATGTCAGAGCTCAAGGCTAAAAGCAAAACCGGCGCGGTCATAGAGGCCATAAAAGACGAGATCAGGATGAAAAAGAAAGAGAAGATCAAGGCAATGGCCGGCAAGATGGAATTCTCCAAGACAGCTTCTGAACTCAGGCATAAGGATAAGAGATTTGGATAAAGTACTGGTTGACACTTCTGCATGGATTGAGTTTTTCAAGAAAAGGGAGCCTTATCACAGCATAATCAGAGACCTGATAGATAATAACAGGATATGCTGTATCGGCATAATTCTTGCCGAGCTTATACAGGGCGCAAAATCAGATAAGGAACTGGCAGTGTTAAAGGACTTCCTACATGTATTTGATTTTCTCTATGAAGATGTAACTCTATGGGAGAAGGCAGGGACACTTTCCTACACCCTGCACAAAAAGGGGAAGACAATAGGACTTGCCGATTGCTTCATCGCTGTCATTGCAAACACTAACAAGTCATATCTCTTAACTCTTGATAAGGATTTTGAGAATATCAAAGGCGCATCTGCCTTAAAACTGTATCCGGTAAAGTGAAGATCACCCCAGCCGTTTTTTGAAATCTTCAAACTGCTTCTTCAGCTTCTCAGGCAGGCGGGCGCCGAATTTAGCGAAGTGGTTCTCAATATCCGGAATCTCAGCCTTCCACTCTTCTCTGTCGACATTCATAAGCTCCTTCATCTTCTCAGGCGAAATATCAAGGCCGGCGAGGTCAATATCGCCGTCATTCGGCAGGAGGCCTATCGGGCTCTCCTTCGCGCCAACCTTTCCGTCAACACGCTCACACATCCATTTCAGGGCGCGGCTGTTGTCACTGAAGCCGGGCCATAAAAATTTTCCGTCGCCATTTTTCCTGAACCAGTTGACATAAAATATCCTCGGCGCCTTCGCGCCGAGCCTCTCGCCCATATTAAGCCAATGCCTGAAATAGTCGCCCATGTTGTAACCGCAGAAAGGAGTCATTGCAAACGGGTCCCTTCTGAGGTTGCCGACCGCTCCGATATTTGCCGCCGTAGTCTCAGAAGCCGCTGTCGAGCCGAGGAATACGCCGTGGCCCCAGTCAAACGCCTCAAAAACAAGAGGCACGACAGAACTTCTGCGGCCTCCGAATATGAAAATATCTATAGGCACGCCTTCGGGCTTCTCCCAATCCTTGCAGATTACAGGGCAGAGGAAGGCGGGAGCAGTGAAGCGGGCGTTCGCGTGAGCGGCAACATCTGTGCTCTGCGGCGTCCAGTCGCGCCCCTTCCAATCAATCGCGTGGGCGGGTTCGTCGCCGTCCATGCCTTCCCACCAGACATCGCCGTCATCAGTGAGGGCGCAGTTTGTAAAAATGACATTCTCCTTCAGCGTATCCATTGCCATAGGGTTGGTGCTGTATGAAGTTCCGGGCGCGACGCCGAAAAAGCCGTTCTCGGGATTGATCGCGTATAGCCTGCCGTCAGGCCCTATCTTCATCCACGCGATATCGTCTCCGATGCATTCGCATTTCCATCCCCTGACAGAAGGCAGCATCATGGCGAGATTCGTCTTGCCGCATGCAGACGGAAAGGCCGCGGCTATATGGTATTGCCTCCCCTCCGGATTCGTGAGCCTGAGTATGAGCATATGCTCGGCCATCCACCCTTCGCGCCTCGCGACGGCTGAAGCGATGCGGAGAGCAAGGCACTTCTTCCCGAGGAGCGCGTTGCCGCCGTACCCCGAACCGTATGACCATATAAGGCTCTCTTCGGGAAAATGGCTTATATATTTTTTATCTATCGGGGCGCAGGGCCATTTACTGTCCTTCTGCCCCTTCTCAAGAGGGGCGCCTATTGAGTGAAGGCAGGGAATGAAATCGCCGTCGGCTGAAAGAAGGTCAAGCACCTTATCGCTTACGCGCGTCATGATATGCATATTCACGACGACATAAGGGCTGTCGGATATTTCTATGCCGATTTTTGAGATCGGTGAGCCTATCGGCCCCATCGAAAAGGGAATAACATACATGGTTCTTCCCCTCATACACCCGTCATAGAGGCCTTTCATTTTCTTCTTAAGCTCAGCAGGGTCAATCCAGTTGTTCGTCGGCCCCGCCTCTTCTTTTGAGGAAGTGCTAATGTATGTGCGGTCTTCAACGCGCGCGACATCGCTCGGGTCAGACCTGAAGAGAAAACTGTTCGGCCGCTTCTTAAGAGGTATCGCTATGCCGCCGTCGAGGAGCTTCTTTATCATTGAGTCATACTCTTCTTTAGAGCCGCTGCATATATAAATATCATCGGGCTTGCAGAGTTCAGCCGCTTCCTTTATCCATTCATTGAGCTTTTTGTTGTTGACCGAAATGTTCATGGCTCTCTCCTTAAACATCCTCTTTTTTTTAAGTATAAAATTATACAGATAACGATGGGAAAATTCCATTTTGAACGCCCGGAATGTTATCATTCAGAGATCATTTCTTAAGGAAAGAAGATTGGACGCCTCCACACTCAAAACAGTTGTCATATCTGCCGTCCCGATACTGTTCGCCATAACCTTTCATGAGGTCTCTCACGGTTTTGTGGCGGACAAGCTCGGCGACCCGACCGCGAAGTTCACCGGCAGGCTGACCCTCAATCCGATGGTGCACATAGACCCTGTAGGAACGGTTCTCATGCCGATTATGCTTCTCATACTCAGCAACGGACAGTTTATGTTCGGATATGCCAAGCCTGTGCCTATCAATCCTTACAACTTCAGGAACCCGAGAAGGGATATGGCCCTCTCGGCAGCAGCCGGCCCGGTTTCTAACATCATTCTGGCAGTGCTCAGCATGCTCATCATTAAACTGATAATCATGCCGCTGTATGTTCTTATTGGCGGAGGCGAGGCATTCTTCAGGCCTCTTAAGATGATGCTTGAGGCGAGCATCTTCTTTAACGTCCTTCTGTCAGTCTTCAATATGGTGCCTATCCCGCCGCTTGACGGCGGAAGGGTTGCGGTCGGCCTGCTCCCTGACAGGCAGGCCGCGGCATATGGCAAAATCGAGCCTTATGGCTTTATAATAGTCATCATTCTTTACATGACCGGAGTTTTACAGAAACTTATCTTCCCTTTCATAATCTTTCTGTACTCAATTCTTATTTAGAGTGTAATAATTATGCGCAAGGATAAAAGAGTGCTGAGCGGGATGCAGCCGAGCGGGAAGCTCCACATAGGAAATCTCGTCGGCGCGTTACAGAACTGGGTCAAACTGCAGGACGAGTATGACTGCTACTATTTCGTCGCGGACTGGCACGCCCTCACAAGCCAGTACGCGGACCCTTCGCCCATCAGAGAGAACGTAAATGACCTTATCATTAACATGCTCGCTTCGGGAGTTGACCCGGAAAAAGCCACTCTCTTTCTCCAGTCAAGGCTTCCGGAACACGCGGAGCTTCACCTTCTGCTTTCGATGATAACCCCGTTAGGCTGGCTCGAGCGTGTGCCCTCATATAAAGAGAAGCAGTTTGAGATAAAGGACAAAGACCTCAACACCTACGGCTTCCTCGGCTACCCCCTTCTCCAGTCTGCCGACATACTCATGTACAAGGCGCATTATGTTCCCGTGGGCATAGACCAGATGCCGCACCTCGAGATTACAAGGGAGATATGCAGGAGGTTTAACGGGTTTTACGGAGAAGTCTTTCCCGAACCGGAAGGTTTGCTGACGAAATTTCCCAAGGTGCCCGGGGTTGACGGAAGGAAGATGAGCAAGTCATATGACAACTGCGTCTACATTTCAGACACGCCGGAAGAGGTTGAGGCGAAGATAAAGACGATGATGACCGATCCGCAGAGGGTGCGCAGGACGGACAAAGGCGACCCCGAACTCTCTCCCGTATTCCAGCTTCATAAGATATTCTCCTCACGGGAGGAGCAGGCCGAAGTTGCGGAAGGGTGCACGACAGCAGGCATCGGCTGTATTGACTGCAAGAAGGTGCTTATCAAAAATCTTCTCAATGTGCTCAGGCCCATCAGTGAGAGGAGAAGCGAACTTCTTCAAAAGCCGGAGTATATAAACGATGTCATATCCTTCGGAACGGAAAAGGCGAAAAAGACCGCTGACGCAACGATGTCAGATGTCAGAAAGGCGGTAATGCTTTAAACCGCCTGACATAACTTTTACGATATCGGATTCCAATAAATCAATTTCAAGGACAATATCATGCACGAACTGATTATGTGGCTTGTCAATACTATCGGCGATATGGGCTATACCGGCATCTTTCTGCTTATGGCAATGGAGAGTTCAGTCATCCCCGTACCAAGCGAACTGGTGATGCCTCCGGCGGGTTATCTCGCTCATCAGGGAGAGATGAACGCGTGGATAGCCATCTTTTGGGGCACGGCAGGAAGCCTTGTCGGCGCTTACGCAAACTATTTCGCGGCCCATTACCTCGGAAGGCCATTGTTGCTCAGATACGGCAAATATGTCTGGATTACCGAAGAAAAATTCGCCAAGGTTGAGAAATATTTTAAGGACCACGGCGAGATATCAACCTTCATCGGAAGGCTTCTCCCTGTTGTACGCCACCTGATCTCCCTGCCCGCGGGGCTTGCCGGAATGAATCATTTCAAGTTCTCTTTTTACACCCTTGCCGGCGCGGGCATATGGGTTACGATACTGACTTACATCGGATACTTCATAGGAGCAAATCAGGAGCTGATCATGAAGTACTCACGCCAGGCCCTCATCGGCGTAGTCGTAATCAGCGCCGTGATTATCTTTTTCTACGTCAGGGCGCACCAGAAAAAGAGGCATGGCGGGACAGCGGCATGATGCCGGCAGGAATGCGGCCCTTCCGCGCGGTATTTCAGGAGCTTGCAATTTACTATTGACTATTTTATCCGATTAATGTAAATATCTTTAAGAAGTTTAAGGAAGTATTTGTCGTTTCCGGTCAGTTTTAAAGCGCTTGCTTTACGGTTTACAATGACATGCCTCCTTGAAGCTTCAAAATCAATAAGGAGGAGCAGTATATGCCGAACGGAATTGTAAAGTGGTTCAACGAAGCAAAAGGTTACGGATTCATTACGCAGGAAAACGGAACCGATGTCTTTGCCCATTACTCTGAGATACAGGGCGAAGGCTTCAAGACACTCGCTGAAGGCGACAAGGTCAGCTTCGAAGTCGAGCAGGGCGATAAAGGCCCAAAGGCCGTAAAGATCAGAAAGATCTGACAGGAAAAATGTCCTGGCCGAAAGCAGGCTGTTTAACACAGCCTGCTTTTTTTATTGGGAAAATCTTTTCACGGCAATGCCGTTACTGCCGATGCAGTGATTATGCTATACTTCAAAACCATTTTATCATTTAACTTCCAAGGCGTCAGGAAAGGATATAACACAAGATGAGCAGCGAGCCGAATAAAGTCATTTACTCCATGATCGGGGTAAGCAAGTTTTACAACAATAAGCCGGTGCTCAAAGATATTTACCTCTCTTACTTCTACGGGGCTAAGATAGGAGTCATCGGATTAAACGGCTCCGGCAAAAGCTCTCTCCTCCGCATACTCGCGGGTAAAGACAAGGAGTTCAACGGCGAGACCGTGCTCGCGCCGGGTTATACAGTAGGAATGCTCGATCAGGAGCCTGAACTTGATAACAGTAAAACGGTTAAACAGATAGTCGAGGAGGGGGTGAGGGAGACTGTCGATGCCCTTAGTGAATACAACCTCATAAACGAAAAGTTCGCTGAACCTATGTCTGACGATGAAATGAATAAACTTATAGAGCGGCAAGGCAAGGTGCAGGAGAAGCTCGACGCGCTTGACGCATGGGACCTTGATTCTCGCCTCGAGATGGCGATGGACGCCCTGAGATGCCCCGCGGGAGATACGCCGGTAAAAGTCCTCTCGGGCGGTGAAAGGAGGCGAGTGGCTCTCTGCAGGCTCCTTCTGAGAAAA
This sequence comes from Nitrospirota bacterium, assembly GCA_016213935.1. Lineage (GTDB taxonomy): Bacteria > Nitrospirota > Thermodesulfovibrionia > UBA6902 > UBA6902 > JACQZG01. The sequence continues at coordinate 29,320 of JACQZG010000029.1, forward strand.
CCGGACATACTCCTGCTCGACGAACCGACAAATCATCTCGACGCTGAAACGGTCGCGTGGCTTGAGCATCATCTTCAAGGCTACCCCGGAACGATTATCGCCGTTACGCATGACAGGTACTTTCTCGACAATGTCGCAGGCTGGATACTGGAATTGGACAGAGGCCAGGGCATCCCGTGGAAAGGCAATTACTCATCATGGCTTGAGCAGAAGAAGACGCGGCTTGAGCAGGAAGAGAAGTCCGAGAGCGAACGCCGGAAGACGCTCCAGCGCGAGCTTGAATGGATAAGGATGTCTCCGAAAGGCCGTCACGCAAAGGCAAAGGCGCGCATTACATCATATGAAAAACTCCTCGGGCAGGACTTTGAGAAAAGCTCAACAGAGCTTGAAATATATATTCCGCCGGGCCCGCGCCTCGGAGATGTCGTAATAAACGCGGAAAAAGTAAGAAAGGCATATGGCGATAATATCCTCGTGGAAGATATGTCCTTCAGCCTGCCTCCGGGCGGTATAGTCGGAATAATCGGCCCGAACGGCGCCGGGAAAACGACTCTCTTCCGCATGATAACCGGTCAGGAAAAACCTGATTCAGGATCATTCAGGATAGGCGATACCGTAAAGCTCGCTTACGTGGACCAGAGCCGGGACGACCTTGACCCGAAGAAGAGCATATGGGAGGTCATATCGGATGGGAATGACTCAATTCAGTTAGGCAAAAGGCAGGTCAACTCCCGCGCGTATGTGGCGCGCTTCAACTTCTCGGGAAGCGACCAGCAGAAAAAGGCCTCAATGCTCTCAGGAGGAGAGAGGAACAGGGTCCATCTTGCGCGGATGCTCAAAGAAGAGGCCAATGTGCTGCTTCTCGACGAGCCGACAAACGACCTCGACGTAAACACGATGCGCGCGCTTGAGGAGGCGCTTGAGAATTTCGCGGGCTGCGCGGTTGTCATAAGCCATGACAGATGGTTCCTCGACAGGATCGCTACCCACATTCTGGCTTTTGAAAGCGACAGCAAAGTTGTCTGGTTCGACGGCAATTACTCGGAGTATGAAGCAGCCAGAAAGAAACGGCTCGGCTCCGCCGCGGACCAGCCCCACAGGATAAAGTACCGCCATCTGACAAGAGAGTAACTTCTGGCTCTTACAGAATACTCTTTATCGCGGAGAATGCCTTTTCTATTATATCAGGCTCGGGCAGGAAAGTAGTCCTGAAATAGACGCCGTCCTCCTGCCTCCCGAATCCGGAGCCCGGAACAAAGACAACGCCTTTCTTAAGCGCGGCGCGCACAAATTCTATATCCTTCTTCCATCTCTTTGTCTCTATCTTTATGAAGGCGTAGAACGCGCCTTTGGGCACGGGAAATGAGAGCGGAAGTTTCCCGGCCATCTTTATAAAAGTGTTCCTCCTCTCAAGGAGCTTCTTGCGCATCTCCGAGACATATCCCGGATACGACGGGTCGACTATCGCGGCGGCGGCGGCCTTCTGATATTCCCAGTTTACGGAAAGTCTCTGGTTGCAGAGAAGGAAGAAGGCGTTCTTCACCTCAGACCATTTGTCGCCGTGAAAAGCCACCCACCCTATCCTCGCGCCCGGGTAGCTGAAATCTTTTGAGAGCGAACTCCCGTATATAAAAGGTATTTTCCCCCTGGCTATCTTCCTGAAATCTATCTGCTTGCCCTCGAGTATGAGTTGGTCATATGAGCCGTCATAGAATATGGGGACGTCGAATTCGGCGCAGAGCTTCACGGCTTCAGAAAGGTTCTTCTCCGAATAGACCGAACCGAGAGGGTTGTTAGGGTTTATTATTACCATAGCCTTTGCCCCCTCAACTTTCTTCGCAAGATATCCGATATCTATTTGCCCATCGGCGTCATGCCTGTAAAAAACGCATTCTCCCTCAAACTGCTTAGCCTTGCTCAGGTAAAGAGGGTAAACCGGGTTCGGCAGAAGCACCTTCTCCCCAAATCCTATGAATGAGTGAAAGAAGAAGTCTATCCCCTCTGTAAGCCCGGCGACGGCAAAGACATCCCCGGGCCCGCACTTCTCGATCTTTGAGACCGTGTTCCTTAACTCTTCATCGCCTTCTGACGGAGCGTATCCGTTGAAATTAGCTTCGAGCGCTTCCTTGACCTTATCAGAGATAACCCTGAATGACGGGAAACCGTACTGGGGCGGGTCTCCGATGTTGAGATAAATCATCTTTCTGCCCTTCGCCTCTTCGCGCTTGGCCTCCATGACTATATCTCTTATGGGGTAGCTCACAACATTCATTCTTTCCGTAGGCCTGTAGGGCAGCTGCCGTTTTAGGTGTAGCATCTCATCATCCTTTTATTTGTTGATAATATTCTGCTTTGATAAACAGATTTGCCCCGAATCCTCTTCACATACTCCATGTTCAGGCCCGGTATCACGCTTACAGCCATGCCGATAAATTTAACAGAGAAGATGCAGGTTATGCAAGGGCATGATAAAATCATTAGCGAAATTGAGCTAAAGAGCGCGGCCTGCTAAACTACTGTATGAGCGGATGGAAAGATAACATACATTTTGTCCTTGTCGAACCTCTGGAACCGGGAAACATCGGGGCATCGGCAAGGGCTGTAAAGAATATGGGTTTTAAGAACCTCTGCCTTGTCAATCCGCCTGTGGAATTCCGTACAGACGCAAGGAAATTCGCACGCAACGCGCTTGATATACTTGAGCCGGCAAAAGTTTATGATTCCCTCGCAGATGCGGTTGGCGACAAGACATTCATAGCGGGAACGACCCGCAGAAAAGGGTTAAGGCGCGGCATCATGCTTCCTGCCGCAGCCGGCGCGATTGAGATCGCCAATATGGCAACGCGCAATAAAGTTGCCATTCTCTTCGGCAGAGAAAGCAAGGGGCTTTACAACAATGAAATTGATGAATGCGCATTTATGCTGAATATCCCGAGCAGTGAAGAACAGCCCTCGCTTAATCTCTCGCAAGCTGTGCTGATTATCGCGTACGAGCTTTCAAAATGCGCGGCTGACGCTCATGATCATGCCGTGAAGAAGAAGCGTTTTGATAACACCGCTCTGCCTGAAGAGCTTCTCCCTCATGAAAAAGTTTCTCCGCTATACGAAAAGATAGCCGGTATACTCGAAATCATGGAATATGCGCCGAAAGGGGAAAGGGAGCTTCTGAAAAAGACTGTGACAAACCTGAAACGCTTCATCGGCAGGTCCGGCCTCACTGAGAAAGAACTGAACATGCTCCTCGGATTCTGCGCAAAGGTAGAGAAGCTGGCCGCTAAAAATCATGCCCGGCAAAACTGAATTTTCGCTCATGCAATTTCCTTCATCGGCAGGCGGGCCGGACGGCTTATCCGTCACAGGCAGCATTACGCGTGATTTTGGCATAGTGTCAGTCAGCTATTTATTGACAGGCGGGCTTTCGAATATTGTCATCCCTGACATTGCGGATATCCCGCGGCGAGGAGAGAAGCTCTGGGAGGATACCTGCTTTGAACTCTTCATCTCTTTAAAAGATTCCGAGCCGTACTGGGAATTCAACATCTCGCCCGCGGGGCACTGGAATGTTTACCGCTTTAATAAATATCGCGAAGGCAAAGTAGAGGAAGCGGCATTTGATTCTCTCCCTGTAAGCGTTCAGAAAGAAGCCGGCTGCCTTCTTATCTCAATTAGGTTTGATTCCGGCAGAATAATCCCCGCAGGCTCCGCGTTAAAGGCAGGCATCAGCGCGGTCATAAGGCTCAGGGACAGCGGGGTCACTCATTGGGCATTGACGCATAAAGGGCATAAGCCTGACTTTCACATTAAGGAAAACTTCATAATTGAACTATAAGTTTCACGTCCTTCTTTCTCGCAGCTGACGCTAATGTATAATTAAAAGATGGAAAACATCAGCGGCAAGACATACTCTCTTTACGGGGGAAGAAACAGGACAGATCTCTATTATTCAAAGATCAGGGAACTCACAGACCTCCTTCTCATGATGTCCCCGGACAGGCACCAACTCCTCACCCAGATTCAGAAAGCCGGAGACAAGTCATTTCTGAAAAGAGCATTTGATAAGGATATGGACACGCAGCTTATATTGTTCATAAGGAAAGTACTGAAAGACTCCCTTTCCGTTTACACTACCGGCGTCAAGAAGCATCTCAAGAGCGTGCCGTTAAGCCAGAAGTTCGACCCGGTAATAAATACTGAAGAAGAGCAGTACCACCTTTACATGATAGAGATCGAGCTTATAAACAGAATTTTCAAAGAGCCTTTTAAAAAGAGCGGATATAAATTTGCCCTCATCGCTCACTGCCTCAAAGACTTCAGGCACGGGTGCAAGTCAGTGCCCGGAGATATTGAATCTGCATGCAAAAGCTGCACAAAAGAGTGCCTGATAAACCTCGGAGGCAATCTGCTTAAAAAATATGAAATACATCCTTTTATCTCGGTCACAATGAAACTGAAGCCGCTCCTCAGGAAGATTAAATCAAAACATGAAAGCGTTGGCGCGTTAGGAATTGCATGTCTCCCTGAGCTTGTTCAGGGCATGAGGCAATGTATTAAAGCCGGCATCCCGCCGATCGGCATACCTATTGACGCAAATAGGTGCGCCAGATGGATGGAGAAGGCGCATGAAACCTCTTTCAGCCTCAAGGAACTCGAAAATCTTATAAAATAACCGTGTACATCTAATATTTCTCTTTACATTTAATCTATATTCCCTTGATTATTAAAGATAAATATGGTAATATCATAATTAATTCTACGTGAAGAAGGCTGCCATGAAGAAAAAAAGGCGTTTAAAAATAAGGCGTACCACAGATGCCGAGATAGATGTTTTCTGTCAAAGCGTAGAAGCGATACTTGAGCAGATCAAATTGAGGAGCCTTTCCAAGAAGAGCAAAAAAGCAAAAGATCTGCTCCCCTCAGAAGAAGAAATAATGTCGCTTTTGAAATAGCCGCGTAAAAATAATTAGTCGGGTATTTTAATATTCTCATCCGTTCATTATCCCGTTCAACTGCGCCTTTTCTTGTATCATTCAGTTATGCCGGCTTGACTATTTACAATCAGCTATGGCATTATCATACAAGCAATGGATGTATTTGGTAAGCCTCAGATAAGCAATATCATGCCGGTTTATTCACAACTGCCTCCATTATGCTTCAAATTTATAAGGAGGTAAGGACATGCCAAAAGGAACAGTGAAGTGGTTTAATGAGTCCAAGGGATTCGGCTTTATCACGCAGGAAAACGGGCCGGATGTATTTGCTCACTACTCAGAGATCCAGGGCGAAGGCTTCAAGACGATTGGAGAAGGCGACGCCGTCAGCTTTGAAGTCGAGCAGGGACCCAAAGGGCCCAAGGCCACAAACATTATGAAGCTCTAACACATGCTTTGTAAATCAAAAGCAGGCTGCCTTGAGGCAGCCTGCTTTTTTTTTGCAGCTTTTTCGGCTGTGAAAATCAAAAGCCGCTTTTAATGGAATGTAAGCAGTTCGTCTTCAACCGGCAGCAGTTCATCGTCAACAAATACATCCTCGTCCGCTATAAGAATATCCTTAGCCCTGCCCCTTCTCCCTTTTTTGGAGCTGCTCTTATCCTTAATCTTTACGAGGATATCTTCGACGCTCTTGCAGAACATGTCAATCTCAGCATCCGTAAGATGCTTCACCCTTGAACGCTTATGTTTTTTCATATCGCACCTCTATTTTAATGTGGCCTTATTTTCAAATTATATGATAACTTTGAAGAAAATATGAAGGAGTATAAACCCCTCGATTTTTCGGCAAATGAGAATAAAGTATTATGAATATAAATGTCAACTGCGGGGAATGCGTTCTTGAAATCGAGGCAAATGAGGCTAAGGGTTTGCTTTGCCATGGCCGGGCATTCTTTTCTTAAAACCGCCCTTACTGCGCAGCTCCCGTACTTGATGGCCTGCGGGGCGCCTTTCCGCGGCGTGCCCCCTTTTGAAATGCCTTGAATCCTGCCTCCCGCCTGAAGCGGGCTCATGAGGATGCTTCACCCTTCTGTGATAATCCTTTAATACCATATCGTCAGTAAGGGCATTCACGGGTATCTTCCGCTTTATATACTCTTCGACGTCATATAAAGAATATACGTACTGGTCGCAGGCGAGGCTTATTGCCTTTCCATACGCGCCTGCCCTCGCGGTCCTGCCTATCCTGTGAACGTAATCCTCCGGGTCCTGGGGGAAGTCATAATTTATGACATGCGTGACATTCTCGATATGTATGCCCCTGCTCGCCACGTCGGTCGCTATGAGAACCGGAAGCTCGCCCTGTTTGAATTTAGTGAGAACCTTTATGCGCTTCTTCTGGTCGAGGTCCCCGGTTATCGAAGCCGCGGTGCAGCCGTTGGCATTCAGAAGCCTGTCAAGCCTCTCTGTCTCTGCCCTCGTGTTGCAGAAGATAAGATAACGCCCGCCGGGCTCGCGTCTGAGTATTCCAAGGAGAAGGCCGAACTTCTCGGAAGAGCCTACATGGTAAAGCTCCTGCTCTATGCGGTCCACGGTCACCTCGCCGGGCGTAAGAGAAAACTTCTTCGGCATGTTCATGTACTCGTAGCAGAGCTCCAGCACCCTGCTTGAGAGCGTCGCGGAGTAGAGCATCGACTGCCTCTTGTCGTAAGGGGACATCCTCTTAAGGAGGAACCTCACATCGGCAATAAAACCCATATTGAACAACCTGTCCGCCTCATCAATGACGAGGAACTGGGTCTTCCTGAGGCTGTAAACCTTCTGCTTCAGATAATCGATTAGCCTGCCGGGCGTGCCGATGAGAACATCCACGCCGTCCGATATCTGCTCCCTCTGCTTCAGGTAATCGATCCCGCCGAACACCGGGAGTATCCTAAAGCCTGACGGGCCCCCGATGAGCCTCGCCTCCGCGTCTATCTGGAGCACAAGCTCGCGTGTTGGGGCTATGATAAGCGCCCGCGGAGAAGGGCCGCGCCCCGGAGCCTGCATCCTGAGCATCCTCGAGAATACTGTAATCAGAAAAGCCGCTGTCTTGCCCGTTCCGGTCTGCGCCTGAACAGCTATGTCAATTCCTGTGAGCGCCTCGGGGAGCGTAATCTCCTGCACAGGGGTGCAGTCAGTGAATCCGGCCGCATTTATTCCTTCAAGCACCTTCTGCGGTATATCGAGCTCTTCGAATTTCATGGTATCTAATATATCATAAAGCACGGCAGGCGAATGGCCAATAAGCCCCGTGCACTTAATATTTTATATAATACGGGAAAATAAAATGGAAAAGAAGAGCAAGTCACAGAAGAAAAGAGAGGCGCTTCGCCTGCAGGAACTCGGGGAAAAGCTCGTAACGCTTTCAGCAGAAGAGCTCGATAAGATCGATCTGCCCGAAGCCCTGCGCGAAGCGATAGACCGCGCCAAAAACATAAATAGCCGGGGCGGACTCAGGAGGCAGACGCAGTATATAGGCGCGCTTATGCGGAGAACTGACGCCGAGCCGCTTGAAAATGCGGTTGATGCGATAGAAAAAGCCGGGCGCGCCGATGCCGCTTTATTCAAAGAGCTTGAAGACATGCGCGAAAAGCTTTTGGGCGGGGATATTGAACTTTTTGAGAATGTATTAAGGGAGCACCCGTCCGCCGGCCGCAAGAAGCTCGAGAGCCTCATAAACAGAGCGGCGCGTGAAGCAGAGACAAAATCACCTCCGCGCGCATACCGAGAATTGTTCAGGTACCTGAGAGAGATACGGAGTTACAACAAAACGCCTGAACGAACAGGTTAAGCGTAATAACGACCGCTTTCCGCATGATTTCATGTTCCGGTTAACAAAAGATGAGAAAGATGAGGTGGTCGCAATTTGCGACCACCTTCAAAAACTCAAATATTCTTCAACCTTACCATATGCATTTACAGAACATGGCGCGATAATGTTGGCTAGTATATTAAACAGCCGAACTGCTATTGAGGCAAGTGTTCAGGTCGTTAGGTCGTTTGTCAGGCTAAGAATTGTTCTGTCCCCTCACAAAGAGCTCACAAAAAAGATAGATTCCATGGAAAAGAAATATGATGCGCAGTTCAGGGCAGTCTTTGACGCCATACGCCAGCTAATAGCCGCTCCGGCTAAAAACGCAAAAAAGATAATAGGATTCGGGAAAGAAAAATAATCCTCTGTTTTGCCATTACCGCCCTTCCCCGCCCTCCCTTTAAGGGGGTTAATTCCTTATCTTGAAAATTCAAACGGTTATTGTTTTTAATTGTAAGCATGAGCGATATTATTCCTGCTGAACTAATTGAGAAGAAGATATATCTGATACGCAGACAGAAAGTTATGCTTGATAGCGACCTTGCTGACCTTTATGGAGTAGAAACAAGAGTGCTTAATCAGGCTGTTCAAAGAAACATAAAACGTTTCCCTGATGATTTTATGTTCCAGTTAAATATAGATGAATATATTTCTTTAAGGTCACAAATTGTGACCTTAAAGAAAGGCAGGGGCACGCACCGAAAATATATGCCGTATGCTTTCACAGAACAGGGCGTCGCGATGCTGTCAAGCGTTCTTAAGAGCGACACAGCCGTTCAGGTCAATATAGCTATTCTGCGTGCGTTTGTTAAGCTGAGAGAGATTTTATCAACACATAAAGAACTGGCGTATAAGCTGGTCATTCTTGAAAGAAAGATAACAAAACATGACGAAGAGATTTATACCATCTTCAAGGCAATACGCAGGTTAATGGACACACCGATAATCATCCTCATTCTATTGGTCATTCCTGATTTTTCGTCATTCCCGAATGTCTTTCGCCTCGGCGAATCGACGAGTCGATAATCGGGAATCCAACTCCTTTTGTCATTCTGGCTTGCCTGCCTGCCGGTTGGCATGGTCCAGAATCGCTTCTTTTTATTCCCCTCTAAAAAGAGGGGTTGGGGTGTGTTATTCCAAGTCTGCTGGCAGACATGCCGAAGTGCGGCACCTTTAAACGCCCCGAATAATCCCTCAGTTTAGCCATCACCGCCATTTTCTATTCTCACTTTAAGCTGGTTAATTCATTATCTTGAAATTTCAAACGGTTATGGTTTTTAATTGTAGTCATGAAAGAAATCATTCCAGCTGAAATAATTGAGAAGAAAATCTACCTGATTAGAGAGCAAAAGGTTATGCTTGATAGCGACCTTGCGCTGCTTTATGGTGTAGAAACTTTCAATCTTAATAAAGCTGTTAAACGGAATATCGACCGATTCCCTGAAGATTTCATGTTTCAACTAACAAAAGAAGAAACTGATTCTTTGATATTCCAATCTGGAATATCAAAAAGATCAGATCGTGTAGGACGCCGTCATCTGGCTTTTGCATTCACTGAACAAGGCGTTGCCATGCTCTCCAGTGTTCTGCGGAGCAAGCGTGCCGTTGATGTCAATATCGAGATAATGCGGTCGTTTGTCAGGCTAAGAATTGTTCTGTCCCCTCACAAAGAACTCACAAAAAAGATAGATTCCATGGAAAAGAAATATGATGCGCAGTTCAGGGCAGTCTTTGACGCCATACGCCAGCTAATAGCCGCTCCGGCTAAAAACGCAAAAAAGATCATAGGATTCGGGAAAGAAGAATAATCATCACCGTTTTATTTGTCATTCCCGTGCCTATAGGCACCTACTGTTGGAATATTAATAACTGTCTTTCCGTCTTTTTTTTGCTGGGGTATAATAGTATATTCAGTTTACCAATTATGACAAGAATGATTAAAGCAGCATTAATATATGCCATATAAATTTAGGACTTCTTCTTCCCGGTCAGCCCTTATGCAAAAAATAAGGAGTGAAAAAACCAAACCGGAAATCACACTTAGGAGTGCATTACGAAAAGAAAAGATTAGATTCCGAGGTTATAATAAAAAACTTCCTGGAAAGCCGGATATTGTACTCATAGAAAAGAAAATAGTAATATTTGTTGATGGCGAATTTTGGCATGGATACGAAAAAAAAAAAAAAAAGGAAAAGATAAAAGCCAACAAGGATTATTGGATACCTAAAATAGAAAAAACAATCAAACGGGATAAGAAAAATAATCTGGATTTAAAAAAGTTGGGATGGTCTGTTTTAAGATTTTGGGAACATGAAATAAAAAGAGATATGCAAAAATGCATAAAGAAAATAAAAACAAAATAAAAAATTCTGTCCAGATAGCTTTTCTTTTAAGTGCTGTTATTCTCGTAGACTATCCTCATATCAAGCAGGTTAATCCTTTATCTTGAAATTTCTAGTAATCATAGTTTTTAATTATATTCATGGGTGATATAGAAAGTTAATAAGAAGAACTTTCTGGTAAAATAACAGCCAAGATGTTCGGGAGAAGATCAAGGATTATGGAAACAAACTTACTTGTTGCAATCAAAAATTTAGTTAGCGAACCAATTACAAACTTGTTTTCCCATTATCGTGCCGCAAATAGGGCAAATAGTATGGGCGACGCTTTAGAATTTTACATTAAAGATTTATTTTGCAATTCTCTGAATGAAAATAATTTAGAAAAGAAAAATGAAATTTACAGCAAATATTTCTCTTATATCGGAAACCAAAACAATCCTCCAGACATCATAATAAAACAAGGCGATGCAATTGAAGTAAAGAAAATAGAAAGTTTGCGCTCGGGGATTGCATTAAATAGTTCATATCCTAAAGACAAGCTTTATTCTGATAGTCCGATGATTACAACCGCATGTCGAAATTGCGAAGATTGGCGTGAGAAAGATTTAGTTTATGTAGTAGGTGTCTCAAAAGAAAATAAACTAAAAGCTCTTTGGTTTCTTTACGGCAATTGCTACGCTGCAAGCAAAGAAGTCTATGAGCGGATTAGAAGTAAAGTATCAAAGGGGATAAACGAATTACAAGATGTTGAATTTTCGGAAACAAACGAGTTGGGAAGAGTCAATAGAGTTGATCCACTCGGAATTACTTATTTGCGAATTCGTGGGATGTGGGGAATTGAAAATCCAATAAAAGTTTTTGATTATGTTGCGCCTGTTGACCCTCATGTACTTTTTTCTGTTAATGCAATTATTCTAAAAGAAAAATATTTGCTGTTTCCTAAAAAAGATAGGCAAAACATTGAAAAACTTGTTAGCGATAAATTTACTATTATGGATATAAAAATTAAGTCGCCTAACAATCCTGCGAAATTATTAGATGCAAAACTTTTAAGCTTTCAAAAAACATGATGAAATTAGCTTCTTTATTTACAGGTGCTGGCGGATTGGATCTCGGTTTTGAAAAAGCTGGATTTGATGTCATTTGGGCAAATGAATTTGATAGTACAATATGGGAAACGTTTGAATATAATTTCCCAAGAACAAAGCTAGATAAAAGAAGCATTGTTGATATTCCTGCTTCTGAAATTCCAGATGTTGATGGAATAATTGGCGGTCCACCATGCCAGAGTTGGAGTGAGGCTGGCGCTGGGCGAGGAATAAATGATACAAGGGGTCAGTTATTTTATGACTATATACGCATTCTCAAAGAGAAACAGCCGAAATTTTTCCTAGCTGAAAATGTTGCGGGAATTTTACACCCTAAACATAAAGAGGCATTTTTAAATATCATCAAGGAATTTGAAGATGCCGGATATGAAGTGTCATTTAAATTATTAAACGCAAATGATTATGATGTGCCACAAGATCGTCTTCGCGTAATTGTAATTGGCTACCATAAAAAATTAAAGAAAAAGTTTGAATTTCCTGAACCACGAAAATACAAGCCAGTATTGAAAGATGCAATTTATGATTTACGACTAGCCACTCCTGCAAAAGATAGAAATAAAACAAATGGCAAAGAGTTGAAAATATCTAACCATGAATATATGAATGGTGGATTTTCAACAATATATATGTCACGTAACAGAGTTAGAATTTGGAATGAGCCGTCTTTCACTATTCAAGCTGGTGGAAGGCATGCACCTATCCATCCACAAGCACCTAAAATGAAACTTATTGAACAGAATGTAAGGATTTTTCTTCCTGGGAAAGAAAAATTATACAGGCGTTTATCTGTGCGAGAATGCGCCCGGATTCAAACTTTCCCAGATAAATTTATTTTTCATTATAAAGATGTTTCTGATGGATATAAAATGGTAGGAAATGCAGTGCCTGTTGAATTTGCTAAAGCTATTGCTAAAAAAATAATGGCTGATTTACAGAAATGTACAAACAAGGTATCGGAATATCCAACATATGAGCATCAAGAAATAAACAAAACATTGATCAAAGAACCATTAGTAGATTATTCTCAAAGAATTAAAAAGAAACTGAAGAAAAAAACAAAGAAAATCATAAAGAAGACTGTAAATAAAAAATGAACTGCCTAAAAAAGCAGAACGAAAAATCATTTGAAAGAGGTGGACCCCGGAATTCGGACAGTCGTATAAGGTGTAAAATATACGATTAATGAAGGAGGTCACCTAAAGATGAGTAAGACAAAGAGGACGAGGTATTCAGCGGAGTTTAAGGCAAAGAT
>JACQZG010000030.1 GCA_016213935.1 Nitrospirota bacterium
CAAAAAACGATTTGCCAGTGGCAAAGTATATATCAACGGCCTTGAAGGCTTCTGGAGCTATGCCAAGGAAAGGTTTATGAAGTTTCATGGAGTCTCCAAGGAAAAGTTCCCTTTGTACTTGAAAGAGATGGAATTCAGATAAAATAACAGAAACAATGACATATTCACCTTTTTAGTTGAAAAACTGTGTCATACTGTGCCAAAAGCTTTATAATCACCAAATTTTATACACTGTAATTAGTAAGCATGGATTTCTCGCTCATCCCGGAGCATGGGAGACAGAATGCCGATAAAAGATATAAAATATTTCCTAACTGATTCAGCCTCCATTAAAATATCGACACCTTTCCATACTCACCGTCATAGCCCGGCATGACCTTGATCTCTCCGCTTCTCACTCTCTTGATACCCTCTGCTATTTTTTCATTCGCAATATCACCTATCTCATCTTCTCCAAGCTCAAGAAGTATATCGAATTCAGAATGGATAGAAACAAGCTTTTCATACTCGGCTTTGACCTTTTTTGTATTCACTCCCTGGCCGAGCGCTTCAGCGATTATCTCCACAAGAGGCACAAGGTGTTTTGAAGGTATGGCATTTTCAGGCACGAAACCTTTTTCTCTATCGGCAAGTTCGTCAACCCTGTTTGTCACTCCTATGACAAGAGGCTTTTTACAGACAGGGCAGATGCCTTTATGCTTCTTTGTTTCAGCGGGTGAAAATGATATGCCGCACGCGCTGTGGCCGTCAAAATGGTACTTGCCCTCTTCAGGGAAGAACTCCACTGTATAGAGAAAACGCTTCCGGTCTTTCTTCTTTATCGTATCAATGACATCATGGTAATTCATCCCGCAGTCAAGGACATTTGCCTCTCTTCCGAGTTTAGCCGGGGAATGGGCGTCCGAGTTTGAGAGCAGCGTTATATTATCAAGCGCAGACAGCCTCCAGTTCATCTCAGGGTCAGAGGAGAGGCCTGTCTCAATCGCATAAATATATTTTGAGTATTCTTCAAAACACTCTTCGATCGAATCAAAGCCTGACTTGCTCCCGAAGATGGAAAACCACGGCGTCCACGCGTGAGCCGGCACAAACAGGCAGTCTTCAGAGATGCCGAGGACAATCTTTAAGAGTTCCTTGGCAGATATGCCGAGGATGGGCCTTCCGTCTGACCTGATATTGCCGAGTTTCTCCAATACGCTGTTTATTTTTTCAACCACTTCGATGCTTGGGGCGAAAACGAGGTTATGGATTTTTCTTACTTTACCGCCTTGTTTATAGATGCTGCTTATCTCAGCGGTGAGCATGAAGTTTACTGACGGTTCTTTTGCTGTGACATAGAGGCCGTTTTCGAGCGGCTTCAAATCTCTCTTGAGTTCCTTGAGATATTCGGGATGGGTGAAATCCCCGGTAGCGAGCAGGGTTATGCCCTTCTTCTTTGCCCAGAGAGCCATGAGGTTGGCGTTCATATCCTTGCTCGTGGCGCGGCTGTATCCGGAATGTACATGAAGGTCAGCTATTATTTTGGGCATAGTGAAGTATTATACTTGAATCCGGTTTCTTACGGATTCAGGACTATAAGCAGGAAACCCGCAAACATCACCAAACTGCCCAGAGCTCTCTCTCTTATGTTCGATTCCCTGAATATCAGGTATCCGTAAAAGATGCTTATGAGCAGTGACATGCGTTTGACAGAGATCATATACGCCACATTAGTAAGGCTCATCGCCTTCATATGGAAGATTATCATCAGGAAGAAGGTCATTCCTATCATGAGAAAGGGGAAAAGGTCTTTCTTCTTTATCAGAATGCTCTCCCTGCTTTTGATAAAAGCGATCGGGGTAAACAGTATAGTTATGAGGATAAAATAGAGGCTTCCGAAGAAGGCCGGAGATGAGTGCATTATCGCCATCTTGCCGAGCGATGCCGTGAAGCTGTAAATAAATGCCACAGCTATCATCATGACAGAGCCGGGCTCCCGCAGTATCTCCTTAAACGGCTGGAGCACAGACTCGCCAGCCTTGTGCATGTTAAGCATGTAACCGCCTGCGGCAAGCAGAAGGATGCCTGTTCCTCCAGCCGCGCTCACCTTTTCGCCAAGCATGATATATGAGATGAGAATGACAAAGACAGGAGTAAGAGCGAGAAAAGGCATGGTGAGGCTGAGGGGCGACGCCTTCAGGGATTTTATATACAGGATATAAGCCGCGATCTCAAGCGGCACGGCAATGAGCGCGGCTCTCCAGAAATAGTAGTCAAGCTTCGGGATACCGGCAATGAAGAGGCTCGCGATAAAGAAGGGAAGGGCAAAGAAGAGGCGCGCCCATGCCACAAAGTACGCGTCGCGCGACGCGAGGGCTTTTTTTGTCAGGGCATCACATGTCGCGAGCATGAATGCGGTGAGGAGCGCGTATGCTATCCACATTGGCTTATATGAGAGATTGGAACCGGGAAGTAAGAACTAATATGAATTTATTCTTACTTTGAAGTTGTTAGCTTGTAGTTTTTAGTTCTCAGTTTTTAGTTTCTTCTTCAACAGTTCATTCACTATCTTCGGGTTCGCCTTGCCCTTTGTCGCCTTCATCACCTCTCCGACAAAGAAACCCATCAGCTTCATGTCGCCGCCCCTGAACCTCTCGGCCTCATTGGGGCTGTCAGCGATGATGCGGTCAACTATTGACTCAATCTCCCCGGCGTCGCTTATCTGGAGAAGTCCTTTTTCTTCCGCAATACCTTCAGCAGTTAGTTGAAACTTGGGAAGAGTTCCTATCATATAACCTTGTTTATAATACATTGCTTCAAAAATAGTCTTGCCAGCTATCACGTTAATTTTGCCTTCATCAATTATTTTTAACAGGCCGACAAGTTGTTCTGGTTTTAATCCGCATTCTTCAATCTGCTTATTCTCCTTATTGAGGAGCCTCATCATCTCGCCCATCATCCAGTTGCTCACCGCCTTCGGCTCACCACCAAGTTTCACCGCCTCTTCAAACCATTCTGCCGTTGCCTTTTCGGATGTGAGCAGTCCGGCGTCATGTTCAGGAAGGCCGTATCGGCTGATAAACCTCTCGCGTTTCGCGTCCGGCATTTCAACTGCCTGTGATTTAATCTCTTTGAGCAAGGCGTCATTGACTTCTATGGGCACGAGGTCAGGGTCAGGGAAATATCTGTAGTCGTGCGCCTCTTCCTTTGAGCGCATGGATTCAGTGATGCCCTTGTTCGAATCCCATAGCCGCGTCTCCTGAACAATCCTCCCTCCCTCATTCAATAGTTTTATCTGCCGCTTTATCTCATATTCAAGCGCTTTTTCGATGAAGCGGAAAGAATTCATGTTCTTTATCTCGGTCTTTGTGCCGAATTCCTTCTGCCCAACAGGCCTGACCGAAACATTTGCATCGCACCTCAGCGACCCCTGCTCCATATTGCCGTCGCAGACTCCAAGATAGCGTACGATTGCCCTTAGCTTCTTGACATACTCAGCGGCTTCCTTAGGAGTGCGAATGTCCGGCTCTGATACTATCTCCATAAGCGGTGTGCCCGCGCGGTTCAGGTCAACAAGGCTCATGTTGCCCGAGCCCTCGTGGATACTCTTTCCCGCGTCTTCTTCGAGGTGGATGCGGGTAAGCCCGATCTTCCGCTTTTCGCCATCAACCGCAATCTCGACAAAACCGCCTTCGCATATCGGGAGTTCATACTGGCTTATCTGATATCCTTTAGGAAGGTCGGGATAGAAATAATTCTTTCTCGCGAACCTGCTGTAAGGCGCTATCTTACAGTCCACGGCAAGCCCTGTCTTTATCACATACTCGATAGCCTTTTTATTAGCGACAGGCAAAACCCCCGGCATCCCGATGCAGACAGGGCAAGTCTGTGTGTTAGGCTCAGCGCCGAATTTCGCGGAGCATCCGCAGAACATCTTCGACTCAGTCAAAAGCTGGGCGTGAATCTCAAGGCCTATAACCGCTTCGTATTGCACGCCTTGCTCTTTAAGATTCACTTTCATCCAGTTCCTTGATTAGACGCTTAATTTCTTTATCGTTTATTGTCGATGTTTCCGACTTATCGTAAATTGACAGCAGAAATATTATTTCTTTTATACAAAAGGCATATGTAATTATGCGGAATCCTCCGCTCTTGCCTCCGGGTTTATCAGAGGTTGCGAGCCTTATTTTGTAACAGTTATGTCCTATGGAGTTCCGGTACATGGATTTTTTTGAAGTTCATTTGAATGGTTTTTAATATTTTGTTTGAGTGAGGGGTATTTTTTACTCAGTCTTTTCAGTTCTTTTGAAAAATTATCTGCAGGAACAATCTTATAGCTCATCAATCAGCTCTTTAAATGTTCTCATCTTTTTTTTCCCGGCTGCCATAGCCTTTACTTCCGAGACAGATTCCTTCAGTCCCAGCAGTACCCGCTGTTTCTGCATCTCTTTCATGAGTTTTTCCCATTCCTTGTATGGAATAACTACATTCTTCCTGTGCCCTTTTGTATCAGTAATGTATTGAATTCCCATTTGCTTTCCCCCCTTCTGTGAGGTTTATTTTACAACTTCGGTTTCCTCTTATGCCATTCCGTTGACTGCTCATAGGCATAAGCGATCTTCAAGACGCTTTCTTCATCAAAATGCTTCCCGATTATCTGCAAGCCGACGGGCAGGTTTTGAGAGGTGAATCCGCACGGGATAGAAATTCCCGGCACTCCGGCAAGGTTTGCGGATATGGTGAAGATGTCGGCAAGATACATCTGTAGCGGGTCATCGGTCTTTTCTCCGGCCTTGAATGCGGGCGTGGGAGTAGTCGGCGTGGCTATGGCGTCAGCTATTTCAAACGCCCTGTCGAAATCTTCTTTTATCAGCGTTCTCACCTGCTGAGCCTTTCTGTAATAAGCGTCATAATATCCCGAAGAGAGCGCGTATGTCCCAAGCAATATCCTTCTTTTGACCTCTGCGCCGAAACCCGCCGCCCTTGTCCTCATGTACATATCGAGGAGGTCTTCGCCTTCAGCCCTCAGGCCGTACTTCACCCCGTCATATCTCGCGAGGTTGGATGAAGCCTCTGACGTGGCTAAAATGTAATAGACCGCGACAGCATACCCGGTGTGCGGAAGTGATATCTCAACGGGGATCGCGCCGAGAGATTCGAGCTGTTTTACCGCGGCCTTTACCGATTCGCCGACCTCTTTCTCTATGCCCTCTATGAAATACTCTTTCGGTATCCCTATCTTCATGCCTTTTATATCCTGCCCGAGTGGAGTCGTGAAGTCAGGAACTGCGACAGAGGCTGATGTTGAATCCTTCGGGTCATGGCCGCTTATTACATTGAGAAGAATCGCCGAATCCTTAACATTTTTCGTAATCGGGCCTATTTGATCAAGCGATGACGCAAATGCAACGAGTCCGTAGCGGGAGACACGCCCGTATGTCGGCTTCAATCCAACGACTCCGCAGAAAGAGGCCGGCTGTCTTATCGAGCCTCCTGTATCCGAGCCTAATGCCGCGATACACATATCAGCCGCGACTGCCGCGGCAGAGCCGCCGCTTGAGCCTCCGGGAACTCTTGTAATATCCCACGGATTTCTCGTATGTCCGAAGGCTGAGTTTTCTGTGGACGAGCCCATTGCAAATTCATCGAGGTTGGTCTTTCCGATGAGCACATAACCTGTGTCCCTGAGCTTTTTTGTGGCCGTACTTTCATACGGAGGGATGAAATTGCCGAGTATCTTTGATGAACAGGTTGTCTTTACGCCTTGCGTGCAGATATTGTCCTTTACAGCCAAAGCGATGCCGGCAATGGGACTTTCAGCCCCTTTTTTCATGGCATCCTCAGCCTCTTTCGCCATGGTTTCAGCCCCCTCTTTCGTAACCGTAACATACGCCCTTATCTTTTTTTCAACCGCTTCGATGCGTTTAATGAAGGCGTCAGCCAGTTCGACAGGGCTTAATTCGCCTTTTTGCATCGCGTTTCGCGCTTCTTCTATTGTCAGGCTGTGAAGTTCCAAGTCGTCTCCGCTATAAAAAAGTTAAGAGTTGAGAGTTAAGGGTTAAAACTGATTGATATTTTACTACTTCACCCCTTTATAAAGAAAGTTTCCTGCTTAATTTAAACATTATTGGCTGAGTCAAGTTTTCTATTGCCAAAAAAGAGAATAATCACTATCATTTAGTAATACCTTTAGATTCCCCGGTAATCCTCGCATGGGAAATGAGAAGATAACAAAAGATGGGAAACACACCGCCGATGCGGAAACGGCCTGGCCTTCCGGTGCAGAGAGCTTGTACAAGAACGCGTTTCTTCATTCAAACGACGGGATATTCATTTGTGACATTGAAGGCAATATAGCCGATGCCAATCAGAAGGCATCCCACTTGCTGGGCTACACAAGGGAAGAACTGCTCGCCAGGAATATATCGAGCCTCCATCCGGAAGACTCCATTGAACTCGCAGGCTCAGCACTGAAGAGCATATTCAGCAGCGGCTCCGCGAACTTTGTCGTATCCTTCAGAAAAAAAGACGGCACGGCCTTCCCGGCGGATGTCTCGTCGAGCCTCTTCAGGGCGGATGGCGGCATCTTCATTCAGTCAGCCGTGCGCGACATAACTCCGAGGAGAGCGGCAGAGAATAAGCTCATGGAGAGTGAGCTGATGTTCAGGGAATTTTTCAAGAGGTCGCCTACAGGCATCATCATATACCCGGTGACAAAGGAGCCGCTTGAGAGAAAACTCGATTTCGCCATCATGAACTCGACATTCCACAACCTCTTCGGCTATACAAAAGAAGAAATATCCAAGCTCTCTGTTTCTGACATCTCGCATCCGGATGACATGGAGCACAATTCAGCTCTTTTAAATGAGATGCTGTCGGGCATGCGCGACAACTATCAGATGGAGAAGCGATACGTAAGAAAAGGAGGGGAGACCTTCTGGGGGCTCATAAATGTCACAACCCTGAGAGACGCATTCGGCAGGAACTCCCACGTCATGACAACGCTCATCGACATAACTCAGCGGAAGAAGGCTAAGGAGGCGCTCATCGCGGAACGCAACTTCTCGATATCGATAATAAACAGTCTTCCGGACATCTTTTACTGTTTTGACGACGCCGGGAAGTTTCTCCTCTGGAATGAAAACTTTGAACGGATTTCAGGGTATTCGGCTGACGAGATATCGGGCAGAAGCGTCTTTGACTTCTTTTCCGGCAAGGACAAGAAGGCGGTATATGATACCGTAAGAGAAGTTTTCGAGAGGGGGAAGTCAACGGTTGAGGCGAATCTTGTGCTCAAAAATGAGAGGAAGATTCCTTACTTCTTCATCGGCCAGCGCACCGATATAGACGGAAAGACATACCTTCTCGGCACCGGCATGGATATATCGGAACGGAAGAAGATGGAGGAGGACCTCCGCGGTTTATCGCTCTCTGACGAACTCACCGGCCTTTACAACAGGCGCGGCTTTATGACCCTTGCCGAGCAGGAGCTGAGGATAGCCCGAAGGATGAAGAGGGGGGTTATCCTTTTTTACGCGGACCTCGATGACCTGAAGGTGATAAATGACGGTTTCGGGCATGTCGAGGGCGATAACATGATAAAGGATACGGCGCGTTTCCTGCAGGAGCTTTTCCGCGAATCGGATATAATCGCCCGCATCGGCGGGGACGAGTTTACCGTATTCTCCATACAGACAACGGATACGAGCGTCGATACTATCAGGAGCCGCTTTGATATCCAACTTGATGATTTTAACAGGAAGAGGGAGAAGCCCTACAGGCTGTCAATAAGCATAGGCATTGTGCATTACAGGGAGGACTGCCCCGACACCATCGAGGAGCTTCTAACTCAGGCTGACAAGCTCATGTACGACCACAAAAAGAGCAAGAATAAAAGAACGAGGAAATAAATTTTTCAATTAGCCCCGCGCAGTTTCAGGAGCTTTACCGCTGTTATCAATGCGACATCCTTTTTGAGCCTGTCATTCACGTCCAGCTTCAAGAGGGCCTCGACCGTCTTGTCATCCTGGTCAACCACAAAATCCGGCAGAAGCCCTTTTCCCTGCCACGCGTCGCCCCTCGGCGTGTACATTACGCCTGTGATGAACTTTACCCTGTAATCGTTTTTGAGGGTGAAGGTCTTTTCAAATACCCCTTTTCCGTACGTCTTTGTGCCGATAATGAACGCCTTCTGATGGTCGCGGAGCGAGCCCGCGAGTATTTCAGCGGACGAGGCCGTCTTTCCGTTTACGAGCACGGCGATCTCGAAATCCAGGGGTTCCTTATTCACGGAAACATAGTTCTGGTTCTTCTTCTCTCTTGTATATGTGCGAAGGAGGATGTTCTTTTCAGGCAGGAAGAGCTCGGATATCCTGAGCGGCTCCATGAATACGCCTCCGGGGTCGTTTCTGAGATCAATGATAAGCCTCCTGAAATTTCCGTCCCTCAGGCCGTTTATCTCGTCTCTCAGTTTTTCAAACATCCCTTCCGTAAACCTTTTAATCTCCACAAGCGCGATTGAATCCGCAAGGCGGGTAACTATGAGGTTTTCAGTGTCGAATCTCTTTCTCTTGATTGTTACATCAAATATTTGAATCTCCCTGTTTATGGTCATTGTGACATCAGTGCCCTCTTCGCCGTCAAGGAGGTCGTTTATCTCTTTGACAGACTTGCCCTTGAGCATCTCAGTGCCGATCTTCATTATCCTGTCATTGGCCATCAGTATATTCTCCGCGGGCGAGCCGGGCATGACCTCAGTGACGGTGAGGCTTCCGTCGCTCGCGTTAAAAGAGCTTTTTATGCCTATGGAGACTTGTTCGCCCTTCAGCCCGTCAAGCACCTTCTGATAATCCTCGGCAGTCCATATCTTTGCGAGATCTTTGTTCTCCGGAGGAGAGATGTGGCGCAGCATCCCTTCAATAGCGGCCCAGTAGAGCGCCTCTTCGCTGATATCCTCGGTGTAGTAATTGTCGAGTATCAGCTTCTTCACTTCCTTAAATGTCTCTTCCGAATCGCGGAAATCGTGGCCGAGCCCTACGGGAAAGAGCGGTTGCAGAGGCGCGCTGTCCTGCGCGTGTGCCCATGAGGCGGATAAGATGGCAATAATTAATGTAAGAAAAATAAAATTTAAGTATTTCATAATGACACCTCCATCGGATTTAGAAATAAGAAGCCTGTTTATTATACATAATGGCAATGTTGGAGATTGCTGAAAGATGTCACCCTGAGCCTGTCGAAGGGCCTTATTCTGTGGCAAATTCTTTGTTTTTTGACTGGCTCAACACCTCTTTAATAGCTTCATCAGCGCCAAGCTGCAATATCCAAACGATTAAATATTGCCGGTTTATCCAACCTAATTTAAATAATTGTTGACAATTTTAAAATAAATTAGTATGATTGGTTATATTTAAATCCAAACGGATATAATTTCTTCTCAGAAGGAGAATTATGAAGATGATTGGTTCATTACAAGGAAGCTATTTCTCTTGCAGCAAGTTAAGTATCATTATTATATTTGTTCTGACGGTTGGATTGCCGTTTAATGCTCATGCGCTTACGGAATCAAGGGTAGTAAGCGTGCCTGAAAGAATATACGGGCTTGGCGCTTCGGGAGAGAAGGCGGCAGCCGTCTTGAATAAATCTGTTGTATCGATAGGCGCGGAGTCAGGAAACCCGAAACAGTTTTCTGATCTTGGACAGGTCATAAAGAATTTCTCTATTGATGAAAGAGGCTCAAGGCTTTTCCTTATTCCTGATAATGAGAAAGAGATACATATTTTTGACGTTGGAAACGGTGCATTGGCCGGCAGGATTAATACAGATGAAAAAACCGTGGCATTCTGCGTTGACTCTGTCAGAAATCTTCTTTACGCCGCTCAGCAGGAGAAAGGGGTAATAGATGTTTTTAATCTTTCAACCCTGACAAAAACAAAACAGTTTTCATTGAAGGAGAAGATCTCAAATCTCTTCTGTTATAGTGAAAAAAATCTGCTTCTTGCCGTAATTCAGAATGATAAGAATACAAACGGAAGCCTTCAACTGCTTGATGGAGAAGGCGTGCTGAAGGAGAGATATGTTTTTGACAAGAAGATTAAAAATATCTCACTTGATGACAAAACCGGCAAAGCGGCGATTCTCACATGGGAAGGTAAAATTTATATGCTCGATATCAACAGCAGAGCTTTGAGCAATCTCTCGTATCTGAACCAAAATACAGCAGATATCGAGTTAAGAGGAAGCAAACTGCTTGCAACTGATGCCGTGTCCGGAAATTTATTGATAGCAGATTCATCATCAGGCGGAATATCGGAAAAAGTTTATATTGGCGCTAATGCCGAGCATATCGCCTGTACCGGGAAATATTGTTTCGTTACTTTCAAGCAGGGGATAAAGGTGCTTAAGGAAGAAAGCCCTGCATCAACAATTGAGCTGAATATTGTCTTCCCGCCGGATAATGAGACAATATCAAAACCTTACACATTAGTCACGGGAACGGTGAGTAACAGCGCGGGCAAAGAGACGGGCGTGACTGTGAACGGTATTATTGCCGACACTTATAACGGAGGTTTCTTGATCAACAATCTTCATCTATTGGAAGGTGAAAATACGATTGTCGTGACGGCGGCCGATACAGCCGGGAGCGTGTCTTCTGCCTCTCGAAAAGTTTATTATTCGCCGTCCGCTCCTTATATCACCCTCGGTTCAAACAATATGTCCGGAATCGCACCGCTTAAAACATATTTTTATGTCGATACCGCGATACCTAATTCAGTCAGTTCGTTTAAAATGGATTATGAAGGAGACGGCGTTATTGATTACACCGGGACTTCATTTGATGATATTTCATTTGAATACGCGTCAGAAGGCGTCTATTACCCCACTGCCTTTGTTATAGACAGCGAGAATAATGTGTATCAAAGTTATGTTGCGATAGTTGTCCAGAATGCGGCGGAACTTAATACACTGTTAAATGGGAAATGGGAAGGGATGAGGAGTTCGCTTCTCAATCAGGATGTTGAGAGGGCGCTCGGATATTTTGCCGAGAGGGCAAAAGATAAATACAGAAGGATATTTACCGCCCTTGAGAATAAACTGCCGGAGATTACCGGGAACTTTGTCGAATTCAACATTCTTGACGTTTACGAGAATTCCGCGGAATATGAAGTGATAGCGAATGAGAACGGGATTTTTTACTCATATCCCGGGACGCTTATCAAAGACGGCAGCGGCATATGGAAATTCAAGGATTTTTAACAAGAGAAGAGTATTGTCTGGTTAATAAATGATTAAACATAATGACGCCTGAAGAACTTTATTAATATGAGGAGGGTTATGAAACGCGTATTTGGAATCTCGGCGATTTTATTTACCATGCTTTTTTTATCATGTACAGCCGCGAATGCTTTTTTTATCAGGTATGACGGGCCGTATGAGGGGAGAGTTATAGACTCTGAGACAAAAGAGCCGGTTGAGGGGGTAGTGGTTCTTGGGGTCTGGTACGAGGAGCGGCCTAATGTCGCGGGATCAAACAGCGTTTACTATGACGCAAAAGAGACGGTCACTGACAAGAACGGGGAATTCAAAATAGAAGGCTTGGGGCTTAAGATGTTCAGCTATGTCGGCATGATGCAGTTCATGATATTTAAGGCTGGGTATCAATATGAAAGCGGGCCGTGGGAGTCATTAAAAGTGGGATTAATTTATCAGGATACTGTCAAATGGGAAGGAGATAAGCCGATTATTCCTTTAAAGAAATTGACGATGGAGGAGAGAGAGAGTCAATCGGGGCCTCCTTCACCACCACATGAAGCTGCGAAAGAAAAAATTAAGCTTATGGTGGGAGAAATCAATAAGGATAGAGCTGACCAAGGATTAAAGCCAATTGACATTGGGAGGTAATGGATATATGAAGAATATTTTCATTAGTGCGACTCTGATTACTTTTCTGGGCTTAATTACCAGTAAAAATGCTTTTCCTTGGGATGATGATGTTACGCATAAAAATCTCTCAAGGTATGCAACCGAAATGTCCATATTAGATAAAAATAAGGGGGATTACTTAAAAAATATTGGGTTTGTGAATGGGTTAAAAGAAGAAATAACATGGGATGAAACAGATGCTATTGAAGAATGGATTGCCCAAGGCGCACAACTTGAAGACGCCGGTAGTGATGCTGATGCTGTTATTGGCAGAGCAAGATACGCAAATCATTTTCATGATCCGACAAAAGAATGGAATGTTGCGGGGCTTTCCGATCTACAATTTCGGAATGGTGAATCTGCTATTCTTTGGGCTCAGGATAGCGCGAAACAATCTGTATCTATAGAAGAAGACTGGTCATGGCATAAGATTAGGCAGGTTTATTACTGGGCTTTAATTTCAGAGACAGACGAATTAAGGCAGATAAATTTTGCTCAGACATTCAGAGGGCTTGGGCATCAGATGCACCTTATTCAGGACATGGCACAGCCGGCGCATGTACGGAATGACGCTCATCCTATTGACGGCAAGGGATGGATGGACGGCTTGGAGACATGGACAAAGGGTAAGATACAAAATCTGAATGCAATGAAAAATTTTGCTCCTGACCTTAAATCTCCTCAGGTGAATTTATCCGTTGATATTGTTTATGAAGGTGAAAATTATTCTCCCATCACGCAGTTAATTGACACGAATCAATACAACGACACGGCGCCGGATATAAGCCTCACATGGGGATTAGCGGAATACACAAACTCAAACTTTGTAAGCGACGATACGATATTCACGGAGAATCTCCATCCTGAATATAATCATTACTTTCCTTACCCGAGATACAGCAAAGAGAGCTACAGTCAGTATGAAATAGACCTGCCTTATTTCAGAAAGAGAATTTACTTAAGGAAGAATGATATTGACGGTGAGCCTGTTGAGCATTTTGTTACTGCGGGGCCGCTCTTCAGATTTCTCGATTTTGACCCGGAGCTTCAAAAAGATGAATTTAAACTTGATCCAGCCGTGCATGCGGACTACGCCGCTCTTCTTATACCCCGCGCCGTCGGCTACTCAGCCGGGCTTTTGGATTACTTCTTCAGGGGAGACATCACACTGGAATTCGACCCTGACACGGGATATGACCATGTAATTTTTAATAACAGCGATGAAGAGATGGAGGGCTCTTTTGAGATTTACTATGATGACATATACGGCAAGAGGCGGTTTTTGTGGAGCGGCGACCTCTTAATATCGCCGAATGGGAAGAGCACATCTATAAGCTTTGACCCTCCAGCAGATCCAAAGGAGCCGGATAAATACATTCTCGTCTTCAGCGGCAGGATGGGTAGCGAATATAACGCGGTTGCGGGAAGGGTTGTTGTCATGCCCAATATGGAATTACGAAGGGCACATTTCATCGTCTTCAGAGACAACGACGATAAGCTGAAGGACAATGCCACAGGCTTGTATAAGGCGGAGATTGGCGATGACAGGAGCGGATATTACGACACTCAAAGCATTCTAATGATAACAGCCGCGGCAAGGGAAGTGCCTGAAGATTGGGGGTTCACTAATAACACACAATATTACTGGAAATTCCGAAAAGTTTCGGGGCAGGCAAAGCTTGTTCAGGAGGGGACTGAGCCGGGAGACAGGCGTTTATACCATAAAGTTGTCGTGAATGTTGACGGCGTAACCTTGACGCTCAACAGGATGGAGCGGGCGACGTGGGCGGATTTTGTAACTCATTCCGACGATTATTGGTATTATTATGACAATCCCTATGTTTATCACACGGATGACCCGCTGCACGATATATACTGGAATGACGGTTATGATGCTGCTGCAGGAATGTGCGACAGTTCAATTATTATTATGCAATCCTTCGGGCGGCCTGGCTGGATTCGAAATGCAATACACATATTCGGACACCCGGGAATGGCTTACGGAGGAGTAATGAGAAATCCTGCTTTTACCGGAGACTCTTCTTATAACGCGTTTCCCGGCGAAGTTTGGATGGGCAACATGGCTGATCCATGGTGGTTTTCGAAATATGTAACTCGTGCCGGCAACGATGTCTGGAGAGCATTGTCAACAGAAGAGAACAACGCGGACAAGATTGAGATGTACTCAGCTCATGCTCCGATGTATCCGCCCGCTCCGTTTTAGCTGTAAATGGGACAGTTTTAATCGGCAGAATTCTTGGAATTTCTAAAATTCCTTTAGCTTGAAAGGGGTGATTTAAAAAAATGCTTACTCTCCATTATAACGCTGCTGGTGTATAATATAGATTATCTATACACACGGGAGGCAGCAATGAGAACAAACGTCGTTATTAATGATTCTTTGATGGAGACCGCTCTTAAATCATCCGGGCTAAAGACAAAAAAGGACGCTATAGAAGCCGGGTTAAAACTTCTGGTGAAGTTCAAGCGTCAAGCAAAGATTAAAAATTATCGAGGCAAACTTAAATGGGTTGGCGATCTCGATGAGATGCGGACAGACAAATGATACTGGTTGACTCATCAGTCTGGATTGATTATTTCAACGGGAAGGTAACCGACAAGACCGACTGGCTGGATTCAGCGATAGGAGATAAGGAGATCATTGTAGGGGATCTTATTTTGACAGAAGTTTTACAAGGGTTTCAAAACGATAATGACTTCAGAACAGCACAAAAATTATTATTGGATTTTCCATTTATGGAGATGGCAGGGCAAGACCTGGCGATAAAAAGTGCCATGAATTATCGATTTCTCAGGAAGCATGGAGTCACTCTGCGGAAAACTATAGATGTTATGATCGGGACATTTTGTATTCATTATCGTTTTTCTCTGTTACATGATGACAGAGATTTTGAACCGATGGAGAAGTATTTAAAACTAAAAAGCATAAAAATCTAACCTGCCTGCTGTCGGACGTCAATTCAGCCGCGCTCCATTACAACCGTTTAGCCAGAGTCCCTTAATGGGGGGGCATTGGGGAGAGTGAATGAGGTTAGTTTTTTTAAAACAGGAGGTGACTCAATGATAGATAAAATAATATTGCTTCTATTAATCTTTTTGCTCTTACCCATTCATACTGATTCTGCTTCTAAATTGTCTGATGAAGACATCTATTTTCTCCAGACGCTAAAAAAAATGGATATTATCGATAAAGATCCTTCTGCGGTAAGTATAAACACTGAGGGCTTAATACGTCTCAGGCAATATTTAAAAAAGGAAGACCGAAGATTTTTTACGCAACTTAATGATATGGGGCTTCTCTCAAAAGAAAGAAATTCTGAAATGATAAATCTGACGAATGAGCAGTGGGAATACTTTAAAAAATATATGGAAGAAGGGATTTTCCCTCTCCGGTTACTGGGAGATCTCCCGGACTCGAGATTTGCCAGTCCTGAGAAGACATGGAATTCATACAAAACTGCTTTGATAAATGGTGATTTTGACTTAGCCTTAAATTGCTTTGTCCCATCACGTGCCAAAAAACAAAAGAAAGTCATTGAGGCGATAGGCAAAGAAAAAATGAGAGAAATAGCTCGTCAATGGGAGTTAAATAATAAAGTAGAAGAAAATAAGGAAAAGGCCATGTATCAAATCACTTCCACTGAAGAGCATGATGGTAAAACAGCAAGTTATATTTTTGATATTCAATTTATAAATATAGTTGGTAATTGGAAAATTATTGATTTCTGATTGTTGCATAGATTTCATCAACTTACTTAAAAAAATGAGTGGTGACTGCTCAAACTCAGAAGAGAAAAACACTCTGAGGTTATGCTTAAATCAATCGCATATTTATCAATAGTTATCTGCTTATTATTTACAGGCTGTGCGGGGCAGAACAGGGAAATCAATGAACTCGCGCAGGCGATCTATTCGCAAGCTCAGTTGAAACAGCCTTTACCTCCTCATGAATTCAAATCCGACGGCTGCTCCTATTGGCCTGATGGTGATTGGGAGGAATGCTGTGTAAGGCATGATGTGATTTACTGGCAGGGCGGCACTCGCTCTGAGAGGCGCATCGCGGATGCAAATTTAAAAGCATGTGTATCTGAAACAGGCCATCCTGTTGCCGCTGATTTAATGCACTGGGGCGTAAGAATTGGAGGAGTCTGGTGGCTTCCGACTTCTTTCAGATGGGGTTTTGGATGGGATTATCCGCAGTACAGCCCTGCTAATGTTGAATATTAGGTTTTTGAGAATGACAATGTTAAGCGATATGCCAAATCTCAAGACGTAAAGGTATAATAGATACAAAAGGAGGCGACATGACACAAAGACTAACGGCAATCATAGAAAAAGAAGACGATGGATACGTTTCTCTTTGTCCTGAGCTTGATATAGCAAGCCAGGGCGATACAATTGAGCAGGCACGTGATAACCTCAAAGAGGCTTTGGAATTATTTTTTGAAACTGCCTCTCCTGAAGAGATCAAACAGCGGCTTCATGAAGATATATTTGTGACACAGGTTGAGGTTGCTGTTGGGTAAACTTCGCGTTCTTTCTGGAAGAGAAGTATGCGAAGTTCTCACTCGACACGGCTTTGCTGAAGTAAGGAAAAGGGGAAGCCACATAATTATGCAAAGAAAACTGTCCGGCAGCACAAATACCGTGCCGGTTCCTGACCATCACGAAATCAGAATTGGAACCTTGCAATCCATTATTCGTCAGTCTGGAATTTCTCGCATAGAATTTGAATCGTGAAACACAGATAAAGAATACTGCCTTCAATTAGATGCAAAATAACCGTTGTGAGGATAACTATCTCTCCTCAAACAGCTTCTTGTATTCCCCGTAACCTTCCTTCTCCAGATCCTCTTTCGCGATAAATCTGAGGGATGCGGAGTTCAGGCAATAGCGGAGGCCTGTCGGCTGAGGCCCGTCGTTAAAGACATGCCCGAGGTGGGAGCCGCCGTGCCTGCTTCTGACCTCTGTCCTATTCACACCCAAACTGCTGTCTTCGCGCTCGTCAATATTGGCAGGCTCAAGCGGTTTTGAGAAGCTCGGCCAGCCGGTGCCGGACTCATACTTGTCAGCAGAGTTGAAGAGCGGTTCGCCGCTTACAATATCCACATATATGCCTTCGCGGTGATTGTTCCAGTACTCATTATCAAAAGCCCTTTCCGTGGCCTCTTTCTGTGTGACATCATATTGAAGCGGGGTGAGCCTTTTCTTCAGTTCTTCATCAGAGGGCTTGAAGTATTTTTGTTTTTCGTATTTCATCTTGCCTGTGTCTCCCCATGTTTTTTCAAGAAATGCTTCTCTGCCTGAGCCAGACTTGTACATTTTATAATGCTCCGGCTCTTTTTCATAGAATTTCTGGTGGTAATCTTCCGCAGAGTAGAATTCAGAAGCGGGGACGATCTCGGTGACGATACGCTTTGAGAACTTGCCTGACCTTTCAAGCGCTTCCTTTGAGGCGAGGGCAAGCCTCTTCTGTTCTTCGCTATGATAAAAGATGGCTGTCCTGTATTGAGTACCGTTGTCGGCAAACTGCTTATTCAGGGTTGTCGGGTCAATGCTATGCCAGAAGATATCAAGCAGTTCTTCGTAACCGGTCTGTGCCGGGTCAAATATTATCTCAACCGCTTCGGCATGCCCTGTTGTGCCTGAACTGACCTCCTCATATGTCGGATTCTTTGTGTTACCGCCGGTGTAGCCTGCCCTTGTAGAGACAACACCTTTGAGCTTATCGTAAGGCGGCTGCATACACCAGAAACACCCGCCGGCAAATGTGGCTTTTTCAAGTTTCGCGAAAGATGCCTGAACCATTGCCTCATCATTGCCTTTGATCATAGTCATGGCTGTCACTCCTGATAATATTGTAAGGGATAAAATAATGAGCGTCTTATTCATATATTCAATTTACACCTTTTCGGTGAAAAGATTATGAAGAGGCGACCGTGCTAACATATAGACATGAAGATACTGATTCTCATAGGATTGATAATCGCCGTTTATCTCTTCGCCGCCATAAATCTCAGGATGGGCTACAGAAAGCTCCTTTGAGGCGGTGTATCTCCCTCCGTGAGAGAGAGGCTGGCAAAAAGGCTTCAGGACAAAGGCATTAATCCCCCCAAATGGATGACAAGGCGTTCCCGCGGCTGCTGAAGCTTTTTCTGTTTGATTAATCTTCTTTAAAACCTATAAAATTATTCCGAAGTATCGCGCGAGAGTGGCGGAATTGGCAGACGCGCCAGACTTAGGATCTGGTGCCGCAAGGTGTGGGGGTTCGACTCCCCCCTCTCGCACCATATACAACAATTAAAAGTGAATAGCTAATAGGGTATAGGCAAAAGGAGGAGTGTATGAATTACAACTTTGTAAGTTTTGCGGGCATATTCATTCTGATGGCTTTCGCATGGTGTTTTTCGACAGACAGAAAGGTCGTAAACTGGCGTGTCATCATCTGGGGCACCGCGCTTCAGCTTCTCTTTGCGTTGTTTGTCTTTATCATCCCTGCAGGCACAAGCCTCTTCCTCTTCCTGAACGACACGGTTGTAAAAGTTCTCTCAGTTGCGAATGAAGGGGCAAAATTTCTCTTCGGCGTTCTCGCATATCCTCCGGGTACGACAGGGCCGAACGGCGAGCAGTCTTTGGGCTTTATCTTTGTCTTTCAGGCGCTCCCCACTATCATATTTTTCGC
Source organism: Nitrospirota bacterium (assembly GCA_016213935.1). GTDB lineage: Bacteria > Nitrospirota > Thermodesulfovibrionia > UBA6902 > UBA6902 > JACQZG01. The sequence continues at coordinate 18,602 of JACQZG010000030.1, forward strand.
GAGCCTCATGAGTATCCTCTATTACATAGGCGTGATGCCCTGGTTCATAAAGATATTCTCCAGGGCATTCACAAAGCTGATGAAGATAAGCGGGGCTGAGGCGCTCTGCACTTCAAGCAATATCTTTGTCGGCATCGAGGCGATGACAACGATACGCCCTCATCTTGAGAAGATGACTCGCTCTGAACTCTGCACCATCCTCACGGCCGGAATGGCGACAATCGCGTCAACGGTATTCGCTCTCTATGTCCTTATACTGCAGAACAAGTTCCCCACCATAGCCGGGCATCTCATATCCGCTTCTATTTTATCAGCGCCCGCTGCCGTGATAATGTCAAAGCTTCTTATGCCCGAGTCTGAAAAGCCCGTGACACTCGGCATTGATGTTGCGCCTTACTATGAAAAAGAGTCTTCCATAATCGAGGCCACGATAAACGGCGCAAACGCGGGGCTGAAGCTTGCCGCCGGGGTAGGCGCGCTTCTTATATCCTTTCTCGGGCTTGCCGCTCTTGTTAATCTTATGTTAGGCGGAATAGGCGGCAATATAAACAGCCTTGCCGGCATCGGCATGGACTGGTCGCTTACAGGGCTTCTCGGCTATCTTTTTTATCCGTTCACGCTCATTATAGGCGTTCCGCCGTCTGACGCATTTGAGATATCAAAGCTGATAGGAGAGAGGGCTGTTCTTACCGAGACCAAATCATACATAGACCTTTCCATTCTTCTCGCAGGGAACGCCCTCCATGACCCGCGCTCGGCGTTTCTTGCCACATACGCGCTTTGCGGTTTTGCACATATAGCCTCGCTTGCCATCTTTGTGGGCGGCACGGCCGCGCTCGCGCCGGGCAGGATAAAGGATCTTTCCGCGGTCGGGCCGAGGGCATTGATTGCCGCAACGCTTGCGTGCCTGATGACCGCCGCGGTTGCGGGCACATTCTTTTCCGGAAGCTCTATACTTCTTGGGAAGTAGAAGTGCGCCCTATTTCTTCATGAAGATGAATGAGTATGACGCAATCATCGCGGGCGGAGGGCCGGCAGGCTCGACTGCGGGATACCTCTTAAGCAGGGCAGGGCGCAAAACTGTAATAATAGACAAAAGAATTTTCCCCAGAAAAAAACTCTGCGCAGGCCTCATAACGTACAAAACCATAAGGCTCATTGAGCGCGTATTCGGGGAGACTCCGGATTCGCTTAAGCAGAGAGGCATAATCAATTTCGGGTCTGATAAATTCGAAGTCTTTTACAGACAGAAGAGCCTTGCGCTGAATCACTCCGTATATCCTTTTTATTTTATAGACAGATATCTCTACGATGATTTTCTTTTAAAGAAGGCTGAAGAGGCAGGCGCGGATGTTATCACCGGAGAAAAAGTAGTTTCATGCGATACCTCTTTATGCGAAGTGACAACCTCATCGGGCAAAAGGCTCAAAGGAAAATTCATTATCGGGGCTGACGGAATCAACAGCGTCGTCAGGCGGCATTTCCCAAAAGAAAGGTTTAATGAAAATCTCTGGACAGAGGAACTCGGCATAGCAAGAGAAATGCTAATTGAGAGAGGCGCGGTGAAGTTCGATGTGACTCATCCCATGATTTTTTTCGGCTTTATCAATTACGGCTATGCCTGGATATTCCCGAACAGGGAGAAGCTTGTAATCGGGATATGCGGGGTCAGAAGAAAGATGAAGAAAGAGATTGCAGGCTCATTCAATGAATTCCTGTCCGCAATCGGCTTGCATGAATTGAAGAATAAAAGGCTTGAAGGCTACACATTACCAATGGGCAATTTCATCAGGCATCCTGTCTGCGGCAATGTTGCGTTGGTTGGGGATGCTGCCGGGTTTGCTGACCCGATATTTGGTGAAGGCATATTTTACGCCCAAAGGAGCGCTGAGCTTGCATCTGAAGCCATTGATATTTTCCTTCGAAACAAAAAGAGGTTCGATGATTTATATTCGGAGATGCTTCAAAAACATATCATGACTGAGCTTGTCTCTGCGAAGAGGCACAGAAGTTTTTTTTACAACCCGTTAAGCTGTTATTATCTCGGCGCGTTCTTCAGGAACTTTGGCAAAGAATCGGCTGAAACAATTCACGGGATAAGAAGCCACATGGGGCTGAAGAAGCAGAGAGATCTCAATTTTTAACTCTTGACTCTTTTAACTCTTAACTCTTAACTCTATACCCTGCCTTCCTAACAGCATTTTCGATATCTTCCCTGCTTGTTTTCGACTCATCAAATATGACCTTCGCAGAGCCGACGCCTACATCTGATGAAGATATACCGTTAATGCCGGAAAGCGCTTTCTTCACGGCCATGACGCAGTGGCCGCAGCTCATACCCTCTATTTTCAAAGTTAATTCCGCCATTATCTCCCCCTGTTTTTCGCTTTCATTCGCACCTCATCCTTTATCCGTTTCACATGCCCTCTGCCGAGCCCTTTTACTTCGCATCCGAGTTCAAAATACCTGCGGATTTTTTTGTCATCAAGAATTCCGAAGCAATCTATGACCGCGACGGGCTTGCCCGTCTTCTTTATGACATCGTCAGGGTCAAGGCCGAGGTATTCTTTGTGGCGGACAGCGAATATGACCGCGTCAGCGTTCTTGAGTGCGGGGCCCAACTTCTGCTCAATCTTCAGATCCTTCAGCTTCTCCTGATTATGAAAGAACCTCTTAAGGCTCTGCCCCTCTTTCGGGTAGGTATCCTGCTTCTCAAATTCCCACCAGTGATTAAGGTACGGGTCGTGAACCCTTATCTCTGTCCCCATCTGGGCAAGCTTTCTCACGATAAGTTCTGAGCCGCTGTATCTCGTGTCTCCGACATCCTCTCTGTAAGAGGCGCCGAGGACGAGGATTTCAGCCGCGGCAATCGGCCTGTTCATGTTCCTCAACGCGTCTCTCGTAAGCTGCGCCACATGGAGAGAACGGGTATCGTTTATGTTTATTGAGAGAGGCGTGATCTTGAATATGTCATCTTCAAACCCGAGTATATGCTTGTACGCCCAGATGCCGAGGCCGCCGTCTTTGGGTAAACAGTATCCGCCGATGCCCGGCCCCGGGAAGATGATGTTGCTGTGGGTCGGGCGCACTTTTATGGCGTTTATCACCTTGACGAGGTCAACGCCGTTAAGCTCTGAAAAGAGGCTCCATTCGTCAAGAAAGGCGAGTGTAGCGGCGCGGAAGCTGTTCTCTATTATCTTGGCCGTCTCCGATTCAATCGGCCTGTCGAGCACGGTGAGAGGGAACTCTTTTGTGTTTATCACGCTTTTGAGGAATTTCACAACTTTTTCCCTTGCCTCGCTGTTAATCCCGCTGCATACGCGCCAGAAGTCCCTTATGCTTGAGACATAATTTTTGCCCGGCATCACCCTCTCATAACTATGCGCGAGTACGGGATCTGATTTAATCTTCCTGCGGCTGAAGACCTTCTTCATTATTGGGTAAGCTATCTGCTCGGTAGTCCCGGGGGCAACAGTAGTTTCTATGAGCACAAGCGCATCAGGCCTGATATGCTCAGCGATTATTGCCATAGATTCCTCAAGGGGCGACATGTCGGCATAACCATCATGAACATTGCCGAGTGATTTTTTATAGTAGTCGCACTGGATATCAACAACAACGACATCGGCAAGGGAGAGGACATCATAGGTATATGTGGCGGTAAGTGTTTTGGACTTGAGGACGCATCTCTTTATCATCTCTTCGAGTTCAGGGTCTTCGGATTTTATGGGGGAAACGCCTTTATTCAGGAGAGGTATCTTCCAGAAGCTCCTGACGCTCGGCCTCTGCATACCGATGACGAATTTTGTATGCCTTCCCCTGCTGTCCCTGCTGTCGGCGATAACAGCAGCCATCGCGGCTCCGACGAAGCCGACGCCCATAACAACGACTATCTCCCGCCCGGTCTTCTTCTCTTCAAAAACGATATTTTCCAAGCGGGCGAATTCCTTTTTGTAATCCTCTTTCGAAGGCAGCGGAAACCTCGCGCCCGCAGGGCTTGTGGAATATTCCTTCTTCATCTTCATCTTCTCCTTTAATGGATTGCTCCCGTAATTTTAACAAATAGCCTTTGGATATTTCTCAGGAAAAGATAAAAGGCAGGTTTATATAGGCAGATCGACGGACCTGATGATGGCATGGTATAACTTTATGCGTTTCTGCTTCGCGTAACTCCGCATCCTCAGGGCATGGTCGATAAAGTTTCTGTTCATCATGCTGAAGAGTTCAAACCCGAAAGATTTCGGCTTTGACTTAAATGCGTTTTGAAAATTTTTCTCGCCCGCCGATTCCTCAATGAGTATCGCGTATGAGAGGGCGTATTCCATTGAAGGTCGGGATTTTCTGCAGAAATCGATTACTCTCAGTACAATACCGTTCATCGTTCTTAATGAGTGTATATTTCGCGAAAGAACTTCAGAAGGGAAGAGCCCTTTTTCAAGCAGGACCTTCTCCCCGCTTTTTATCAGGGAGGCGTGGCTTTTCTCCTCCTGATGAAACTTCTTCCAGAAATTGGAGTGCGAGGGCAAAGACTTTGAGAAGAATAGGTAGAGCTTCGCTATGTTCGCTTCAAGGGCGATGGATTCTGCGATAAGTTCCTTTATGTCAGGTTCTTTGCCCTTATTCATCGTTATATCAGAAGGCCGTTTTCGGCTGATCCTAATAAATTATAGCTTATGACACGGTAGAATAATACAGAATTATTTTTCAGGCGGCTGTCATGATAAAATCAATAAATGAAGATCAGGGAGATTGAGGCAAAGAGCATTCTGTCAAAGTCTCAGGTCTATGATTACGCCTTGAATCCGTACGTCGGCTGTGCGCATGCCTGCGTTTACTGCTATGCCAAATTCATGAAGCGGTTCACTGGCCATGCCGAGAGGTGGGGAGACTTTGCTGACGTAAAGATAAACGCACCCGAACTTTTGGCAAGAGAAGTGAAGAAGAAAAAGACCGGGCGCGTATGGATAAGCGGCGTGTGTGACCCATATCAGCCGCTTGAGAAAAGGTATATGATCACGAAGAAATGCCTTTCAATTCTTGCTGAGAACGGATGGCCTTTCACGATTCAGACCAAATCGCCTCTTGTCCTTAGGGATATCGAGATACTGAAGAGTGCGGATGATGCCGAGGTTGGCTTCACCATCACAACTGCTGATGAAAAGGTTAGAAGGCTCTTCGAACCCGGCGCCCCGCCGGTGCAGAAAAGGATAGAGGCATTGGCAGTGCTTCATTCCGCGGGCATCAGGACATTTGTCATGATAGCGCCGATCCTGCCGGGCGCCGAGGATTTGGCAGTCGAATTAAAAGGTAAAGTTGATAATGTGTTTATCGACAGGCTGAACTATCACTACGCAGACTGGTTATACAAAAAACAGGGAATGCAGTGGGCAATGGATGATGGCTTTTTCTTGCAAACAGGAAAGGAGTTGTTGAAGGGATTCAAAAAAGAAGGGATTGAATGTCAGGTGTTGTTTTGAGAGGGCATAAGAAAAGGGGCTGTTAGCAACCCCCGCGGTTTTCAATGGTGGAGCTGAGCGGGGTCGAACCGCCGACCTCTTGAATGCCATTCAAGCGCTCTCCCAACTGAGCTACAGCCCCACAAAAAAAGCTATTAGTTGTCAGTGATTAGTGAAAAATAAAATCAACTGTTTAAACGCCGGTCAAACCGCTACTCAGGATTGCGCGCAGATAATTATACCATACGGCCTGAGCCTTATTATTATCTTAGCTGTATCCTTTTTCAGGTAAATATTTGAAGCAGTCTTTCAGTCGTCCAGCTTTGCTTTTTCAGCAAGCTCAAGCAGTTTGCTGAATGCCGAGTCCAGAAAAACCGCGATATTAGCCGGATCGCTCAGCGGCGTTCCCGCATATTCCTTTGCAAGCGACAATGTCTGGGTGAGAGCATAAGTCTTATCTGTTTTAGTGGCCATAATTATCCCCCCTCATTGATTTTTCTAATTATACGATATTGCGGGTGCAAATGCTTTCATCTTCCGAGCATTTCTTTAATCTCGGCAGTATACTCATCATCTTTAGCATGTATAAATAGCGGGGGGCTGACCTTGAGCCATCTTCCAGCGCCCTTTACAGACTCAATTAACGCCATCTTCGCCTCTTCACCCTTTTTGGGGTGAACGAACCTGATCTTTTTCGGCTCAAGCCTCGCTTCCTGAAGCAGGGTGATAAGCTCTACGAGCCTGAAGGGGTGATAGATGAGATAAAACCTCCCTTTCTCCTTCAGAAGGCGCGATGCAGTCTTAATCAGGCCGGGCAGGGTTATCTTGAGTTCATGCCTTGCGGCGGCCTTTTCATCATCATGGCTGAGGCGGCCCGTCTTCGGCTTTCTGAACGGAGGATTTGAGAACACGACATCAGCCTTGCCTGAGGGAAAGGACTCTTTGAGTTTCATGATGTCAGACCTGATTATGCCGACTCTTCCCTCAAGGCCGTTGAGCCTTACATTCTTTTCCGCCCGTTCGGCAAGAGCCTTCTGTATCTCAACGCCTGTTATGTTTACGCTTTCATGCTTTCTCGCAAGGAGCATTGAGATAACTCCTGAGCCCGCGCCGAGTTCGATGCATCTTTCCTTCTTCTTAAGGGTGATGAAGTTTTCGAGTATGACCGCGTCTATACTGAAGCGGTAGCCTGTTTTTGACTGGATTATGCGGATATCTTTTATGCTGTCAATCGTCTCGTTTTCAGCCTGGATCATCTCTCTATCTCAGACAGAATGCCCGGCAGTTTCGCCATGTCGTCAATAAGATACGCGGCATCCCTGAGCATCTCAGCCGGTCGGAAACCGTAGGTTACCGCAATGGTCGTAATGCCTGCTGCATTGCCTGCCGCTATATCATAGTTGCTGTCGCCGATTATGACGGTCTCATCTTTTGAAACTCCGAACCTCTCCATCAACTCGATTATCGGCATAGGGGAAGGCTTCTTCTCCGTGACGCTGTCGCTTCCGAGGATGAGGTCAAAGTAATCGAGCAGCCCGATTCCCCTGAGGACATCTTTTGAAAAGCCCTCCCTCTTGTTTGAGAGCACAGCCTTTTTATACCTGCCGAGTTTAGCAAGCGTATCTTTCACATTAGGATAGGGGAGCGTGAAATCAAGGAGGTGTTTTGAATAGTAGTCCATAAATCTTTTGCTCACTTCTTCAAAAGGGCTTTCACCCTCAGCCGCAGGAGAGTCTTCCGGTATCAAAGAATGGAGCAACTTTGTTATGCCCGAGCCGACCATCCTCTTTGTCTCTTCGACGGAGTAAGGGCCTCGCCCGAAAGGCCCGACCGCGTAATTGATGGCGTCTGTTATGTCGCGGCTTGTGTCCGCAAGCGTGCCGTCAAGGTCGAATATGAGGAGTTGCAGCATTAAATGATTGTATATCAAATGGAGAGGATTATCTTATCTGATGCTTTTCCGCTATCTGTATCCTTGCTATGGCCCGCTCAAGCGCCGCTGCCTCCTGGGCATCCTCCATCATCTGTTCATGCCTGAGCTTTTCTTCGGCGCGTCTTTTCGCCTCTTTTGCCCGTTCCACATCAATATCTTCCGCCTTCTCTGCGCTGTCCGCAAGGATGGTCACCTTATCCATTCCGACTTCTGCGTAGCCCCAGTTAACAAAGAAGTAACCGGTCTCAGAGCCGTTTTTATATGCGAGCATTCCGACCTTGAGCGTAGTGAGGAAAGGAATATGGTCCGGAAGCACGCCGAACTCTCCTTCGCTCCCGTGCGCGATGACCTCGTCCACTTCACCTGTGAAAACATGACCGTAGGGCGTGACAATATCCAATGTAAGTTTTTTATCTGCCATTTGTTTCCCTATTATCCGTTCCAGCCGAGGCCCTTTGCTTTTTCAAGCGCCTCTTCGATTCCCCCTACCATGTAAAATGCCTGTTCCGGCACGGTGTCGTACGTGCCTTCCGCTATCGCCTTGAAGCCCCTGATGGTGTCGGCAAGCTTCACATACTTGCCCGGAGTTCCGGTAAATGTTTCCGCTACATGGAAAGGCTGGCTGAGGAACCTCTGGAGTTTCCTCGCCCTTGAGACTATGACCTTATCGTCTTCCGAGAGTTCCTCCATTCCGAGGATTGCGATAATGTCCTGAAGCTCTTTGTACCTCTGGAGAATTATCTGAACTTTTCTCGCGACAGCGTAGTGCTCTTCGCCTAAGATGAGCGGGTCAAGAATCCTTGATGTCGAATCGAGCGGATCCACTGCCGGGTATATGCCAAGCTCCGATATCTGCCTTGAGAGAACAACGGTTCCGTCAAGGTGAGTGAATGCCGTGGCAACGGCAGGGTCCGTAAGGTCGTCGGCAGGGACGTAGATGGCCTGCATTGATGTGATGGCGCCTTTATTTGTGGAAGTGATTCGTTCCTGCAGAACGCCCATGTCTGTTCCGAGAGTGGGCTGGTATCCGACCGCTGACGGCATTCTTCCGAGAAGAGCCGAAAGCTCGGCGCCCGCAAGCGTATATCTGAATATGTTATCGAGGAAGATAAGAACGTCCTGCCCTTCATCCCTGAAGTATTCGGCAACCGTGAGCGCGGATAACGCGACCCTCGCCCTTGCTCCGGGCGGCTCATTCATCTGGCCGTAAATGAGGGCTGTTTTTTCGAGAACGCCTCCCTCCTTCATTTCGAGATAGAGGTCATTTCCTTCTCTTGTTCTCTCGCCGACACCGGCAAATACGGAAACACCGCCGTGAACCATCGCGATGTTATGTATCATCTCCATGATGACAACTGTCTTGCCGACGCCCGCTCCGCCGAACATTCCCATCTTTCCGCCTTTAACAAAGGGGACAAGCAGGTCAAAAACCTTAACGCCTGTCTCAAAGACCTGTGTTGATGTATCCTGCTGGGTAAATTCAGGCGACGGCCTGTGAATCGGCAGCCTCTCTTTTGTAGTTATGGGCCCCATCTGGTCAACGGGCTCGCCAAGGACATTCATAATCCTGCCGAGGGTTTTTGCGCCGACCGGCACAGTTATGGGCTGGCCTGTGTCAACAGCCTTCATGCCCCTGACAAGGCCGTCGGTCGTTGACATTGCGACCGTTCTGACTATGCTGTCTCCGAGGTGGCTCGCGACCTCAAGCGTAAGGTCAATGGCAGGAATTCCCTTTTCGGGATTTCCCGGGTGCTGAACCCTGAGGGCGTTAAGTATCTCGGGCAGTTTATTCTCAAACTCGACATCGACGACGGCGCCGATGACCTGCGCGACTTTACCTTCATTCATGATTTATGTCATCCATTATTAAATATCAAAAAGTTTTCAGTTTTCAGTTGTTAGTCTAAAAACTGAAAACTAACAACTTGTAATTAATCTTTCAACGCCTCGACGCCGCCGACAATATCCATAAGCTCCTTGGTTATCGAGGCCTGCCTCGCCTTGTTATACTGAAGCGTGAGGCGGCCTATCATCTCGTCAGCGTTCTTTGTGGCGTTCTCCATCGCCGTCATCCTCGCGGCCTCTTCGGAAGCCTGGGATTCAAGGAGCGCCCTGTATATCTGCACCTCCACGTTTTTCGGGAGAAGCTGGTTAAGTATCTCTTTCTGCGAAGGCTCGAATATGTAGAGGGTAGAAGGCTCGGCCTCTTTGCCTGTTCTCTCTTCGGGCGACATTGGCAGAAGTTTTCTGACCGTAACTTCCTGCGACATCACGGTCAGGAACTTGTTGTATATTATGAATACCTCGTCAACCGTTTCATTAAGGTAGCTCTCAACGATATTTTTCCCTATCTCCTGCGCTTCGGAGTATACGAGTTTTCCCGAGAGGCCGGCCCAGACGTTTCTCATCTCGACCTTGCGCCTCTTAAAATAATCCGAGGCCTTTTTGCCAACAACGCTGATGCTTATGTTGAAGTTCTCGCTCTTGCGCTCAGCGATAAGCCGCTCGGCGGCCTTCAGGATGTTGGAGTTAAATGCGCTGCAGAGCCCGCGGTCGCTTGTCAGCACGAGCACTTCAATCTTTTTTCTCGGCCGTTGCGCGAGAAGCGGGTGGCCGGAATCGCCTTCCGCGGTCATGCTCGCGATGACGGAATTCATCTTGTCGGCGTAAGGCCGCATGTTGATCATGCTCAACTGCGCCCTGCGGAGTTTGGCGGCGGCGACCATCTTCATCGCCTTTGTTATCTGCTTGGTGCTCTTGACAGCGGTTATCCTTCTTTTTATGTCTCTTAAAGTAGCCATATAATCAGCTTTCAGCTATCGGCTGTCAGCTTTCAGTTATTGATCAGATATTATTTCTGACCGCTGAATGCTGACAACTGATTGCTTATTTACGCCTGAAATCCTTTCTTAAACTCTTCGATTGCGGCTTTAAGCTTTGCCTTAAGCGTATCGTCTATCGCCTTCTTTTGGGCGAGTTCGCTTCTCAGGTCATCTTTGGCGGCGCGGATGTAATTCAGGAATTCCTCTTCAAATTTCTTGACCGCTTCGACGGGTATATCATCAAGGTATCCCTGCGTCCCGGCGAAGAGGATGATTACCTGGTCCTGCATCGTGAGCGGGACATACTGGTTCTGCTTAAGAAGCTCGACCATCCTCTTGCCGCGCTCGATCTGCCTGAGCGTCGCGGCGTCGAGGTCGGAGCCGAACTGTGCAAAGGCCGCCATCTCCCTGAACTGGGCGAGGTCAAGCCTCAGCGTGCCCGCGACCTGCTTCATCGCCTTTGTCTGTGCCGCTCCTCCGACTCGGCTGACTGAAAGGCCGACGTTCACGGCAGGCCTGACGCCCGCGTAGAAGAGCTCAGGTTCGAGATAAATCTGTCCGTCTGTAATCGAGATGACGTTTGTCGGGATATAGCCGGAAACGTCGCCGGCCTGCGTCTCTATAATCGGCAATGCGGTTAGTGACCCGCCTCCGAGTTTGTCGGAAAGCTTCGCCGCCCTTTCGAGGAGCCTTGAGTGGAGATAAAAGACGTCTCCGGGGAATGCCTCTCGTCCCGGCGGGCGCCTGAGGAGCAGTGAAAGCTGCCTGTATGCAGTGGCCTGTTTGCTGAGGTCATCGTAAACAATCAGGGCATGTCTGCCGTTGTCCCTGAAATACTCGCCCATCGCGCATCCTGTATAAGGCGCTATGTACTGAAGAGGCGATGCTTCGCTGGCCGTTGCCGAAACGATTATCGTATGCTCAAGAGCGCCTTCCTCCTCAAGCTTTTTGGCCACGCGGACTATGTTGGAGCGTTTTTGCCCGACCGCCACATAGATGCAGATGACGCCGCTTCCTTTCTGGTTTATGATGGCGTCAATTCCTATTGCTGTCTTTCCGGTCTGGCGGTCGCCGATTATAAGTTCTCTCTGACCTCTGCCTACCGGGATCATGGCGTCAATGGCTTTAAGCCCGGTCTGGAGAGGCTCGCGGACAGGCTGCCTGTCGATGATGCCCGGGGCAACTATGTCGACTATCCTCATCTCTTTTGTATTGATCGGCCCTTTTCCGTCTATAGGCTGGCCTATGGCATTGACTGCCCTGCCGAGCAGGGCTTCGCCGACCGGAACAGACATGATCTTTCCGGTGCGTTTGACAAGGTCTCCCTCCTTGATGAGAGTGTCTTCGCCGAAGAGAACGGCTCCGACAGAGTCTTCCTCAAGGTTAAGCGCCATTCCGAATACATCGTTAGGGAACTCGAGAAGCTCGGCTGCCATACAGTTGTCAAGGCCGTAAACCTTAGCTATCCCGTCCCCGACCTTCACAACGGTGCCGACCTCGCTGACATCAACGCGCTTCTCAAAATCTGCAATCTGTTTCTTTATCAGATCGCTTATTTCACCAGAGTTGAGTTCTGCGATATTCATTAAAACCCCCTATGTAAATAAAGTTGAAAGTTAAAAATTAAAAGTTAATAATCAAAGCTGTTTCGACAATTATTAACTTTTCACCGTTAACTTCTAACCCGTTTCTATCTCGTCAACTCCGCTTTTAAAAGCTGAAGCTGGCCTTTAATGCTGCTGTCATAGATGGTGCTGCCGATCTTTACAACAAACCCGCCAATGAGGGATTCGTCGATTTTGCTTTCTATCTCTACATCCTTTTTTATCAGCGATGCGAGCGCGGCCTTGAGCCTGCTTATATTTCTGCCTTCAAGTTCGACCGGCGCAGATACCTCGGCGGTCACTCTCTTCGCCTTCTCTTCATAAAGGCTGACAGCCGCCTTGATGATATCCTTAATCATGGCGATAGCCCCCTCTTTAAAGAGAAGGCTGAGGAATTTTTCGGTATGGGATGATAACTTGAGGCGGGCCGAGATATCCTTAAGCACGGCATCCTTTTCCTCAAGAGTGAATATCTGGCTGACGAAGAAGAGCCTTATCTTTTTATCTGAATCGAGAATAGACGAAAAGAGGCCAAGTTCTTCAAGCGCCTTTGGGGCATCTGAAATGCTGACCTTGCTGATAAACGCCTTACTGAATTTTTTGACCGCCTGCGCCTTGTTCACCCGTTAACCTCTATTTTATTAATGTATTCAACGATAAGTTTTTCATGCTCATTTCTGCCGAGCCTCTTTTTAATCTCATTCTCCGCGGCCTCAAGCGCCAGAAGCGCGGCCTCTGACTTGAGCGCCTGCTTAGCCCTTGCGAGTTCAAAGTCTATGCCGGCCTTTGCCTGCTCGATTATCTTCATCTTTATATGCTCGCCTTCGGCGATAAGCGCCTCTTTCTCCTTCTCTCCGGCGCGTTTCGCGGCCTCTATTATCTGGTTTGTCTCTTTCTCAGTGTTATTGAGCCGCTCTCTCACTTCAGCGAGGGTCTTTTCGGCAAGCTCTTTCGCCTCTGTGGCGGCCTTGATGGAACTCTCTATCTTTGCCGTCCTGTTCGCGAAGTAATCCCTGAAGGGCTTACGCGTAAAGAATATGAGTATCCCCGCAAGAAGCGCAAAATTAAAGACAGGCCAGATAAGGCCTGCCCAATCCATCCCGTGGTGTTCCGCGGCAGCGCCCTCTTCCCCGCCGCTTGCGAAAGTTACTTCAGGGAAGGTGAGACATAATAATGAAAACAGAACAGCAATAATCAAGGCAGGGTTTTTTAATATGGCTGTTCCGTATTCTGTATTCTGTATTCTGTATTCCTGCATCCTATGCTCCCAGCATCTTCTCGATTATTCTGCCTGAAAAAAGTTCTATATCTTTCTTTAGCCCGTCTTTTGCTTTCGCGACTGATGAGGCGAGTTCCGCCTTAGCTTTCCGGCTCAACTCTTCAGCATTTTTTCGGGCCGTTTCCAATGCCTCTTTCTGAGTCTCTGAGCCTTCATGCCTGAACTTTTCATTTATGGTCTTCGCTTCTTCCCTTGCTTTGGCGAGCTTCGCGTCGATTTGAGCAAGGAGTTCATCCTTCTCTTTGGCAAGGCCCTTCGCGTTTTCGAGGGAACCGTCGATGAGCTTGGACCTTTCTTCGAATATGCGGAAGACAGGTTTGAAGAGGATGGTATTCAAGAGCCAGAAGAGTATGAAAAAATTGGCAAGGTGCCAGAAAAAATATCGATTAATGTCTAACATTAAAAAAGCCCGCCTTAATTTAGGGTGGTATCGAGAAAAAAGTATGCAGAATTTAACATAGCACCTATGTTTTGTCAACAATTCTGTTTTTATAAATTTATTTGCAAAACTTATGTTTTATTCGATGTTCAGCCTCGTGCACAAGAGCAGGTTTCCCTTTTCTCCTTATGTGTGTAGATGAGGAATATATTTTGACTTTTCACAGCCTTTCCTATAAACTTCATAATCATGAATGGGGATAATGTGCTTAGCCTTATATTGAACGCCGGCCCGGTTGTAAAGCTTGTTATGCTGATACTCCTATTCTTCTCGGTCTATTCGTGGGCGATAATCATTTATAAGCACAGGTTTTTTTCCAAAGTTGAGAAGGATTCCGCAAAATTCTACCGCATCTTTACGCAGGGGAGAGACTGGGAGTCTATCAATAAGGGCACAGCTTCGATATCCATGAGCCCGATTGCGAACGTTTTCAGGGCTGCGTTCTCTGCCGGAAAGAGGAGCAGCGAGGATATGAGGAGGTCGCTTAAGAGGGCGGAGATTGTTGAGGCTGTGCGGCTTGAGAAATATCTGACCTTCCTCGCGACAACCGGCTCTACCACTCCATTTATAGGCCTATTCGGGACTGTCTGGGGCATAATGAATTCATTTCATGGAATAGGCAAGATAGGCTCTGCCTCCCTTGCCGTTGTCGCTCCGGGGATAGCAGAGGCGCTCATAGCCACCGCCGCCGGCCTTGTGGCGGCCATACCCGCGGTTATCGCTTATAACTATTTCCTCAGCAGGGCCAACAGGAATATCATAATGATGGAAGATTTTTCCCAGGAACTTTTGGAGCAGATCTCGGAACATGATGACGACGAGGCGCGGCAGACACGCTCTGTCTGAAATAAATGTCACCCCATTCGTGGATGTCATGCTCGTCCTGCTGGTCATTTTTATGGTCACAGCCCCCCTTCTTCAGCAGGGCATAGACGTCAATCTCCCGCAGGCAAAGGGGGAGGAGATTTCTCCTTCCGAAAGGCTGGTCATCACGGTAAAGAAGGACGGCAAAATATATCTGGACAAATCTTCCGTGACTATCAATACCCTCAAATCGAGGTTTGAGGGCAGGCGCGACAAAGAAGTTTTTCTCAAGGCTGACAGGGATACGGCATACGGAGTGGTTGTGGGTGTTATGGGTGAGCTGAGGGAGGCCGGGATAGAGAGGCTGGGCATGATCACGGAATCTGAAGCAGATGCCCGATGAGGAGGCGCTATACCTACGGTAAAGAACCAAGTTTCAGAAAAATCATTATCCTCTCCTTTGTGCTTCACATGATATTCATTGCCTTGACCGTGGTTCCGCTCTCCCATAAAAAGAAAGAGACAAAGCATTATTATGTCGACCTTGTGAATCCGGCGGTTGTGCGTATTCCGGAACCGCCGCCCAGGATCGAGAAGAAGGTTATCGAGAAGAAAGAGAAGGTAACCAAAAAGAAGGCTGTCACAGAGAAGAAAACGGTTGAAACAAAACCGGTTGAGACAAAGCCGAAGAAGACTTATGACTTAAAGGACCTTGAAAAAAAACTAAATGATTTTAAATCAAAAAACGAGGAAAAGGAGAAGAAAAAAACAGCTCTTGAAGATAAACTTGCTGAAATGAAACGCCGTCAGCAGGAAGCTCAGGAGAAAGAAGAAGAGGTTGAAGAGGCCGCTGAAGAAACTACTGAGGCACAGGCCCTTCCAAGCCAGTATGCGGGCATGGGGGATATGGATGCCCGCCGTTTTTATGAAAGTCTCATAAGAGAAAGGGTCATGGCTAAGTTCCAACTTCTCAAGGGTTTTGATTATGAAGGGCTTGAGGCAAAATATGATATAAAGGTTGATGAGGGCTGGAGGATAATCTCGTTTAAGATAGTTGAACCATCTGAAGACAGAAAATTTAACGAGGCAGCCTGGAAGGCTTTATTTGAAACGCAGAAAGAGACAAAAACCGCACCTCTTCCCGCTCCGCCTGAGTGGATGGAGAGAGAGGTGCTTGAGGAAGGGATTGAATTTAAATTTTATATAACAGAGGGTGAATAAAATGCGAAATAAGAAAAAAATCATTCTGTTTGCCGTAAGCGCGATTCTTCTCCAGCTTCTTTTTTTCTCTTCATCTGAGGCAAAGGTGTACATTGACATAACATCGCCCTCATGGATAGAGATCCCCATCTCGATATCAGGGACGGGCAATGAGGAGGTCAAGACAGTTGAAGATGTCGTACGGAACGACCTCTATCTTACAGGCGTATTCGCCGACGTCGCGCCTGAGGCGGGCGGGGCTGAGATGGCCGTCGAGATATCGCTTGAAGGCACTGAGAGCCTGAAGGCCGGCGCGGTTGTAAGAGACCTTATTTCCGGCAGCGTCGTAATGGACAAAAAATATTCCGCCACAAAGAACAGCATAAGGGCGCTCGGGCATTCGATAGCAAATGATGTCTTCAAAATAATAACGGACAGGGACGGCTGCTTCAGGACGAAATTTACCTATATCGTTGACTCAGGGGGCGAAAAAGAGCTTCACATTATGGACTGGGACGGATACAATTCGAGCATCATAGAATCAAAAGGGCTTCCACTTGTCCATAACTGGTCTGACGACGGAAATTATATTTTCTATTCATCGGAAAGGAACAGGAAATGGAGGATACTGAGGATAGACATAAAAGGGGGCGTGAGGGAGCAGGTCTTCACTTCTGACGGGATAAATCTAATCGGCGACATATACGGCAATCTTGTCGCGTTCTCATCCTCAAAAGAGGGGAGCCCTGAGATATATACGATGCAGACTGACGGAAGCGGCCTCACAAAGATAACGAGTTCCGCGGGCATAGACATATCCCCTGTCTTTTCCCCCAATGGCTCAAAGATCGCCTTTGTCTCCGACAGGAGCGGCTCGCCTCAAATATACACCATGGACGCTGACGGAAGCAATATCCGCAGGCTCACATTTGAGGGCAGTTATAACCAGTCGCCGGCATGGTCGCTTGACGGAAAATGGATAGCTTTTGTAAGCAGAATAGATGGCAAAAATCAGATAGTCGTGATAAAATCTGATGGTACCGGGGCGAGACAGCTCACTTTCGAGGGGAATAACGAAAACCCGACCTTTTCGCCAAACGGCCTTTTCATAGCCTTTGACTCTGACAGGGGAAAGGGGCGCGGCATTTACGTAATGCGCGTAAACGGCGAAGGGCAGAAAAGGATCACCTCTGACAAGGTCAGGGCGCTTATTCCGAAGTGGTCGCCTTATTTATATTAATTGCCGGCAAAGTTTTAATAACAGATAATTTAAAAATTATTTAAATGGAGGTAATAAGGCCATGAAAAAAATTCTGATACTCTTGCTAATGGTTTTTGTTATAGGCTGTGCCCAGAAGCATGTGAGGGACGCTTATTATAAGGATGCCGCCAGGTGCAAGGCAGACCTTTACGGCGGTGACGGGACCTGCGAGGAGGCTGTTATCACCGTTAAAGACGCATCTGCCAAAGATAAAGAAACAAAAGAAGACAAAAAGGGAGATAAAGATGAAAGGCAGATTATCGCCGATGAGTCCGTAATCAGCGAAGAGGGCATCAAGGATATTGACCTTACTAACGCCGAAGTAAGGAAAGAGATAGACCTCATATTCAAGGATGTCCTGTTTGATTATGATAAATATGACCTGAGGGATGAGGCACGCGCCCAGCTTGACGCGGTCGCCGCATGGCTCATGAAAAACAGGAAGACCAACCTCATAATTGAGGGGCATTCCGATGACAGAGGCACGAACGAGTACAATCTCGCGCTCGGGGAAAAGCGGGCAAAGGCGGCCGGCGATTATCTTTTATTGCGCGGCGTATCAGCGGCGAGGATGAATCTCCTGACGTATGGAGAAGAAAAACCCGCCTGCATGGATCAGAGCGAAGACTGCTGGCAGCGCAACAGGAGAGCCCACTTTGTTGTTACTGAATAGAGACGCCATTAACGGCGCAGGAGCTTTCCCCAGGAAGCGCCTGCGCCGGTTCCGCATATCAACTTCATCGTTTCCTTCAAATTACTGCCTTATCATGCTCTGCGCGGCAATCCTCTCCGCATGCGCGTCAACCGAGGATGTGGGCAAGGCCCAGTTCAGGCTGAACAACCTTGAGAAGGATGTGCTGGAGTTAAAGAAGACGTCCCAGGCGATGGAGAAGGAGATGCCAAAAAGCCAAAAAGATTTCCTGAAACAGCTTGAAGCCGCCAGGGATTCACAGGAGGCCACGGCAAGGGCTGTCTCAAACCTCTTTACCAAGGTTCAGGAGATGTCTGCCGACATTCAGAAACTTACGGGGAAAATAGATGAATTTCAGCATCTTAACGAAAAGGGGATTAAGGAAGAGGCCGTAAAGAGGAACGCGCTTGCCACAGAGATAAGCGGGCTTGAAATTCTCTCGGAAGATATAAAGAAGCAGATTGAAGAAATAAAGGCCGGGATGGAAGCCCTCAGGGCTGAACTGGAGTTGATGAAAAATGAGCCTCAGCGCGGCGATTCGAAGAAGAGCCCTTCGCAGAAGAAGACAATGAAAAATGCTGAGGCGGAAAAGACCGGAGAAGCTTCTGCTGAAAAACCTGCCGTTAAAGATGTGTATGATTCCGCCTATAAACTTTACGAGTCGGGAAACTATAAAGATGCCAGGGCTGAATTTGAATCGGTCGTGGGCGACTACGAGAAAAATGAATTCACGGTTGATTCCAAGTTCTGGATAGCCGAAAGCTTCTTTATGGAGAAGCAGTACGAAAATGCCATCCTTGCTTACGACGAGATACTGAAGAACTTTCCTGACAGCGACAAGATTCCGGCTTCAAAATTGATGCAGGGGCTTGCCTTTTACGAGCTTAAGGATACGGAGACAGCCGAGTATATCCTGAAAAATCTTATAGAGCTTTTCCCCGATTCTCCTGAAGCCGCGACCGCCAGAAACACGCTCGGGACAGTTGCTTCACCTGAAACAAAGAAGTAGAAACCTTTATTGTTTTCTTTTCGGTGAATGATGCCTGAAGATCGATATGAAAAACTTCTCAAGAAGTTTCAGATCAAACTCTGATATCTTCCTGTACTTGATGCCGACGAGGTATTTCGGTTTTGCCTTCTGCCTTCTATCGACCTGCCTGCACCAGACAACCTCCCCTTCAATATTGACTTGAGACGTCTTTTCGCCTTTTTGAGGAAGAAGGAGTTTTATCTTGAGCCCTTTATCCGCGTTAAGCGGTTTACTGCTGAGGAGGCTCAGCCCGTGAGAGCTTATGTCAAAGACATTCGGAAAGGTTATCTCTTTTCTGTTTATCTCCCCTTTTATCTTGATCAGGACCTTGACCCTGGGCGAACTCCTTCTCTCGCTCAAAAGCGCATCGTCCTCAGGTTTTTTTTCTATTTCCCTGGCAAATGATTTATCAAGCGATATCACAGACTGGTTGCGGCCCCTCTCTTTGGCCATATAAAGGGCCTTGTCAGCGTAACCCACAAGCTCTTTTGCATTTTTGATATGTGAATTGCCGGGAAAATTGGCGATGCCGAGGCTTATGCTTATGCGGAGGGAGTTCTTCCCGGCTTTAAAGGAATGGTCATGAACCGAATTCCTGATCATTTCCGCCTTGGTGAAGGCGTCATCATTGTCAGAATAGGGAAGCAGCATTACGAACTCTTCTCCTCCATACCTGACGGCCTTGTCCGTCTCGCGGGAGTTCTCCCTCAGGATTTTTGCCAGCTCTTTGAGTATTTCATCGCCGGCCTGGTGCCCGTAAGTGTCGTTTACTGCTTTAAAATAATCTATGTCAATAATGATGCATGAGAGGGGGAATTTGTACCTCTCTGCCAGCTTGAACTGTTCATGCAGTATGTCGCCGAAATACCTGAAGTTATAAAGGCCGGTGAGCCCGTCCCTGATGGAAAGCTCCTTAAGCCGGGTATTTCTCTTGTCGAGCCTCTTAAGAAGCTTGCTTATCTTTTCGTTTGATACGCTGAGTTCCCGGTTTTTTCTTTTGAGCTTCTCAAGGTTCAGCTTTAACTCCTCCTCCTTTGTCCTGAGCTGAAACATAAGGTTATTGAAATCTTCTCCAATCTGAAAGAGGTGGCCGCCGCTGACCGCTTTTTTGTAAACTCTGCATTTCTGGCAGTCGCCGAATTTTTTTGCGAAGTTCCCCTGAGGCTTGCCTTTGCAGAATGTGCCTGAAGCATGCCAGCATCTCAGGTTATCCGATCCGTATGAAGCGCAACCTGTTTTATCGCACCTCATCTCTTCCCAGCATTTCACAAGATGCGGGTTGTCAAAAAAATAAAAGCCTTCCCGTTTTAAGGCGCTGAGCAGAAGTCTCCGGAATTCTTTCGCTTGTCTGTCCATATCAGGCTCCCAAAGGATATGACCGGTTATTTTATGCTGACTGTCTTAGTATTTTTCAATAATTCTCAAAATGGACTTCTGGCAGTTTTTGGACGCGAGTTTCATGTTCCACTCTCTTTTATCCCTTATTCCCGCCATATTGCTGATGCCTCTCACCTCAAGCATCTCCACGCCGTAAACCGCGCAGACGTGAGCGGCTGCCGCGCCTTCCATGTTCTCGCATATCGCCCTGAAGCGTTTTCCGAGGCTGAGAGCCCTCCCGGCGCTTCCCGAGACAGACGAAACGGTTACAAAATTGCCTGTTTTTAGCCCGGCTGCCGGCTGGTGACCCGCCAATGCTTTTATTGCTGGTTTAGCCTTAAGAGGGAAGTGATTGAAATATTTTTTACCGCGTTTTGCGACAAGCGGTATGCCTATTTCCTTCAGCCCGAGATAACCTTCAGGACCCGCGACGCCTTCATCTCCGTAAATCTCTTTTGCGGCCACCGCGATATCGCCTCTTTTAAGCCCCGAGCCTTCGTATGAACCGCCTATTCCGGCTATGAGGATAAGGCTCACTTCAAAATTCTCCAGTATTGCCGCGGTTGAGAGGGCTGCATTAACCTTGCCGATTCCGCAATTCATGAGAAGGATATTTTTCCCGAATATCTTTCCTTTATAAATATTTCTTCCGGCTATCCGCATCCTTTCAGCAGGTCTGAGCTCTGCCTTTATCAGTTTCGATTCAAACGGCAGGGAGGTGAGGACCGCAATATGTTTCATAAGAGTTTCAGCGGCTCTTTATCAGGCCGGAGAGCCTTTCGGCAAGCGCGCGGTCTATGTCTTTAAGTATATTGTATTGCCTCAGAGCGTTATCCTTGTCTCCGACCGACAGGTAAGCGAGGCCGAGGGCGCTTATCGCCTGAGCAAAACCCGGGTTGACGGTTGTTGCCTGTTTAAAGGCGTTGATGCTCTCATGGTACATGGCGAGGTTCATATATGCCGTACCAAGCTGGTAATACGTTTCCGGATTATTCGGTTCGATGCGTGCCGCTTCCCTGAAAGACGCGACAGCCTCTTTGTAAATGCCGAGGTAATTGTACGCCTTGCCGAGGGCGAAGTGGGATTTTGCGTGGTTGAGGTCGAGCCTTACCGCTTTTCTGTAAGATTCTATCGCTTTTTTAATGTTGCCTGCTTTTCTGTAATAGTTTCCTGCCATGAAGAAATACTCGGCATTTTCATTAGGATTGCTTCCGCCGGAAGCATAGGATTGCGTAATCGTGAAGAAAGAGCCTTCATTTGTTTTGGCGGGAGATTTGGTTTCGGTGACGGTTTCAGACAGGGGTTTGACGATATTCTGCGGAATCATCTCCTGGCCGGACGCGAGGCTGCGGTCTATCAGGTCTGACGGCAGGGCGAAATTCAGATCCTGCGCTTTTATAAGGTGAAAGGTGACTATGCCAACTACCATGCCTTTTTCGTTAAATACCGGCCCGCCGCTGCTGCCCTCTGAGATCGGGGCTGTTATCTGAAGCACATTTTTTCCGGGCGAGATCTCTCTTATGCCGCTCAGGATTCCGTCAGAGATGGTATTTGTGAGCCCCTGAGGGCTCCCTATCACATAGAGGCTGTCACCTATGGCTATGTCATTTATTCCCCCGAGTTTCACCGCAGAATAATCGCCGTCTTCAATCTTGAGAATGGCGAGGTCATTCTGCGTGTCATCGTTTATTACATTTTCAACTTTTAAAACCTTGTCCCCGAGCTTTACAGAAATATTTTTGGCGCCGTCTATTACATGGTGGTTCGTCACAACTATCCCGCTGCTGTTTATTACAAACCCGCTCCCCTGCGCCAACGGATGATTTTTCTTGTCATATGTGTTGACAATCACAACGGCGCCGCTGTTTTCCTTGAATATTTTGCCCGCGTTGGCGGCGCAGATGGACGGAGAGAAAGAGATGATGAAGGCAAGGAGCAGTATTATGTATCTGCGTGTCGCGATCATTGTTAAATTCCTGAAGCAGCGCTTGCCTGACAAACCTGCAGCCGGCTGCCCATAGACGATATGATATCACATTTATCTGGCAGTTTATAAAATTGCCAAGAGATAATTTTTGCGGCTAAGAGGCCTGGTTTCTTATAATACAGGTTTCCATATGATATAATTTTACAATCTTTTGGGGAAGGGCATGAAGACAAGGAATATTATTCTTTTTTTATTGATATTGACGGCGGTTGCTTTTGCGACGGCTGAAGGCAAGGAGGCCGAGGATATGACGGACAATATACATTGGCTCGGGCATGACACATTTAAAATAACAGGGGAGAAGGTCATATACACAGACCCTTTCCAGATAAAGAAGAGCGATGCCGCGGATATAATCCTGATTACCCATGAGCACCGCGACCACTGCTCTCCCGAGGATGTGAGCAAACTGACGGGAAAGAAGACAGTGATTGTCGCGACCCCTGACTGCGCCGCGAAGCTTTCAGGCAATGTGATGACGATGAAACCGGGCGACAAGGCAACTGTCGAGGGCATTTTCATAGAGGCCGTTCCTGCCTACAACACAAACAAAAAGTTCCACCCCAAGGCCAATAACTGGGCCGGATATATCTTCACTGTCAACGGCAAGAGAATCTATATTGCGGGCGATACGGACCGGATTCCCGAAATGAAGGAGATCAAAGCTGATATAGCGATCCTGCCGGTATCAGGCACATATGTCATGACAGCCGAAGAGGCTGTCGAGGCGGCAATGGATATCAAGCCGGAACTTGCAATCCCCATGCATTATAATTCCATCGTCGGCACCCTTGCCGATGCGGAGAGGTTTGTTGCCGGGCTTAAGGGAAGGGTTCCGGCAAAGGCGCTGAAGCAGGAGTAGAGGGCATATCTTGGCTGACGCGAAGAAGATAGCGAGGCTTTTGCTCAAAAAGTACCCTGATCCTCATACCGCGCTTAATTTTTCAAGCCCGTTAGAGATTCTCATTGCCACAATCCTTTCTGCCCAGTGCACGGACAAGAGGGTAAATGAGGTGACAAAGCCGCTCTTCAGGAAGTACAGAAACGTTTCCGATTATGCCGCCGCAGATATCAAAACGCTTGAGCAGGAGATAAGGCCGACAGGTTTTTTCAGGAACAAGGCAAAGATGATAACAGAATGCTGTAAAAGGATAAAAGATGTCTTTAACGGCAGAGTGCCTGACACGCTTGAGGAACTCACAACACTTCCGGGCGTCGGCAGAAAGACAGCCAATGTCGTTTTGGGAAGCGCGTTCGGAAAACAGGCGATTGCCGTTGACACACATGTCCTGAGGGTTTCAAACAGGCTGGGCATAGCTCACAGCAATAATCCCGATAAAGTGGAAGAGGAGCTTGTCTCTCAGTTTCCCTCTTCGAGGCTGACTCCCATTAATCATGCCCTTATACTTCACGGCAGAGAGACTTGCAAAGCAAGACGGCCTTTATGCCCGGAGTGTATTCTCAGAGATGAATGCGAATGGCTTGAGAAGAGCAGTTGATGAAAGAGGATTTCTTTAAGAAAAAGATTAAGAGCGGGATAAGGCGCGGGAAGATTGGAAGAGAGATTATATTTTTTGACTCCACCTCATCCACGAACATAGCCGCCTTAAAGATAGGCGAAGAGAGAGCGGACACTGACGGCATCGTTGTTGTTTCTGACTCTCAGACAAAGGGAAGGGGGAGGCTGGGGCGAAGATGGGAATCGCCGGCAGGCGTTAACCTCTATTTCACAATCCTGCTGAAACCCTCTTTTTCACCGGCTGATGCGCCGCTTCTAACAATGGCGGCAGCCGTATCCTGCGCTTCGGCGATAAGCGATTTCACAGGGCTTAAGGCTGGCATAAAATGGCCGAATGACCTTATAGTTAACGGAAAGAAGGCAGGCGGCATACTCCTTGAGATGAAGACAGGGAATGAATCAATAAAATATGTCGCCATAGGAATCGGCATCAACGTAAATATGGGCATGGATATATTGCCCGATGATATACGCCCGTTTTCAACTTCATTGTCTGAAAAATGCGGGAGAGAGATAGACAGGGCGGGGCTCTTTGATAAGGTGCTTTCCGTGTTCGAAGGCATGTATGAGTCTTTATTAAAAGGCGAAAGGGCACCTCTATTCGAACAGTGGAACAGGCTGAACGTCACGACAGGCAAGGAGATATCGGTTGAGACGGGAAACAGGGTTGTGACAGGGATTGCCGAGGGCATTGATGAAAGAGGCGGCCTTATTGTAAAACTCCCTTCAGGCGGCCGCGAGGTTGTGAGCGCGGGGGATGTGACAGTGCTGAAAAAAAGATAGAGGTTTAAAGAAATATAATCATGCTGTTACTTATTGATGTCGGCAATACAAACCTTAAGGCATGCCTTTATGACGATGCGGTAAAGGCGTTGCTGAGGCTTCCAACGGCTGAAGTTATAACAATGCCGCATGATGAATTACGCAGAGCCCTTGCTGAATTTGCCGCAGGCAAAAATGCAGGCGTGATAGAAGGCGCGGTTATATCGTCAGTTGCTGAAGGCGTGTCTTCTTCCCTTGAAGATGCCGTAAAGAAGGCATTTAATATCAAGCCCCTACTGGTCGGCCCCGGAATAAAAACAGGTTTAAGGCTTCTTGCCGGAAATCCTGAAGGAATTGGGGCGGACAGGCTTGCCAATGCCGCGGCCGCGAATAAATTTTACAGCGGCAACAAGGTAATCGTTGACTTTGGCACGGCAACAACTTTTTCCGTTGTCACGGAATCCGGCGGCTTTATCGGCGGGGCGATAATGCCGGGGCTCGATATCTCCGCTGATGCCCTTAACTTTAAGACATCAAAGCTTCCCCGCGCAGAGCTTGTTCCGCCGCGGAAGGTTTTGGGAGGTAACACGACGGATGCTATCCTATCAGGTATAATAATCGGGCATGCCGGGGCTGTAGAGAGGATAATGGAGGATATGGCAAAAGAGACGGGCATGGATTATACTTTAGTGATTACGGGCGGCCGATGCGGACTGATGGCGCCTTTTATCAGGCTTGAAAAGCATATTGACAATGAGCTGACGTTTAAGGGATTAAAGGTGATATACGGCCTTAATTCATAATCTGTGACGCTGATATCTTACGTCTTATTAATTTAATTTTTCGGAGGTGGCCAGCATGAAGATTGAACGGATTCTTTTTCCAACGGACTTTTCTGAAGGGTCGGAGCTCGCGCTTCACTTCGCGGCAGACCTGGCAAAGCAGTACAAGGCAAAGCTTTATATGCTCCATGTCCTTTATGACGTGATGAGGGCGCATGAGTCGCACATTCCTCATGTCTCAGCCGATGAACTTTACAACGACCTCAATAAATGGGCGCTCGATGAGATGGAGAACTGCTGCATCGAGGAGACAAGGGGTATTCCGGCGGTTGAGAAGAAGGTGGTCAAGGGCATCCCGTATGAAGAGGTGATAAAGACCGCCTCTGAGGAGAAGATCGACCTTATAGTCATGGGCACATACGGAAGAACAGGCCTCGACAGGCTCCTCTTCGGAAGCACGGCGGAAAGGGTTGTGAGAAAGGCTCCCTGCCCTGTACTCACCGTCAGAGTGCCCCAGCACAGAATAAAATAGGATGCGGCAGCCTGCGGGGCCTTCGAAAGCTTCGCGGGCTGTTCATATTTTATGCCGGACCTCTGTATTTGAGCCCGCCCATGCTGAGCGTTGGAATTGAAATTTAATCTTTATTTAGCGATATCTCTTTCATTACACCTTCTGCTTTTTGCGCTTCTGT
This sequence comes from Nitrospirota bacterium, assembly GCA_016213935.1. Classification (GTDB taxonomy): domain Bacteria; phylum Nitrospirota; class Thermodesulfovibrionia; order UBA6902; family UBA6902; genus JACQZG01. The sequence continues at coordinate 44,240 of JACQZG010000030.1, forward strand.
CTGAAATATACTTTTCAGGGCACGAGACAGCGCCTGTATTTTATGTCGATATTGCGCCGCCTGCCGAGACGGAAAAGCCGCCCGTCAAAAAAAAGATTTCCGGTCCCGCTGTCAGGGAGAAGCCCTCTGCCCTGAGAAAGCCGGTCAAAGATACTTCTGACGCGAAGCCTGAGAGCATGTTTGGAGAAGGAGACGAGAAGGGGAGAGGGACTGAGGGCGGCGGCCATGAAGCATCTGAAAAACCTGGTGAGGGCTCCGGCGGGAATGAAGATTTGGCCGAGACTTCTTCCCAAAGAAACGAAATCGGCCCTTATCTTGCCAAAGAATCCTCGCCTTATAACACCGAGAAAATAAAAGAGCAGGCAGGCGGCCCTTTCTCAGGGAAGGAGATAATCAAATTCGACACCTCGGACCTGAGATACAGGGGCTACATGATGCGGCTAAAAAATCACATAGAGAGCGTATGGCAGTATCCGAAAGAAGCGGCAAGGCTCGGCATATCAGGCGGCCTTGATATCAAATTTGTAATAAACAGGGACGGCACGCTCGGCGATGTGAAGATTATGAATCCGTCAGGTTTTGCGGATCTCGATAATGCCGCGTTAAAGGCGCTCGATGACACATTTCCTTTCGACCGGCTGCCGGATGACTGGGAAGGGGATGAGTATGTCGTTGACGGACATTTTATCTACGTGCACAGCGGAGTATATGTCAGGTAGCAAATGAGAGGCTCTCCCCGCCATTTTGAGAGATCCATTTCTTAATTCATAATTAAAAACTGCTATAATATTTTCAATCATGGAGATAATCAATCTTGTCAGATGGCAGGACATCCTTGATGTCATCATCGTAGCGGCAATAGTCTACAGGGTGCTTCTCATCATAAAGGGGACAAGGGCCGCGCACATGCTCACCGGGCTCGGGCTCCTCTTTGTGGCCTTTCTCTTTTCAGGGAAGCTCAGGCTTTATACCATCGACTGGATAATCCAGAGCCTCTGGGCGCAGATAGTCCTCGCGGTCATAATACTTTTCCAGCCCGAGATAAGAAAGGCGCTCGCCCATATGGGCAAGGCAAAGTTCCTCCCTTCCTTTTCCAGCGCGGAGGAGCTGAGGTCGCGCGAAGAGATAGTAAAGGCATCTGTCTCTCTCTCAAACAGGAATCTCGGGGCGCTTATGGTCATTGAAAGGGAGAACAGCCTCGATGACATAATGGAGATAGGGACGCAGCTTGACGCGAAGGTCTCGCAGGAGATACTTCTGAGCATATTTCATCCTTCGTCTCCCATTCATGACGGTGCGGTTGTCATACGGGGAAACCGCATCATATCAGCGGGATGTTTTCTTCCGCTCACGTTAAGCGCGAGGCTCTCCAAGTCATTCGGGACCCGTCACAGGGCGGGCATCGGCCTCACCGAGGAGACAGACGCGGTGGTGATAATCGTCTCCGAAGAGACGGGGATAATATCCGTGGCTGTTGCCGGGAAGATAATGAAGAACATGGACGCTGGGAAGCTGAGGGATCTGCTCACCGAAAGCTTCAGCCACGCAAAGGGGAAAAAGAAATGATAAAGGATTTCTTCACGGCCAATATATGGATTAAGATTATATCGCTTCTCTTTTCAATCGCCCTCTGGTTCTTTGTAGTCGGCAGCAGGCAGACTGAATCCGTAATGAATGTTCACATTTTATTTGAGAACATGCCCGCCGGGCTCAAGATAGTTCACGCGCCCGAGACAGTGAGCGTCGGCGTGATGGGATATAAAAGGCTTGTCGAGGACCTCGGCGAGAAAGACATCACAATTGTTCTCAATATGGATGAAGCAAGAAAGGGGAGGAACATCTTCCCCATATCCGAAAGCAATGTTAAACTCCCCAAGACGCTCACGGTCAAGAGCATCTTTCCCCAGACGATCACGCTTGTTCTTGAGGAGGGCTCTTGATATCCGTTTTCGCGGGACAAACTCATTTTAAGGAGATTTGATGGAATCATCTGAAGGCAGGAGGATGAAGCTTTTCGGTACGGACGGCATAAGGGGCAAGGCCAACCATCCGCCCATGACCGGCGAGATGGCTTTTGAAGTGGGGCGGGCCGCGGCTTATGTCCTTAAAAAGAAGCACGGCAGGGACATTATTTTAATAGGAAAGGATACGAGGCTCTCGGGATACATGATAGAGAGCGCCCTCACCTCGGGAATATGCTCTATGGGCGTTGACGTTCTACTCGTGGGGCCCATGCCGACGCCCGGAATCGCGTTTGTAACGAGGAGCCTCAGGGTTGACGCCGGAATAGTGATATCCGCTTCGCATAACCCTTATGACGACAACGGCATAAAGTTCTTCTCTTCGGACGGGTTCAAGCTTCCAGACAGTGTTGAAAGGGAGATAGAGGAGGCTGTCTTTTCTGAAAAATTAGCAAAGATCAGGCCTGAAGGCGACGGCATAGGAAAGGCGCACAGGATAGATGACGCTTCCGGAAGATATATCGAATACGTAAAGGCGGCCTTTCCCAAAGGCAAGACACTCGACGGGATAAAGGTAGTGGTTGACTGCGCAAACGGCGCCACATACAAGATAACGCCGAATGTCCTGAGCGAACTCGGGGCAGAGGTAATAGCCATTCATGACAAGCCGGACGGGCTGAATATAAACGCGAATTGCGGCTCAACCTATCCCGAAGCAATGCAGAAGGCTGTCATCGCTCACGGCGCTGACATAGGGATTTCGCATGACGGCGACGGCGACAGGGTGATACTCTGCGATGAAAAAGGGGAGTTAGTCGACGGCGACAAGATAATGGCTGTCTGCGCGCTCGCTATGAAGAAGGAAGGGATACTGAAGAAGAACCTCGTTGTCGCCACGGTCATGAGCAATATAGGTTTTGAGCATTACCTTAAGAAAGCCGGCATAGATATCATAAGGACGCAGGTAGGCGACAGGTATGTGGTCGAGGAGATGCTCAAGGGCGGATACAATCTCGGGGGCGAGCAGTCGGGGCACATAATATTCCTTGACTACAACACGACAGGCGACGGCGCTGTCTGCGCTCTTCAGGTATTGGCTGTCATGACCAAGGCCGGCAAGCCTCTGTCATCTCTCGCTTCGCAGGTTCCGATATATCCGCAGGTGCTCATCAATGTTTCTGTTCCGAAGCCGAAAAAGATAGAGAAATTTCCAAAAGTTGTTCAGGCTGTTGAGGACGCGGAGAAGTGCCTCAAAGGCGGCAGGATACTTGTGAGGCCGTCAGGCACCGTGCCTAAGATAAGGGTCATGGTCGAAGGTGATGACATGAAGAAGATAAAGAAGATAGCAGAGGAGGTGGCAGAGGTTATTAAATCCGAGATGAGTTGATACGTCCAGCGGCATCTTTCATATCCGGCATCATTGCTTTTCATTTCCTCCCATTCTTCCCATTCTCAATTAATCTTTTAATCATACTCTCAACTTTCTTTTTTTATTATTTCTTCGGGAGGAAGAAAGCATTCTTTCTCTGCCTCTCTTTTTTTGTTTTCGGCATTCTTTACTCTTTCATCAGGCACGATCCGATGCCCGAAACAAAACTCCCCCGCAAAAAAGCATCGGTAACCGGCGTTATATCAGGCCTTCCCGAATTTTCCGGGAAGAACCTCTCTTTCATTCTGAAGAATGTCTCCATTGACGGGCATGAGATAAAAGGGGATGCGAGGCTGTATATTTTGTCGGAGACGGCGGGTGAATCAGGCGTTTCTCTGTATGCGGGCGATGTGATAAAAGCAACCGCTGAACTCAAAGCTCCCGCGGTATTTTATAATCCCGGCGTCTATTCTTATGACCCGCGCAGGGAAGGGATAACAGCTGCCGGCTATGTGAAGGGCTTAACCGTTATTAAAAGAGGGGAGGGCTTCCTCTCACAGACGGGCAGGATCAGGCAGGAACTCTGCCGGATAACAGACAACAGCCTCTCTCCTGAGAATGCGGCATTCATGAATGCCATAACAGCGGGCGCAAGGCGGGGCATAAGCGCCGGGACGAGGGATTCGTTCAGTTCGACAGGCCTCGCCCATCTGCTGAGCATATCTGGAACTCACTTCGCGCTTCTCGCGTTTATCGTCTTTCAATCCGTGAAAAGGTCTGCCGCCTTACTGCCTGACAGAACATTTAAGTCAATGACCTTGTACCTCACTCCGTCTCAGATATCCGTAATCGCGACGATTCCCATGATCTTTTTCTATGCCCTCATATCAGGAGGGAGCACGCCGACGATCCGTTCATTCATCATGGTCATGGTTTATATGCTTGCCGTATTTCTCGGCAGGCGGGGCCAGTGGCTCAATTCGCTTGCGATAGCCGCGTTTATTATTCTCCTGCGGGAGCCTGGCTCGCTTTTCGATATCTCATTCATCCTATCTTTCACCGCCGTGCTTTCCATAGGATTATTTCTTGAGCGGTTGAACGAAGAGGATTTGGAATTCGGCACAGGTACAGGGAAACAGCGCTTCGGTTTCAAAAAAGTATTCCAAAAGATTAAGGTCTCATTTCTTATGACGCTTGCCCCGCTCCTCGGCACGGCGCCTGTCATCGCTCTATGCTTCAAACAGTTCCCCCTGATATCTCCTATCTCAAACCTTATTGTCACACCCCTTGTCTGTTTTGTAATTCTGCCTATCGGGCTCTTCTCGGAAGTGATTTCGTTTCTCTTTAATCTTGACTTTCTCATCTTCAGCGGGCTGACAGACGCTTTGACAGGATATTCACTTCATCTCGCGCGTTTATTAGCGCAAGTCCCGTATTCAAACCTTCATATTCCAGACCCTCCCTTTCTTCTCATTCTTTTCTATTATGCTTCGCTCTTTTATATCCTGAAAGGAAGAAGCAGGATGAGATTTGCGCCTCTCATCCTTGTCATTTTCATTTACGCCGCCAGCCCTTATCTGCATCGCGGTGAATTCAGGATAACCTTTCTTGATGTGGGGCAGGGCGATTCTTCGGTTGTCAGGCTTCCGGACGGCAAGGTTATGGTTATAGACGGCGGCACTCCGTCGCCTGACGCGGGCAGAAACATAGTCGCCCCATATCTCTGGTCACAGGGGATAAGGAAAATAGATTATCTCGTCCTGAGCCACCCGCATCCCGATCATTACGGAGGCCTATCGTATATCCTTCAGAATTTCAGGATTGGCGGGATATGGACAAACAAAAACGGAGCAGAGTTTTTTGATGCCGCGAAGGGGCTCAAAACCGCTGTGAGAAGATTAAAGAGAGGAGGGCTTCTTGAGGCAGAGGGGTATAAAATATACGCGCTTCATCCTTATGACGAATTTCATGCCGGTTCGCCGAGGGGCTCGTTCTCAGACGAGAACAGCGATTCGCTGGTGCTGAAGGTTGAAACGGATAACGGCTCAGTTTTGTTTACGGGGGATATAGAAGCAGAGGCTGAGAATGACCTCATCCATCTTGGCGCGATGCTTAAAAGCGATATAATCAAAGTCCCTCACCACGGCGGCAGGACATCGAGTTCTCCGGCGTTTATTAAAGCGGTTGGTCCGAAGCTCGCGGTTGTGAGCGCCGGCAGGGATAACCCTTTTAAACATCCTCACTATGAGACGGTCGAAAGATACCGGCATGCGGGAACAGGCTTTTACAGGACGGACAGGGACGGCGCGGTTATCATCAGAGTTAAACCCGACAGGCTTAAGGCAGAGACCTTTTCAGATAGTGAATTCATTAAAGTCAGGAATTGGGAGGATGAATTGAGGAATTTGAGGCTTTTATTTTTTGCATGAGGGGAGCCGGGCAGGGAAGAAATAACTACAACGGGTCAACGCCTCTTACCCTGCAGGCTTCGGCAGGGTAATATCTCCTTTGGAAATAGAGAGAAACATTGACCAGCCCGATAAGGACAGGGACTTCAACGAGCGGCCCTATCACTGCTGTAAAGGCCGCGCCTGAATCTATCCCGAATACCGCCACCGCCACCGCGATGGCAAGCTCAAAATTATTGCTCGCCGCCGTGAATGAGAGAGAGGCTGATTTCGGGTAATCTGTCCCGATCTTTTTTGACATGTAGAAGGAGATGAGGAACATCACGACGAAATATATTAAGAGAGGTATTGCGATGCGTATTACGTCAAGAGGAAGTTTCACTATATAATTGCCCTTCAGCGAGAACATTACAACTATTGTGAACAGGAGCGCTATCAGCGTCACGGGCATTATCTTCGGCAGGAATTTATCCTCATACCATGCGGCGCCCTTGAGTTTTATCATGCTGAAGCGCGTGGTTATCCCGGCGATGAACGGGATGCCGAGATAGATAAAGACGCTCTCTGCTATCTGACTCATGGTAACCTCAACAATTTCTCCCTTCAGCCCAAACCATGAAGGCATTATCGTTATGAAGACATAAGCGTAAACAGAATAGAAGAGCACCTGAAATATGGAGTTGAATGCCACAAGCCCGGCGGTGTACTCCGTGTCACCGCAAGCGAGTTCGTTCCATACGATTACCATTGCTATACAACGGGCAAGCCCTATCATTATCAGCCCGACCATGTATTCCGGATAATTATGAAGAAAGACTATGGCGAGAATGAACATCAGAAGAGGGCCGATAACCCAATTCTGCAAAAGCGACAGGCCGAGAACCTTCTTGTTTCTGAAGACCTCGCCGAGTTCTTCGTAGCGCACCTTGGCAAGAGGCGGGTACATCATCAAGATAAGCCCGACAGCGATGGGGACGTTTGTAGTTCCTGCCTGAAACGAGTTTATGAAATCACCTGCTCCCGGAAAGAGCCAGCCGGCCGAGACGCCTCCTGCCATCGCGAGGAATATCCATAGCGTCAGATAGCGGTGGAGAAAAGAGAGTTTTTTCATTTTAATAAGTTAAGTATCCGTTCCGCTGCTTCATGGGGCGTTGTCTTTTCTGTATCTATAACCAGATCCGGCTGAAGAGGCTCTTCATACGGCGCGTTCACGCCGGGCACGGGAGCGCCTCTTCCCGCTTTCTCATAAATCCCTTTTGGAGCGCCGTGCGTCTCAATCCTTGCTCTTTCACGCTCAACGCATATTTCAATCGGGCATTTGAGATAGACTTCATAAAATTCGGGAATTTCCCTTTTCGCAAGCTCTCTCCATTTCCTTCTGTTTCCCGTGGCGTCTATGATGACATTATGCCCGAGTTCATTCAGGTTCTTTGCAGTAAAGACAAGCACCCTGTAGACATGCTCTCTCTCTTCCTCAGAATAGTCAGGATTGGGAGTCATGAACTTGCGAAGTGCGTCAGCCTGAAGGATGACAGCATCCTTAACTCTCTCTTTGAGAGCAAGAGCTGCCGTGCTCTTTCCGCATCCGGGCAGGCCGGTTATCCATATCACCCACGGCATGAATAGATTATACTACTCTTCTCAAAATATTCCGCATCTGATAGAATCAACAATGCGAAGAGTTTTTTATTGGGTTATTGGCGCATCTGTCATTCCGCACTTGATGCGGAATATAGGTGCTTTCAAAATTAAACTGGATTCCCGCCTGCGCGAGAATGACAGCAAAAAGGAATGTTCATTATATAGGGATTTTGTGTTTTCGTGGTTTTTGTCCATAAATAAAAATATATCTTTCATTATTGTTTTTCTTGTTTTCTTCGCTCTTTCATCAATTGCTTCCGCGTTTGACGGCCCTCTTGCCATTAAGAATCAGTACCCGATCTTCCTCCATGCCGACCAGCAGTATCTTGAAAAGGCATCGATGGAGAACTCATTCTCCGCTGGCGTCTCCCATTCGAGCACTTACACTGTCCAGTCCTCGGGAGAGTGGGAGATAGGCCAGGATATGGAGGTGAGCGAACTGAGCCTGAGGTATAAGAAGGTTATAAATGATTTTGCAGAGCTCGGCATTGATCTTCCGGTAATCGCTTTGAGCGGAGGATTCATGGACGGATTTCTTGAATCATATCATGACACATTCGGCCTTCCTGATTACGGAAGGGGCGAACGGCCTCACAATGATTTTCTATATGAGATAAAGAGAAACGGAAAGCTCATAGTAGAAGGCAGAAGCGGCGCCGGCTTGGGCGACATCAGGCTTTCCGTCAAGAAGCCTATCTTTTCATCGGACAAGATGAATCTGAGCGCAAGGGGAGATGCGGAATTTCCGACAGGAAGCGCGAAAAAGGGATACGGCAACGGAAGCATAGATGCCGGAGCCGCGATACTCTTTGACGCTAAGATAGCAGATGACTTTATGACATACTGGAATCTCGGCGTAGTCTTTCCCGGAGACCTCAAGGGGAATGAAGATGTTGATCTCGAAGATTTTATCTATGGCGGCGCTGCTGTTGAGACGACATTAAAGGAAAAGTATTCGCTCATTGCCCAGCTTCAGGCGCAGTCAAGGATATACCCTAAGACAGGGCTTCTCGCTGTTGACAGGGCGGCGTATCTCCTCTCTTTCGGGGGAAGATATTCATCCGGCAAAAATCTTTTTGAACTCTCTTTTTCAGAAGACATCAATTCAGCAGGCGCGCCTGATTTCATAATCAATTTAATCTACAAAATGAAATTATAACGAGGTGTGATTTATGGAGAACGACAAACTCTTTCACGACTGGGCGGTTGGATACCTTAAGCAGAAGCTCTCAAGGAGCTACAATGACGTGAAGATAAATCTTGAGGGCGAGAAGAAGAACGAATTCGAAGGGCATTACCCTGACATCATCCTCGGCAATCACGGGCTCGTGCTCGCGGTCATGGAGGTTGAGACAGAAAAGAGCGTAACGCCAGAGAGGGCTGAGGAGTGGAAGAAGCTCGCCACCCTCGGGGCAAAGCTGATAGTTATGGTTCCGAAGGCTTCAAAGGCAAAGGTTGTCGAGCTTTTGTGGAAAGTCAGGCTGGCTGACAAAGCGGCAGTCGGGACTTATGAGTTCAATGTGAGCATGCCGTAAAATCTGAAGCGGCATATATTCATTCTGCCGCAATAAGTTAGCTTTAACTCAACTACAGATCATTCGTCAATAAATGTGCATGGATTATTACTTGTCATATGTATCTGGCAGTCAAGGTCACTGTCAAATTGATGCAAATATGGGTAATCAACAGTACATCTAATAGCACTAACACAACTGGTACTGAGTACGGATATGGTATCAGTAGTGCCGACATTGACGTTGCTCCCCGTGCTCCATGACTGACATGCTCCGGCATTCTTAAAGTAGTTCTTGTTGGCGCCTGTTGAGTTTCTGACATTCACGCCCCCGGCATAACAGAAGCAATTCTGGTCTAACGCGTCAGTCAAACCGTCACAGTCATTATCAATACTGTCTGTGCATGTCGCCTCAGGTGTCTGTGTGGGCGAACCTGGGGCGCATGCGGTCTCAACTCCGCCTACACAGGAACTCGGCGTATTGTTTTCCTGGCAGATGCCTACTCCGCAGTTGCTATTAACGACATAGTCCTCATCCGTATTCCCGTCACAGTCATTGTCTATGCCGTTGCATATGGCCTCTGCCGCTCCGGGGTGGACGGCGGTATCGCTGTCATTGCAGTCAGCAGGTGTTGTGTAGCCGTCACCGTCATTATCAATAATGCCGGCCGGGCAGGTTCTGTCCACAAGAGTTGAGAAATATGGAGGGCCATAATCTGTATAGGTTACACAGCAGTCTGCATTCAGGTCAGCAATAATAGCATCGTTGTATGTAGCCTGGTCAACGAGGGTGCCACAGCTGCTACGCTGCAGGTATTTATATATCACCTCAGTCGCATCAAGTGTAGTAGAGGGAAATGTTGTGATTTCACTGCCGTTACTCATGTTAGCCAAGCTGACATCTGCAACATCGGTTATGCACAGCTGTCCGGTTATCATGAAAGATCTCCTTGAACCGGTCTCATTCCACACCCTGTATTTAGAGCAGACATGCATCCAACCCCCAGGTGGCGGGCTATCATCAGGACATACCATATCTGAAGCAAGAGATGAATCAAATGATAGGCAACAGTCGTTGTTCGTATCGTTTAGTATTGCATGGTTGTAGGACAGGCTTCCTGTTGAACCGCCGCAGGTTGAATTTCCGGTTATGTGCTGCTCCAGAACATCTAACGGCCGGATAGTCTTTATTATTGATGTTATCTCAGAATTCAGCGGGATGGCGGTGCATATGCCAGTTACAGGGTCGACATTCTGATCGTAGCCCTGTCTGACCTGATAATCTGCCTGAACACCGGGCTTGTGATTCCAGACCCTGTATTCCGAGCAAGTGTCAATATGTGAAATAATTCTGTGTCCCCGATCATCAGGGCAGGATATGTCTGTCTGGTCAAAGTTTATGCAGCAGTCACCATTATTATCAGCGAAAACAGCCTGAATATAGCTTAATCCTGCTTCAAGGGTTACGCATGTCCCTGAGTCACTATATTGGTCCAATGTCCCTGTGTTCCCGAACCCATTTAATGCTGTTGTTATCTCACTTGCATCAGCGACATTGTCAACACACGCACCATTAAGATAGAAATCCTTTGTTACTCCGAGATTATTCCATACACTGTACTTATCACAAGCTTCTATTCCCCAACTATAAATATTCAAGTCAAAAGCCTTCACAGAAATATTGGAATCATTGTCTCTTGCATAAACGGTTATCCCGGAAGAACCGGCAATCAAAGGTTCACCAAGTATCTCAAGGCTTGTGCATCTCCGCCATGTGCCTTCAGTAAAGTTACAGGTTACAGAACGAGTAAGTTGTCCGTTACAATTATAGGTCAGACCTGCAGGAAGAGCTGATGTTGAACACCACTCAAGATCAGGCTGAACATCTAAATCAACACCGTCAGAAAATGGCACTCCGCCCTCTGAATCTATTTTAGAAGTATAAGTTGCTCCCAAAAATCCATCTGCAAGTTCATTCGTTGATATCTTCAGCGGTAAGCCGACACAGCCTGTCTTATCCCTCATGTCCGGCAGGATATCCCACTTCAAAATATCATCGTATGATTCAGGCCGGTTTAGGCCAAGAAGATAATCATCAATTTCTGGAAGGCCTTGCGTATATGTTTTTATGGGATTTCCGGCAATATCAGTCTGTAAGTTTGCGTTGGGACCTACACTTACTATCAGAAATGTCACGTTATTGGTTATTGTTGAAGCAGCACAGACTGCATCTTCACATTCTCTGATGCGCATATCTGTCGTGCCCCTGTTGCATACATGGTCAAGGGATGTGATGTTTGTATCAGGAACGTATATTAATTCATTTCCCCATGCATCTGATGAATTGCCGACAATATCATTGAATTCACTAACGGTTGGAATGCGGCCGTTTGTCCTTGCAAAGGCTATTATGTCATCTGCCGCTGAATTTAATGCCTCCATACTATTCCCATTGGCATTGGATTGGCCGCCTCCGCTGTCGCCCCCGCAACCGACGGAAGTTATAAAGAAGAATAATAAAAGAAGGGATAAAGCTGTAAACCTGATCGGCCTGGTATTCATTTGATAATAATTGAATAGCTATCAGTTTCTGAATACTAATACAAAAAAATATATATTTCAAGCAAAAAATATTATCGCATTTGAGCCCTGATAGTTAAGGGCTGAGGAGTGGAAGAAGCTCGCCACCCTCGGGGCAAAGCTGATAGTCATGGTTCCGAAGACTTCAAAGGCAAAGGTTGTCGAGCTTTTATGGAAAGTCGGCCTGGCTGACAAAGCGGCAGTCGGGAGTTATGAGTTTAATGTAAGTATGCCGGGAGGGGGAGAAGAAAGATTATTTCTTGGGGAAATATTTCACATTGCTTATCTTTTTAAAATCCGCGTCCTGAGTCCAGATAATCGCCTTGAATGCCTGCGCCGTTGCGAGGATGATACTGTCCGCCATCGGAAGATTATATTCCAGATTCAGCTTTGAAGCGGCGATTGCCAACGGCGTGTTCAGATCCACAACCGTTCCTTTTTGCATGGCAACAACCGCCTGCAGCGCCTCATTCTCGCCGGACTCACGGAGGATGACCTTGAATACCTCATAAATCGTTACCGTTGGAACAACGAGCAAAGCCGAATTACTCAGCGGGGACAGGAAATGCTTGGCATTAGGCTCGTCCGCGAAGTATGCAAGCCAGCCGGAAGAATCTACGATATTCATACTCTGTCCTTCTCCCGTTTGAATTCAGTGTTGATGCCCTTGAGGAATCCGCGGAGTTCTTTGATATTGCGTTCAGGAATAAGTTCAATGCGTCCGGCATATTCGACAACCTGCATTTTCTGGCCCGGACGAAGATTTAATGCCTTCCTGACGGTTTTTGGTATAACGACCTGATATTTTGGTGATACGGTTACTGATTGCATGTCAATACCTCCATCGATATGTTTGGTATTACGATATCATCATCGATATGATTTTGTCAAAACGCAGAAGGCGGTCGTGAGTTATGAGTTCAATGTAAGCATGCAGTGAGGGGAGAGAGAAATCAGTGGTCACTTGGAACCAAAAGTTTTGGTTGATTCGCATGACCAAGCGGTTCATAGAGTTTTGCCAGATTTCCCCATCGTTTGTGTCGAAGTCGATCGGGCCAGGGATAGAGCGGCAGAGTGTAGACAGAACCAAAATCACTGTGAGGACAAAGAAAATGCATGCCAAACCCTTCACAGATACGTCGCCCGTCCTTTGTGAAAGCGTTAGCGCAAATTTCCCTGAACAGGACCCCCCTCTCAGCAAGAGATTCGAGACGGGTGAAGAATGCGTCAATCAATAAAGCACCGGCACCCCGATGGTCAGGGAGAACGCCCAACAGAGTGAAGTAGAGATTGTATATGCCTGGCACGTCAATAGGCTCAACAATGTCTAAGGTTATTTCACTGTCGAGGAGATAGCCTGCTTTGGCCCTAAGAAACTGTGCATCCCGCAATGCGGCAAAATGCCAATAGCCGACTACATGTTTTGGCCCAAGAGAAAGGAGTGTCCATGTCTCTGGGTGTTCGGTAAAGACAGGTCCCCACTGGTCAACTGTCCCCTCTCGTTCATCTGTCAGCGCATCTCCAATGACTTTCCGGTCTAAAGCTATGAGTTGTTTTAAAAGCTTTGTTCCATCCCAGCCCCAGCCCATGACTTCCTCATGATTGACAAGGGCAAACTTCGCTCGACTTCTGCGCCGTGAAGCATAGGCTTGAAGAGAGAGCTCTGTAAGTTTAGTAGCAAAGGCACCGAGAACACTACCAATCAAAACGAGAATAATTTCAGTCATTTCCTTGCAGTTGTGAGTGTAATGTTTAAATTCAGCTGCCGCAGGGAGTTGGTGAATTTCTTAATGAGATTGATGACCCTATTTATCGGCATCGTCGTTTTATTTGTTAATGTTTGATTTTCTCAGCGTTTCCAACGCAACCGCGTGCACTTCCTCATTCGCGGAGGCGAGAACCGGGGTTGCCCTCTCAACGCCTATCTTTATCTTCTCTATCTCATCTCCGTTCAGGTCAGAGACTATCCCGCCGGCTTCGTTCACAAGGAGACAGCCTGCCGCCATGTCAAAACTTCTTGTGGGGTAGGGGATAATGACTGTGCTCAATGCGCCTGCTGATAGGAGGGCAAGGTCGAGCGCCGTGGAGCCTAAACACCTTGTCCTGTTGTACAAAGAAAGCAGGGGCGTTATCTTTGGTATATCTATCCTCGGCGTCTGAGCCTCGTATGCGATGACCTTGAGGAGATTCTCATTCTGCGCTGATATTTGCTCTCCATTAAGGAAAGCGCCTTCGCACCTAACCGCCCAGTATTCATCTCCGTTTATCAGGTTTAGCACATAGCCGAGATAGGCATCGCCGAGATTGTCGCCGTTAAGCAGGGCGAGAGATGTTGAGAATAGAGGCATTCCGCTCACCGCGTTTCTGCTTCCGTCGATCGGGTCTATGAGAAGCCTGTGCCCGCCCCCGTTAATCTCTTTTATGCCGCACTCTTCAGATATTATCGTGAGCGGCATGCCGAGCCTCTCCGCCTCTCCGATGATTATCTCCTCAGCCTTCTTGTCGACAGGGTAGGTCTTGTCTCCTCCCGCTCCCCGGCCGAGCGCTTCTCCCTTGCGCAGTTCTTTCAGTTGGGCAGGGATTTCTGCCATGAGCCTTCTGCCGATCTTTCTTATGTCGTTAATATTCATGCTTATCAGAATACGAGATGCGGGGCAGATTTTTAAATCTTTTTCCTCTCAAGTTCTTTTATAAACTCATTAACAGGCAATGCTTCTATACCATCCTCTGTTTGAAAAGAACGCTCACCTAAGAAAACAACTATCCGGCGCGTTATGCCCTTAAGTTCTGCAACAGCCTTCAGCCCCGCAAAATCACGATTGCTCAGGATCTCTTTTGCCTTGACCTCAACAGCGTTGAATTCTGCTCCGCGCTGAATCAGAAAATCTACTTCATTCCCGCTTTGAGCAGGAGACCAGTAATATATTGCATCGTATGGAAGCCCAAGTGCGCTGTTTGAATCCCCATATGCCCTGAGCGTGTTTGCAACCCAGCCCTCAAATAAAGCCCCCTGCTCGGCTTCTCCCGGCGGATGAAACTCATGCCGAACCGCCCTGACAATGCCGGCGTCTGTCCAGTAAAGCTTTGGGTGCTTGCGTTCTTTTACGCGCAGTCTGCCCTCATATGCGGGCAACAGCCATGCAAGATAAGTATCTTCCAGAATATTTATATACCCTGCAACAGTTGTGCGGGCAACACCGGCGTCTCTCGCGAGCCCTGAAATGCTCAGAACCTGACCGTGAAAAAGAGATGCAACAGGCAGGAAACGCGCAAAACCCGGAAGGTTCCGCACCAATGCCTCTGCCTGTATCTCTTCTTTTAAGAATAACTGCACATAGGCATTGAGGCTCTCCTGCTTAGACGGGGACTGCCAGATTATCGGCAGGCTTCCAAAACGCAATACTTCATTTAAATTAAAATCGTCGCAAAGTTCGGCAGGCAAAAAAGGAAACATTATGCGCTTAAGCGCTCTTCCGGCAAGCAAGTTTGTGCCTGACTGTTTGAGCTTCTTAGCGCTTGACCCCAAAAGCACAAAGCGTAAATTATGCTCCTCTATAAAACGGTGGACTTCGTTTAACAGTGACGGCAGACGCTGCACTTCATCTACAACCACTGTATGCCCCTGCTGAACTCTGAGCAGTTCGCGTCCAAATAATCGGGCATCCCGCAGGTAACTTTGATAAAGCCCTTCGTCCAGAAGGTCAAAACGCACAGCACCCGGAAATGCTTGTCTGACCCATGTGCTTTTACCAACTCCCCTTAGACCAAAGAGAAAGAAACTCTGTTTAGGAGGCTGTAACAGCCTTTGATATAGATTGGATGACATATTAATGTCATTTTTACCATATATTTAACTACATGTCAACATATTACATCTATCATTGCATCTATCAGCTATTTTACTTGCCCTATTTGAGGTACTCATTTACCCTGTCAGGATTGAAACTTTTTGCCTTTAATACATTATGCATGAAGTTGAATATCTTCCGCCTGTTGCTCTTTGCCACCTTCGGGTAAAAGACAGGATTAGCGACCACAGCGCCCCTGAAGGCATAGAACGGCGCAGTTACTTTAAGAAGCTCTTTGTCCCCCGTCTTTTTAATGTATTCTTTATAAAATAATTTCAGCGCTTCAAGGTAAGGCCCGCGGACATCTCCGTAGTGATTTATCGAGAAGAAGATGTAATTTATAGTGAGCGCGGCCACGTCATCTGCCGCGTCGCCCCACGGCCCCCTGCTCCTGTCAAGGAGAATGAAATCAGACTGACTGCTGACTGCTGATTGCTGACTGCTGTTGTTTTTAAACCATATATTCCCCGGATGAAAATCGCCGTGAATCTGGCAAAGCCTTTTATGCTTCGGCTTAAGCCTCATCCGCCAGTCGACGCACATCTTCTCTATCTCAGCCATCTCTTTATAACTTATCGCGCCTTCAGGATATGTATCAAAAACGCCCATGAGGCACTCCCCGTGACCTATGGTGTCTCTCACTTTTCGCCAGTATAATTGCTTTGCTCTCTTCTTCACTGGATGAATCTCTGCGAGATACGATGTCATTGCCTCTATCTTCTGAATATCAATGGGATCAAGCCTATCCTTTTTGGAAAATCCTGAAAGGTCATTGAAATAATGCTTCCCTTCAGCCCTCTCCATCAGGAGATAATATTCCCTGCCGCCACCGATAGATTTTATTGACCCGTCTTGAAGCTCTGCAAGCACATCAACCGCCTTCACGTGCTTCGGCAGATTTTTGAATTCATCGAGGTCGAGCAGAAATACGCCAGCGCGGTCGGAAGGGTAATCATGCTCCAGCCCTTCAGGAAAGAGCCCTTTGATAACATATTGCTTGATGCCTTCAGGTCTCTTTATCTCTATCAGAAAACCCGCGCCCTGCACCCCTTCGCCGAGCTTATTGATCCTGACTTCCAGCGCATCAGGGAATTCATTTTTCAGGTAAGCCTTTATTGCCTTTTCGTTGAGCATAATTGCCTGTCTCTCAGCTCTTTAACTTTCAGATTTAAATCATAAATATTGAATCTCATATCTCATGGTGATCTCTAATTCGGCTACGGCAAGTTGTATATTCTTCCAAGAACGGCTTTATATGTCGCTCAAATTATAGCTTGTCATAAATGGTATCCTTTACGTTATATCCGCTAAAAGCAACATAACCCGTATCTTTGATTCTCCGGACAGTTCAGATTTCAGTTTTTCAGGAATTGATAAATGTCAATCTGGCAATATTTCCGCATAGTATTCATAAGCTCTAATCCTTTACCTCCTCCATACGGTGTGTTTATATCTTATCAAATACTCGTGCCACGAGTTCAGAAGAATGTTAACTACATAATCGCAATACTGATTCCACTCCTTTTCATTCATCATATTTCAACCAATTTTTCATATGATAAACCTCTAATCGTTAGAGGACCCGAGGCATTATCACGTTGCTTAGTTCTCATAATTTCTTGTAGTGTATATCCATCTTCATTTATTTCTTCTATGACATATTCTCGCCTCCATCCCTTCAGTCTGTCGCCTATCTTGAAATCTGGGTAATTTACAAATTTAAGAAAAGCATAGTTTGTCAGGTTAACATAAACACTACAAAACAATATCGGCATCTCCCGAAACGACTCTGGTATTTGAATAATGACATTCTGTTTATTTTCTATCGCTCTTAAAGTAATTTTTGTGCACAACTCAATAAATTTAGACTCAGAATTATCAATTTGCAAGAACTTACACTCGTGATATGCCTGTACCAACTTATTGTAATATTCCTTATTTAACCTTATTAAATCGGTATTCATGACTTCAGAACCTAAGAGTACCTTTTTAGCGGCGTCTCAAGTCGTAAATGAACTATTCTATTACCATAATCTTATTATCTCGATGTTTAATGACTCGACGGCAATTCGTCAATGCTGGGTCGTCCCAGCCCGTTGTTTTCAGAGATCGCGTTATATAGACGCGACAAGCATCAGATGAATTTCTAACTCTTCTTCCTTTAGTTCAGGATAAATTTTCTTAATCATTCAGCTTTCTTATAAATTCATCTTTGGTCAGGCCAGCCTGTTCCAATATTGCAAGCAGTGTTCCTTTAGGAATTTCTTTTCTGTCAGGGACTATAACAAGGCGGGTTCTGTCGGCATCTTTTTTTACAAAGGCAAGATGGCTGCCCTTTCCTCTTTTGGGTGCATTTTGAAAACCCTTCTGTTGCAGTATCCTGATTATCTGTTTTGACGAGACAACAGGCAGTTTAGGCATGGGTTACTTCAAGGTGAGATGTGAACTTTTCTTTAGTTGTGAGGCTCTCTTCAATGTCGTCCATCATTCCAAGC
>JACQZG010000034.1 GCA_016213935.1 Nitrospirota bacterium
CACGACAGGCGGGATGCCGAACGGCTCTGACTTCACAATAACCTTTGTCTTTGACGTGAATCGCGGGGCTGTGTCATCGTCGTATTGCCATATGAGAGAATCGACCGCGGCTCCATCCACAAGATGAAGCGCGACAGCCTCTATGGATTTGTCATGGCTGTAGGTAAAGATTGTCTCGGAAAAGAATGTCTCCGGTTTCTCGCCCATTCGTGCCAGCATGTAGGTAGGCGCGGTCTTTCCGGAATTAGACATGGGGTCACTAAACGCGAACCTTTTTCCCCTCAGGTCTTCGAGGCTCTTCGCGTTGCTCTCTTTTGGAACGATTATGTATGAATAATAGTACATCTCCCCGTAAGCCAAAGGGGCCGCGAGGAGTTCCATGCCGAAGTCCCTGCGGCCGTCAACATATGCTCCGCTGCAGACAAAGGCCGCCGCTATCTTATCGTCTCTTATCAGATCATTCACTTCGGCGTATGTATCCCTCTGAATCAGTTCAACCGGGATGCCTGCCTTCTTTGATATGTAATCAAACATTTCCTTGTAATATATAAAGGTCTTTTTGGGAGAGACGATTCCTGAGACTGCTATCTTAAGAAGACCTTTTTCTTCCGCCGGTTTCGGCTCGGCAGTTGTCTTTTCAAGTGAGACCTCGGTTGCTTTTTCCCTTGAACAGCCGGAAAAGAGAAGAAAGATACAGAGAAATATCGGGATATAACCGATGACCATCTTTGTGCGTGTATTCATTATGAAAGCCCCCCCAAGCCTCTCTGATATTACGCTATTTCTAATTTAAAACTACCATAAATATCCACATAGTCAAGTTGATAATATTAATATACTTATATAATACGCGGAGTTTCTATGGCAGCGGCTTGCGTTAGGAGAGTGGAAATTCTTACAAGAGGAGAAGGGTTGCTCCGGGAGTTTTTTTGCGCTGGTTTATGCTTTTACGGTTACCCTGTTTCTGCCTGAGCTTTTTGATTCATAGAGAGCGGCGTCTGCCTTTTTTATAAGCTCTTCGCCGCTTGTTATATCGCTGCTGTAGCATGACACGCCCAAACTCGCCGTGACTTCCGTCTTTGCCTCGGCAGACCTTCTTATCTTCTCGGCAACAATAGCCGCGCCCGCAAGGTCTGTTTCGGCAAGCAATATCATGAACTCCTCCCCGCCGTACCTTGACGCGAGGTCAGCCCCTCGTATCACCTCGACGATGAGCTTTGCTATCTCCACAAGGAGCCTGTCTCCAGCCGCGTGGCCTTTTGCGTCATTGTATTTTTTGAAATGGTCAATGTCGAGCATGATGATGGAAAAAGGCTTTGCCTCTTTTTGAGCCTTTTTAAAATTCGCCTCAAAGAAGGTGTTCATCATCCTTCTGTTGGCTATGCCCGTGAGAGGGTCATGAAGCGAAGACTTCTTTGTATCTTCGTACATCTTCGAGTTGTCGAGCGCGACGCCGGCCTGGTTCGCAACGGATTTAAGAAGCTCGATATCCCGTTCATCCATCTCAAACCCCTGAGGCATGTAAATGAATAAGACGCCCATCACTTTCGCCCTCGCCTTGAGAGGGATTATGATGCTTCCGTGAGGCTGCATGCCCGTGTACATTATTGTCTGCCTCGCGTCTTTTGAAGAGTCGCGGGATATTATGCTCTCGCCCGTGCCCGCCGCTATGCCGCAGAGGCATTCGCCCGTCCTGAGACCGCTGTGGAGATGAATGAAATGTTCTGAATTTCCGGTCTGGGAGACAAGCCTCAGCCTCTCTCCTTCGAGAAGAAATATTCCGCCCCTGAAGCCGCTCCTGAATATGTCGAGGCCCTTAAGTGCGGTCAATATCCCCGAGCAGAGTTCCTCCATGTCCATCGTCCGGTTTATCACGGATGAGATATTGTTGAGTATCGAGAGGTCATTCCTGCTTCTCACGAGTTCCTCCTCAGCCGCCTTCCGCTCGGTTATGTCGGTCAATATTCCCCGAATGCCGATAACGCTCCGCCCCTCCATGTAGAGGCCGGGCGTCATCTGCACAAAGCCCGCGCTTCCGTCCTTCCTGAATATCCGCGCCTCAACTACGCCGGGGAACTGTCCTGTCTCAAGCCCTTTCAGGAATATCTCCCCGACCTTCTTCCTGACGGCAGGGTCTATGAACTCAAGCAGGGGCGTGCCTATAAGCCTTGACGTGCTCTCAAATCCGTATATCCTCGCAAAGGCGCTGTTCGCGAAGGTGATAACACCATTTTTGTCGCATATGAAGAAGCCCTCATTTATTTCGGTTACGAGGCTCCTGTATTTCCGCTCTGATTCCTCGAGCGCGTCCTTTGCCTCTCTCCGCCTTGAGATATAGTAATTAATCTTTTTGAGAAGCCCGAGCCACGCCGCGAAGAAGACCGGCATTGCCGATACAACAGAAATGAACGCCTTTAAGCCGAGCATCCTGTGGCTGTGTATGGCCTCATTTGAATGTTCGTGAGTCAGGCTGTTGATGCGCGTGAGCCCGTTGCTGTATTCAAGCTTCAGATCTTCATATTCTCTGCTGAAAAGGAGCGCCTCAGCCTCAGTGAAGTATTTATTGTATTCCAGTTTGAACTTTCTGTTCGAAACCCCGCTTCTCACAAGCTCAAGCGCCTTCTTCTCTATTTCGGAGAGCCTCTTCTTGACCTTTTTTATCTCTATCCAGTCCCTGCTCATGAAAAGGTCAGGGGCAAGCGACTCCGCCTCTTTAACTTCCCTGACGAGAAAGGCATCGAGCTCGTTATAATATTCTTCCCATTTAATGTCCCCCGTGGTTGCGGCCATGCGCGCCGACATCGTCAGAGTCTCGTTTGCCCGGCTTATGGCGCTGCTTACCTCATAAAGGCGGAAGCCGCGCTTCTCAATGACCTCGAATTCATGAGCCGATTCCCATACATACCAGCTGAAGCCTAAAAAAGCCGCGACAGTGATGACAAGGGTCGCGAGGAAGAATGTCATGGGGAAGGATATGGCTGAACTCTTTTCCTTTGAGGGCATATGAGTTATATATTTTATTGATTATTAAGATGTAGCCGCACGCTTTATTTTTTAACTATATCACCTTTTTTTGAATAATAAATGAAATGAGACGGTTTTTTGTTTTTTGGTATCATACTTGTGATAAAATACGGGGCATATTTTCAGGAGGTGAGAAGTCAAGGCATGCGTTATTCAAGGATGTTCATTCCCACGCTTCGCGAACTGCCTGCCGAGGCAGAGGCAGTAAGCCATATACTCATGCTTCGCGCCGGGTATGTCCGCCAGCTTGCGTCAGGCCTGTATATCTACCTTCCCCTCGCGCAGCGGGTCATCAGCCGGATAAACAGGATAATAAGGGAAGAGATGGACGCCATTGGCGCTCAGGAGATAACAATGCCGGCGCTTCACCCGTCCGAGATATGGGAGGCCACAGGCAGGTGGTCTGAGATAGGGGATGAGATGTTCAGGCTCAGGGACAGGGGCGAAAGGCAGATGTGCCTCGGGATGACGCATGAGGAGATAATTACCTGGCTCGCTTCAAAAGAGATACGCTCATACAGGGAGCTTCCCCAGATGTGGTACCAGATGCAGGCAAAGTTCAGGGATGAGGCAAGGCCCAAGAGCGGGATATTGAGGACGCGCGAGTTCGTGATGAAGGACAGCTACAGCTTTGACGCTGACGAAGCAGGGCTTGAAGAGAGCTACAGAAAGCACGCCGAGGCATACCACAGGATTTTCAGCAGGTGCGGATTGAGGTATTATCAGGTCGAGAGCGACCCCGGCATGATGGGAGGGGCAGGGGCTCATGAGTTCATGGCGCCGAGCCCTGCCGGCGAGGATACGGTTGTTTTATGCGAGAGGTGCGGCTACGCGGCAAATACCGAGCTTGCGGGCTCTGTCCCGCTTCCCCAGCCTGCTTTGGAAGAAAAATGGGAAAGGGCTGACATACCTACGCCCGGAAAGAGGAGCGTTGCCGAGGTTTCGGATTTCCTTAAGACATCCCCTGAGTTCTTCATAAAGAGCCTCATCCTCATAGGGAGTGAAGGCCCTTTCATGGCGCTTGTGCGGGGAGACCAGGAGCTTCATGAGAAGAAGCTTCAGAAAATAACGGGCGCTTTCAGGACTGCTGAGAGGGATGAGGTCAAAGAGATACTCGGCGTGGAGGCAGGCTTCATCGGCCCTCAGGGCAACAATCTAAAGAAGATAGCTGACAATTCGCTTAAAGAAGGCGTCTATATATCGGGAGCCAACAAAGAAGGATATCACACGAAAGGGATAAAGCCTTTTGCGGACTTTGATGCTGAATGGCATGACATTCATGTTGCCAAAGAAGGGGACGGCTGCCCGCGATGCACTGAATCCGTAAGGATAGAAAGAATGATAGAGATAGGAAATATCTTTAAGCTCGGGACAAAATATTCAAAGCCTCTCGGCGCAAATTACATTGATGAGAACGGCATTGAACGCCCCATCGCCATGGGAAGCTACGGAATAGGCCCCGCCCGCATTGCCGCCGCCGCGGTGGAGCAGAAGAGCGACAGCGAGGGCATAATCTGGCCTCAGGGCATTGCGCCTTTTGACGCCGAGATAATACCGCTTAATACAGGGGATGACGTGATGAAGGCCGCCGAGTTCATCTATTCCTCTCTCATAGACGCGGGATTCGACGTCCTGATGGATGACAGGGACGTGAGGGCAGGCGTCAAGTTCAAGGATGCCGACCTCATAGGCATACCCTTCCAGATTGTCATAGGCCCGAAGGGGCTCAGCGAGGGTTTTGTCGAACTGAAGTCAAGGGCTTCTAAAGAGTCTGTGAAGCTCTCTCCTATGGATGTGGCTGAAAAGATAACGGGTATGAAAAAAAGCGCTTCTTCTTAAAATAAAAAGCCTTCCCCTCTCCTCTCATGAAAGGGGAAGGCTCAGCGGTTTCGAATAATCTATTTCTGTTCCCAGGGAAGCTCTATCTTTGAAACCACGTCAGTGTTCTTCACTATCTTCGCGTTTGTCTTGAGACCGTTTACGTATGACTGGTAGGCGGTTCTCTGTTTTTCGGAGAGGAGCTGCCTCTTGATCACATCTTTCGCCTGCTCGAAATCAAGCTGAGTCCCCTCGCTCTTGTCAGTCACTTTGATTATGTGATAACCAAACTGCGTCTTTACAAGCCCGCTCACTTCTCCGGGTTTGAGTTTAAAGGCCGCGTCTTCAAACTCCGGGACCATGCTTCCCCTGCTGAAAAAGCCGAGGTCGCCTCCGTTCTGGGCGCTCCCTTCGTCTTTCGAGAACTTCCGGGCAAGCTTGCCGAAATCGTCGCCGTTTTTCAGCTTGGCTAAAATGAAGTTGCCGTCCTTTTCCGTCTCGACAAGGATATGGCTTGCCCTTACGCCCGCGTCTTTTCTGTATTTCTCAAGGTTGTCGTCATAGTATTTTTTCGCCTCGGCGTCATCGATCTTCACTTTGTCGCGGATCTCTTTCTCAAGGAGTATCGTGATGAGGTTCATCTTTTTGAAATCCTCGAGTTTCGCGGCAAACTCTTTATCCTGTTCGAGCCTGTTCTTCTTCGCCTCGGCATAGAGGACCTCTTTCTCGATTATCGAATCAAGGAACTTGTCCTTGTCCTCGTCGCTCTGGAACCTGCTCCGCGCCCATTCAGGCAGGGACTTAAGCTCTTTGATATAGTCGTCACGGCTTATCTTCACGTCGCCGACCTTTGCGACGGTTGAAGTATCGACAGAGGCGTTATTGCCTTTTGAACAGCCTGATATCAATATGATTAACGCGGCGGTGATGAGAAGTCTCTTCATTTACGGTCTCCTTCGGTTTTTAAAGTAATTGGACAGGATGTTATACCATAAGGAAGGAGCAATATACAACTATTCCGCGAGCCTCGCCATGACATTTTTGAGTTTTTCATGCATATCGCCCCACTCCATCCCCTTCATGTCCAGTTCTATCCCCCTCTCAAAGAGGAATCTGAGCCCCTTCTCTTTTTTGTTATAAAGCGAAAGAACCTTTTCAGGGCTGACCGGAGATTCTGGAGAGAATATGATGCTCACCATGCCGTTGAGATTCTCTATCTTGGATACGGCAAGGCTTCTGGCAAGGAGCTTAAGCTCCACAATGTCCATAAGCCTGAGCGCCTCAGGCGGCGGCTCTCCGAACCTGTCCCTCAACTCATCCTTCATTGCTGTTATTTCTGAAGCTCTCTTTATGGAAGATATTTTTTTGTATATGCTCAGCCTGAGGGTCGGGTCTTCGATATAGCTTTCAGGGATGGAGGCGCTCTTTTTGAGATTTATAACTGTATCTGTCTCAGGCGGCCTCATCTCTCCCCTGAGTTCCGATACCGCTTCTTCGAGCATACGCACATAAAGGTCAAAACCCACCGCCTCTATGTGCCCCGACTGTTCCCCTCCTAAAAGGTTGCCCGCTCCCCTTATCTCAAGGTCTTTGAGCGCGAGCCTGAATCCTGCGCCCAAATAGCTCAGCTCCTGTATAGCGGATAGTTTCTTCCGCGCCTCTTCAGTCACGGCGTCTTCACCGGGAATTAGAAAATAGGCGTAAGCCCTTATGTTCGAGCGCCCGACGCGCCCCCTCAACTGGTAGAGGTCGGCAAGTCCGAACCTGTCGGCCCTAATGATTATCATTGTATTTGCGGAGGGGATGTCGAGCCCCGCGCCTATAATATTTGTGGAGACAAGAAGGTTTGTTTCCCCAATATAAAAGTCCCTCATTATCTTTTCGAGCGCCCTTCCGCTCATCTGGCCGTGAGCTACAGCGATCCTGCTCTCGGGCACAAGCCCCTTGAGCCATGCCGCTGTCTTCTCGATGTCCTTTACCCTGTTATGAATGAAGAAAACCTGCCCTCCCCTCCCTGTCTCATGCCTGACCGCATCTCTTATAACGGCAGGGTCAAACTTCGAGATGATGCTCCTCACGGCGAGCCGCTCCTCAGGAGGCGTCTCTATCACGCTCAGCCTCCTTATCCCTGAAAGGGCCATGTGAAGCGTCCTGGGTATCGGCGTCGCGGTGAGAGAGAGAACGTCAACGCTCTCCTTCATGCCCTTTATCTTCTCTTTATGCGCCACCCCGAATTTATGCTCTTCGTCTATTATCAGAAGGCCGAGGTCATGAAACTTAACATTCCTGCCGAGAAGCTTATGCGTGCCGATGATTATGTCAAGGGAGCCTTCAGAGAGCTCTTTAAGCGTTGCCTTTTCCGCAGGCCCGCTTCTGAAGCGGCTAAGCATCCCGACTTTTACCGGAAAGGCGGAGAAGCGGCTCCTGAAGGTGTTGTAATGCTGTTCTGCCAAAACAGTGGTCGGGACGAGGACAGCGGCCTGCTTTGAATCAAAGACCGCCTTGAACGCGGCCCTCATCGCTACCTCTGTCTTGCCGTAGCCGACGTCGCCGCAGAGGAGCATGTCCATGGGGGCAGGCTCTTCCATATCCTTCTTTATCGCGGCTATTGAGCTTGTCTGGTCGGGTGTCTCTTCATAGGGGAAGAAACCGTCGAATTCGCGGTGAAGCTCGGTATCGGGCGAGAATGCGTGCCCCTGTGCGGAAGACCTTTTCGCGTAAAGCTTCAGGAGCTTCTCTGCCATCTCCCGCACACGCTCTTTTACCCTCTGCTTTGTCTTTTGCCACCTCTTGCTCCCGAGCCTGTCAAGTTTCGGCGCGGCATGTTCCGGGGCCTGGTATTTCTGCACATAGCCTATCCTGTCAAGCGGAAGGTATATCCTGTCCCCGCCGAGATATTCAAGCGTAATGAAGTCGCCTTCGTAATCTTCGCCCTTCTGCCTCGTTATGCCTAAATATTTTCCAATGCCGTGGTCTGAGTGAACGAGGTAATCGCCTTCCTTAAAGTCCTCGATAGAGGAGATGAGCTTTGAGACCTTTGACCTTTTTATCGGCCTGTAGGCAGGCCTCTTGCCAAAGATGTCTGTCTCGGTGAGAATGAGAGAATCCCCGCACATGAAGCCTCTGCTTAAGGCGCCGATCGTTATCGCGGGGCTCCGCGGGGATGAGAGCGCCATGTCATTATCAATGACAGGGGCGTCAATCCCCTCTTCCCTCATTAGGTCTCTGAGCCTGTCTGCCTGCCCTTTTGACGGGCATACTATCAGTATGGATTTATCATCTCTCAGTTCTCCCGCTCGCTTTGCAAAAGCTTCAATCGAATCTCTCTCTTCCCTGAGGAGGCCGAGTCCTGCCGGAGAAGAGATATTGAGAGCCGTCCCTTCGCCCTTAAGCGGAAGAGATGTGAGGCGCGCGCACCCTCTCTTGTCCGCCTCTTCGGCAAGAAGCGGGTATCTGCTCTTTATGTCATCCGCCTCGTAAAGGATGAGCCTGCTCTCATCGAGAAGCCGGATAAGCCCTGGCCCCTCATGCGGCTCTGCTGACGGGCATATAACAGCTTCCCTGGTCTCCCTGAGGGTTAGCTGTGTCCCTATCTCAAAATGCCTTATCGACTCAATATGGTCGCCGAAGAACTCTATCCTCAGGGGGTCTTCCTTGTCAGGAGAGAAGAGGTCGATTATTCCGCCCCTTGAACTCATCTCGCCGGGGCCAGTGACTATCGGGACGGGGTGATAACCCGCTTTTTCCAGCATCGATAAAAATACGCCCCTCTCGATTCCGAGCCCTTTTGATATAGTGATTGAAGGGAAATTATCTCGTTCCCATAACGGCGCCAGAGCGGCCTTTGCCGAGGCAATGTATTTCCCTTCCTTCTTTTCGTAGAGGGCATGAAGGTTCTTTGGCCTCTCGGGGCTCTCCTCCGCTTCTATGAGCAGGGGACTCTCCGTGCCAAGCGCCGATGCCCAGAATAAGGAGTCAGAGAGAATTTCGTCAGCTGTTTCTTCAGACGCGCAAAGCAGAAGCGCGGGCGGCCTGACAAGCGAAAAGAGAAGGGCTGCGGATGAGCCTGAAAGAGAGGTGACGGATTCTGCCTCCCTGTTATCTATCGCGGCAACGGCTTTGATGAATGCGGAGAGGTCTAAAGGCAATGTCAGATAGTCGAGCCGGGGCGCTTTATCCTTCTGATTATCTCCGTGGTGGATATGCCCTGGACAAGGTGAATGGTGCGGACCTCATGGACAAGGTCGCTGCCGACGATGTCATGAGACCAGTCTTTTCCCTTGACAAGCACATGCGGCATGAGTTCCTTGATAAGGTTATACGGGGTCGCTTCATTAAATGAGGTGACATAATCCACGGCGGAGAATGCCGCGAGAAGCTCGGCCCTCTGCACAAGGGGGATTATGGGGCGCCCCGGTTTTATCGAAGAGACGGATTTGTCCGAATTGAGCCCGACTATGAGAATGTCGCCGAAACTCTTCGCCTCGTTCAGAAGCCTCGAGTGGCCTATATGAAGAAGGTCGAAGCAGCCGTTTGTAAAGACAATCTTCTTCCCTTCGCTCTTAAGCTTCTCGACAATCTCTTTGAGGTCTTCTCTTTTGACTACCTTATCGCCGTTCATTAAGGGTTTCCCTGCTTCAGCCGTAAGAAAAAAGCTATTTAAAGGGGCGTCCGCGGCCGGCTGTTATATTAATATATCATGTTCTGCAAGAAGTTCAAATATATTTTTTAAGCCCGAAGCGAAATCTTCATATTCCCTTTGTGGTAAACTTATCTCAAATGCTCAGCTCAAAGCTCCCGCATATCCTTGACAAGCCCCTTTCGGCCTTTGCAAAGAGGCTCAATATCTCTCCGAATCTCATCACAATAAGCGGAAGCCTGCTGACACTGACTGCGGCTTTCGCGATACCCCGAAACCTTGTGTCAGGCGGTTTCCTCATTCTCTTCAGCGGGCTGTTTGACATGCTGGACGGCCTTGTCGCGCGCGTTAATAACAGAGTAACGAGGTTCGGCGCGTTTCTCGATTCGGTCCTTGACAGGTATTCTGATTCATTTCTGCTAACCGGTTTCGCGTGGTATTTCCTCAAGAACGGCTCTGCGGAAGGATGTTTTTTGAGCATCGGAACTCTGGCAGGCTCGCTCATTATCAGCTACGCAAAGGCAAGGGCAGAGGCGCTTGGCCAGGAATGCAATGCCGGGATGATTGAACGGCCTGAAAGAGTGATAATCATGGCAGCGGGCGCTTTGACCGGATTCGTTATGACGATGATATGGGTTTTATTTGTCCTGACGCATATAACCGTTGCGCAAAGGATTTATCATGTGTGGAAGGAGATGAAGGAAGCAAATAGTTCTTAAAACTCTATTCCCTTTCTCGCCTTTGTCCCCTTCTCAAAAGGGTGCTTTATCATTCTCGTCTCTGTCACGTAATCCGCAATCACGAGAAGCTC
>JACQZG010000008.1 GCA_016213935.1 Nitrospirota bacterium
TGCGGAGAAGATTAAGGAGATAGTTTCACTTAAACTCTCTCTGGTGGGTTTGTCAGGATTTGAAGGGTACTATCCTTCAGAATTAAGCGGCGGCATGAAGAAACGCGCGGGCCTTGCGCGCGCAATGGCGCTTGACCCTGACATACTCTTTTTTGACGAGCCTTCATCAGGGCTGGACCCCATAAGCGCAAGGCTTATGGATGATTTGATACTGGAACTCAGGGACAGCCTCGGCGCTACTTTTGTAATAGTGACCCATGAGCTTGCAAGCATCCTTGCGATAGGAAGTAATTCTATCTTTCTTGATGCTGACGCAAGGACGATGATAGCAGGCGGAGATCCTAAGAAGCTGCTTGCCGAGTCAAAGAACGCAAAGGTGCATAACTTTCTAACAAGAGGAAGGGAATAAAATAATGGAGAAAGCAGATGAGTAAACAGGCGAATAAGACTCTGATAGGCAGTTTTGTCGTGGGCGCGGTAGTTCTGATCATAGCAGGAGTTCTGATCTTCGGGTCAGGCAGGCTCTTTACGAAAATGGAGAAGCATGTGCTCTACTTTAAGGGCTCTGTAAAGGGGCTGAATATCGGATCTCCTGTCATGTTCAGGGGTGTCAAGATAGGTTCTGTGACCGATATCTTATTGCAGTTCAATTCAGAGGACCTGTCAATGCGCATCCCTGTGATAATTGATATTGAACCTGAAAAGTTCATATCTCAGGATAATGTTCGTGAGATGGGAAAAGGATATATCGATCAGCTTATCACTAAAGGCCTCAGGGCGCAGCTTCAGATGCAGAGCATGGTGACAGGCCAGCTCATGATAAACCTTGATTTTTATCCTGATAAACCCGCGACGCTGGCGGGGATAAAGGGCGAGTATCCTGAGATACCGACCATATCTTCAAACCTTGAAGAGCTGACTATAGAGAAGATAGTGAATTCTCCAGAGCTGATAGGGAGCGTCGGCTCGTTTGACCAGGCGCTGAAGGATATCCATTCGCTGCTGGCGAATATAGACAAACAGTTTACCCCTCTGGCAAACAGCGTCATCAATACTTCTGTCGCGGCGCAGTCCGCGCTTGGGCAGTTTGAAAAGACGATCGCCATGGAAGAGGGCGCGCCGGCTGACCTGGCGGCGGAGCTTAAGGATACGCTGTCGGCAACCCGCGACGCGATGGAGGCTGTCAAAAGCATCACTGCTAAAGATTCAGAATCTGTTTATGAATTGAATAACGCTCTGAAAGAGCTGTCAGCCGCGGCGCGTTCGATACGTTTCATGGCCGATTACATTGAGCAGCATCCCGAAGCGCTGATAAGAGGCAAGAAGGATACAGGAGGAGAATAAGATGATGCGCTCATTATATATCGGGTCAGCGGTACTCTGTTTAATTATTTCCATTACGATTCTTACCGGATGCGCCGTCACAAAGGAATCGAGGTTTTATACGTTAAATACAGTAAACAGTCAGGCTGCTGACAAGCCATACATTGAGTCTAATGAAAGGGTTTTAATAGCTCTTGGCCCGATTGAAATACCGGATGTCCTTGACAGGCCGCAGATGGTTATTTATTCCGGCGTCAATGAACTTTTATTCTCCGAATTCGACAGATGGGCGGGGTCGTTGAAGGATATTATCTCGGATGTTGTTATGGAAGATATTTCAGGGCTTCTCGCGTCAGACGGGATGGCCCTTGTTTCATGGCGTCAGCCTGTACCCGCAACATATCGTATTGATCTCCAGATCACTAAATTCGGGAGAATTTCCGAAAATGAGATAGTGTTATCAGCACGATGGACTCTGTCTGACGGAGAGAGCAAAAAGGTTGTTTATACAAGCGAATCAAATCTGAATGAACCCACAGAGGGGCAGGGGCATTCCGCGGCAGCGGAATCGATGAGCCGGGCGCTTCAAACTTTAAGCAGGGAGATTGCTGACGTTATTCGTGAAATCGCGGCTGATGAGTCGTAACTCCGCGCCATACTCTAAACTTTTTTCATGTGATAATTATGTATAATAAAATTTATTTTCAATTTTTTGTATGCGGTATTAATATATCGCCGGAGTGGCGGAATTGGTAGACGCAAGGGACTTAAAATCCCTCGGTCTTTTAGGCTGTGCCGGTTCAAGTCCGGCCTCCGGCACCACAAATCTGAAGGGGGAGGGTTTTTATAAATAAAAAAAGAGGTCAAAGCCGGAATGAACCTTTTCCGGAAAAGCTCATTTTACTCACGGGCGCGCTGTCGATTGCGCTAATCACGTTTCTTGTCTTTATCCCTGCATTAAAAGGAGAATTTCTTATATGGGATGATAACCTCCTTATCTATGAAAACCGCAATATCCAATCGATTGACAAAGACTTTTTCAAATGGGCGTTCACCGACATTGCCATTGCTTCATGGTATCCCGTAACAGTAACATCGTTTGCCGTTGATTATTTCTTCTGGGGCAAGGACCCTTTCGGATATCATCTCACGAATAATATCTTTCACACGCTGAACACGCTTCTCGTATTTTATCTTGTCTGTATTCTTGTAACCCTCGGCAGGGCAAAAAAGGGCGAGGGCACAACAGTTCCCCTCGTCTGCGCTGTTTTCACGGCCACACTCTTCGGCATCCATCCCTTACGCGTCGAGTCTGTCGCATGGACTGCCGAGAGAAAGGATGTCCTTTACTCTTTCTTCTACCTTTTGAGCATCCTGTGCTACTTAAAGTTCAGTACTGTAACTGCTCATAAAATAAGGTTTTATATCGCCTCTATTCTTTTCTTCTCCATGTCGCTCATGAGCAAATCGATGGCAGTCACGCTTCCTGTTGTTCTTTTTATACTCGACTACTTTCCTTTGCGCAAATTATTTCCGGATGAGGGGGGCGCAGGGAATCTAAAGAAGGCTGTGGCCGAGAAGCTCCCCTTCATTGTGCTTAGCATATTGGTTTCAGCAGTCGCGTTGGCTACGCATAATAAAACAGGGGCATTGATGGGATTGGAGACTCACCCTATTGGCATCCGCCTGCTCGTTTCAATTAAGGGATATATATTTTATCTTTACAAAATACTGCTTCCTTCTGGCCTCGCGCCTTACTATCCGTATCCTTCGGGTATAACCATTATTTCCTTTGAGTATCTCGGCTCGATCATTATCTTTCTGATGATAACAGCCGGGAGCATTTATCTGTTCAGAAGAAAGAAGTTTGTGTCCGCTCTCTGGTTTTACTATCTATTGACTCTTCTGCCGGTAATCGGAATAGCCCAGACGGGCAGCTTTCCCGCCGCCAACCGCTATACATATCTTCCGGGCCTCGGCCCTTTGATATTTGCAGGTTTGATCGCGGGCGACATTTTCAAGAAGGCGTCAAAGCATCTGAGAGCTGCGTATATCCTGCTATTTCTTCTCCTCACCGGGGTTTTGATTAATGCGACTTTAAAACTATTGCCGGTCTGGAAGGACACTGTCTCACTCTGGTCATACCAGATAAAGCTCTTCCCTGACCGCATTCCCCTTGCGTATCTTAACCGCGGAGTCGTCTATTGGGAGCGCAAAGAATTTGATAAGGCCATTGACGATTACAGCAAAGCTATCAAGATTGATCCTCGTCACGCAAAGGCCTACAGCAACCGGGGGAGCGCCTATGAGAGTATGGGGAAGCTTGGGCGCGCCTTAGAGGATTTCACAAAGGCGATTGAGCTTTCTCCGGAGCTTGCAGGAGTCTACAGCAACAGGGGGAATGTCTTGCTCAAGATGAAGAGATATGACGACGCCGTAAAGGATTATGACAGGGCAATAGAGATTGACCCGGGATATTCAAAGGGGTACACCAACCGGGGAGTCGCGTACGGCGCCATGGGCAGGAATGATCTCGCCATCAAGGATTACACGAAAGCCGTAGAGATGGACCCCTGGAGCGGCAAGGCATACAACAACAGAGGTTTCGTTTATGAGAGCATGGGCAGATACGAGGAGGCGCTTGCGGATTATTCAAAAGCGATTGAACTTGAGCCTGACTATCTACGCACTTATAACAACCGCGGAAACACCTACAGAAAGATGAAGGATTTTCAAAACGCGGTGAATGATTATATCGCGGCGCTTAAGAAGGACCCGAAGAATTCCACATCTTACTTTTACCTCGGCCTCTGTTATGAGGATATGGGAGAGAAGGGGAAGGCGCTTGCAAGCTTAAGGAAATCCGCCGGACTCGGCAATAAAAATGCCGTTAATTATTTGAAGAGCAGGGGCATGTATCAGCCTTAAGGCCGCATGTAGAACCTTATCAATTTGCTTGCAACCCTCGGGTAGCTTGCCGGGCTGTATATGACATTGCTTATGGCGTTGCAGTCCATTGTGCAGAAGCAATTTCCTTTTTTTATTTGGGAAAGCACCTCTTTTGCTTTAGCTGCCTTCAATATCGATTCTGTATCGTAATTATTTTCCCTAAGAGAGCCGAGTTTGTCGGGAAGTATCTCGCACGGAAAGATATCTCCCGTGTCGGAGATTACGATGAGTTTTCGCCCCGCGTTGCAGGGCCGGGGCAGTTTTTTTGTCATGAGCGATTCCGCGATATCCTCTTTCGCGACAAGCGAGACAGAGCTGAAGAGGTTGTTATAGAAAGAGGCTGTCCTTCTTTTATTTACGGTTAAATTCTCCGCGTGCCTGATGCAGTCACGGTAAATTTGGGGGCTCACCTTTTTTGCCTCGGGCTCTCTCGTATTGCCCCTTACGTAGATAAGTTTTATATCATCAATCTCAAGCCCGCCTATAAAGTCCAATAGAGGGATTATCTTATCCGCGTTGAAGGAACTGACGACAGTCACGGAATTAAGGCTCAGGTTTTTTAAACTTCTCTTTATGTGGATAAGCCTGCTGAGGTTCCCGGTAAGCTTTTCAAACCCTCCTTCATGCGCCCTTATGGCGTCATGGTCATTGCCTATGCCGTCTATGCTTATTAATATTCTGAAAAAGAGCCGGGGATTTTCAGAAGCAATCGCTCTTATCATTTCCGGCGCGTCAGCGCAGAAGAGGTTGGTCGGTATCGAGACCTGTTTTGTGCCTGAATTTTGCCCGAAAAGCCTAACTATTTCATTCAGGTCTCTTCTCAAAAATGGTTCGCCGCCGGAGAGTATCAGGGAGTGGATGCCTTTCAGGTTTCGGGATATCATTTCAATCTCCTTAACT
This sequence comes from Nitrospirota bacterium, assembly GCA_016213935.1. Lineage (GTDB taxonomy): Bacteria > Nitrospirota > Thermodesulfovibrionia > UBA6902 > UBA6902 > JACQZG01. The sequence continues at coordinate 5,173 of JACQZG010000008.1, forward strand.
GACAGCTCTTTCCTGTCCCGGCTCTCATCCATGTTCTTCCAGTTGAAGCACATCCTGCATTTTGCATTGCACCTGCTGGTGACGAACAAGGTAAGTATGGAAGGTGAACTCCTCAAGAGGCTCTTTCCAATTGAGATATAAGGATTCAGCGTCATCAGTATTTTCTCCCTGCGAGGGAACTCAGTGCCCCTGAGATTATCCCGGAGGCTATGGCAAGTGAATCAATGAATATCATTAACGGCATCAGCATATTTCTTTTCCAGCCGAGAACCTGGCCTGTGAATTTCAGAAAACCGTAATTGGCAATAATGAACAGCGCGAGGCAGGAGAAAAAGAGCAGATAACCGGGCTGATAAAAAGGCAATGCGATGACTGATAGCATTAAAAGCGGCGCGATCGAAACAGTGCTCAGCGCACCCATCCGGAAACTTACGAACCTCTTCTCTTTTATGATGTTTCCGGCGAGACGTTCTCTGATAAGGAACTTCATGAAGGCTGAAGCTCTTCTGAAATCGCTCCTGACAAGGCTGGAGACTGAATGTTTTTTCAGGTGCGTCACTTTTATCTTTTTGTTGAGCGTTATCCTGTATCCCTGCCTGTGAAGCCTTCTTCCGAATTCCGCGTCTTCAACCGATGCCCCGGTATAGCTTTTGTCAAACCCTCCCGCCTTAAAGAATACATCTTTTTTTACAGCGGTTATGGATGTATAGATATTCTTCAGGCTGTCGGCAATCAAAAGATAATCGTAATGTTTCCTCAGATTGAAATATCGGCTTGAGATATTTTTGTGCGGAGAATCGGCGCTGAGCATGCCTACAACCGCGGCTGGGCCGTTTTCCGAAGAAAACTCTTCAAGGATGAGAGGGATGGTATTTTCATTTATGATTATATCGGCATCGATAAACAAAATTATGTTACCTTTCGCGATTTCAGCTCCCTTATTACGCGCCTTTGCAGGGCCGCTCTGCTCTGCAAAAGTCAATACAGTGCAGCCGAACTCATTTGCCAAGGCAGGTGTTTCATCAACAGACGCGTCGTCAACAACTATGACCTCTGTATCATCCCTTTTCAGCCCCGCTATTGCATCGAGGCATTTTCTCAGGTCATGTGAGGCATTTCTCGCGGGGATAACTATGCTTACGCGAGGGTCATTTATTTTCATATTCTTCCATTACCTTCACGGCCGCGTTCTTCCCTGTCCTTGCGACGCTGTTCACATTCCGGCTTCCAGGGTAGGTAAGGAGGTTGCCGGCCAGATGGAGGCCTTTGGGCAGGCTTGATCTGAGGATATCCAAATCCCTGCTGAAATTTCTTCTGAAGACCGGCGACGCAAACGGCTCTCTTGAGATCATGCTCCAGAGAATGTCGTTATTATTGAAAGACGGGAAGATCTTTTTAAGCCCGCTCGCGTAAACATCCAAAAGTGATTCGTCGCTCATTCTGAAAATATTTGAGCCCCTGTCACAGTAAGAGGCAAGATATATTATGTGATCTCCTTTGTATTCCGAAGGCGGCACAAGATTTGTATGTTCGATGATTATGCCGAACGGAAGTTCTTCGGCCGCGATGTTTATCCAATAATATTTGCTGAGGCTCTTTCTCAGGCCGATGCAGGCGCAGACTACAGACCTGTAATCGAATTCGGGGAAACAGCTGGTTCCGCCGGAAGAAGAGAGGAGGGAGCGGAGGACCGGCAGCGGCGCGGTGAATATTATATGGCCGCAGTCCAGAGCGGAGCCATCCGATGTTTCAACGCTAAAACTGTAATCGCCTTTAACCCTGATCTTTTTTGCCTCGCAGCCGAGCCTGACCATGCGCCCTTCTTTTTCAAGGATGTTAATCATACCTGATGAGAGCCTGTCAAGCCCGCCGCTCAGGTACCCGAACTTCTCTTTTCCGAAAAGTTTAGTTCTTGAGTTGACTCTTGCCTTCACCCTGCCCATGAGAAAGGCGGCAGAGATGTCGTTCATGTGCACTCCGAATTTGGATCTGATAAGCGGCGCCATTATCCTCAGATAAGCTGATGAGCCGATTTTATTCCCGAGCCATTCTTCCGTGCTTATGCCGTCAAGGTCAACGCCGGCTGAACTCTTCCTCGCGTTATATGAGAATAGGGAGAAACTGAGCCTGTCGAGCATGCTGATGTGTCTGAACCTCAAAAGGTCAAAAGGGGTTGTGAGCCCGTAAATGTTATTGCCGGCAAAAAAACCCATACTTGTTTTTCCCCATATGAGTTCGTTCTCTTTGCCGATATCCCTGATAATGGAAAGGATATCTGAATCATGACTGAAGAAGTGGTGGTAGAACTTCTCTATGAGGAAACCGCCGGTTTTGACGCAGGAAGCCATTCCGCCCAGAGAGTGATTTTTTTCAAGGAGCAGGGCATCCATGCCCATTTTCTTAAGAAAGTATGCCGAGGCAAGCCCTGAGAATCCGCCGCCTATTATTACGATGCCTGAATCGTTAATCAAATTGCCCTTATGGTTTTGATGGATGTAACCGGAAGCCGGCTGCTGAATAATGGCCAAATATCGGCCCGGGCCGTGAGGAGAGGGGCAGGCCGGCTCATCAAATATTGTTCTTTAATGTCGCTATATAAGGGAGGTTCCTGAATTTGTTTTCATAATCAAGGCCGTAGCCAACGATGTATTTGTCAGGGATTTCAAAACCTTTGTAATCTATTCTGACATCCGCTTTTCTGCGCGCCTTCTTGTCGAGAAGGCAGCATATTCTCAGTGAGGCCGGGCCTTTTGCCAACAGCATATTTTTAATGTGCTCGATGGTAATCCCGGTATCAATAATATCTTCCACAAGAAGAACATGCCTGCCTTTGATCTCTTCTCTGAGCCCGCTGTGAATCTTGATTTCCCCGCTGCTCTCTGTCTTGCTGTAGCTTGAGACATTCAGGAAATCAATGTCCGTATGGATTTGAATGAGCCTGACTATGTCTGAAAAAAACATGAAGGCTCCTTTTAAGATTCCTATGGCGATTATCTCTTTGCCCTCATAGTCACGCGATATCTCTTCCGCAAGTTCAGCGACTCTTTTCTGTATCTGCTGCACAGTCAACAGTGGTTTTCCGACTACCATCTTATCCTCCGTTTCATGAATTCCGGCATGATTATAATATACTATAGTTTTATTGCGATTTTCAGCATGTAAATCCGGCCGATTGTATCTTCCCTGCGGAAAACATATAATATTCAATGCTGAAAATATCGGGCAGGGCGGTTCCCGTCTCAAAGGCGATAGCAGGTTTTGTCCTCATACTGATCGGCATCGTCAGCATAATGCTTACGAGAAATATCCTGCACAATACCTACAAGATCGAAAACGAGACGGAACACATAGTTTTCATTGACAATATTCATTCCGACACATACCGCCTCATTCTCGCGATGCACCACTTTCTGATATCCCCCGAAGAGAAGTATTCAAAAGAGGCTACTGAACTGATACGAAACATAAAGGCGAAGATAAGAAAATACAGGGAGAATGAAAAGTCTGAGAATTATGAGAAGAAAAATGTTGAGGTGGATCTTCTTGATATTATCATTGACGACATGGATAAACTCGAGGAGATATCGAACTTTTTTAATGAATATTCCAAAACCGGCAGATATGACAAGGAAATTCTCATGAGGCTCGAGGATTTCGCTTATGAGCTTGAGGACTCAACTACCAAGATCAACAATGTCCATGTCGCCAAGATCAAGGAATGGTCAGAGGAGTCTTTGAAAATCACATGGGCGATACTGTTCTTATATGTCGTCTTCATAATATTCGGAGGCTTCCCGTTCATCTGGGATACAAACCTTTTTTCAGGCAGGGACCGGTAATTTCCGCGGTTCTCCGCCTTCCGGCTGCTCTCGTGCCTCGCGAAAATAATAACATCCGCTTATGAAGCTTGATGAATTGATAAGGGTGATTGAGATGCTCAGGGGGCCTGGAGGCTGTCCATGGGACAGGGAGCAGACGATGCACAGCCTTAAGCCATATCTTGTCGAAGAGCTTTATGAGCTTCTTGACGCTTTTGATGATAATGACACTGAAGAGATTAAAGAAGAACTTGGCGACCTTCTTCTGCAGATAGTTTTACAATCACAGATCGCGAGCGAGGACGGCCTTTTCGGGATTGACGATGTGATTGAGGGCATTGTGGGCAAGATGGTGAGAAGGCATCCGCATGTATTCGGCGACTCGGATTTCAAAACATCTCATGAAGTAAGGGTCTGGTGGGATGAGGAAAAAAAGAGAGAGAAGAAGGGAAGGTCTCTTGTCGGGGGCGTTCCGAGGTCTTTGCCCTCGCTTCTGAGGGCGCAGAAGCTTCAGCTTAAGGCTTCGAGGGTTGGTTTTGACTGGGAGAATATCAAAGATGTAATCACTAAACTTGATGAAGAGGTCAAGGAATTCAAAGAGGCTCTTTCAAAGAAAGATTACAATGAGATCGAAGACGAGCTTGGGGACATTCTTTTTGTTCTTGTGAGGATATCCAATTGGGCCGGCGTAAATCCCGAAGACGCGCTGGGAAAGACCATCAATAAATTCATAAAGAGGTTCGGGCACATTGAGAAGAGAGCCGCAGAGATGGGAAAATCCGTCTCAGAGATGACGCTTCCGGAGATGGACATTTTGTGGAATGAAGCGAAAGATAATCTTTAAAGCATATTAAACCGCGGCAGGGATTATCCCAACTGGACTGTCCCGAGCCCGGTGAATTCTATCCCGAACATTATTTCATATTCATGGGGTTTCTTGGAGTAAGTAACGGCAAAGCCCCAGCACTGCCTTTTGTATGATGTCTTCAGGTTCAGTTCCTGTATGCCCCCGCCTTTAAGGTCATACCAAAGCTTTCCGCCAATCTCGAGCGGGAGATTTTTGTTGTAAATGGTTATCGGGTAGTAGAGGGCTCCCTCGATCGAATACTGGTCGAGAAGAGTGGAGCGCCTGAAGTTTTTCCCGAGCCCGATATATCCCCGATCGTTTTTCAAATTAAGAGAAGCTATTGTGTCCGCAATTCTGTTGTCATAAACATCGTATGATACATTCAGTTTGAAGTCTGTATTTTTGCTGGAAAGGGAGCCCTCGGCAGATACCGGCGTCAATGGCCTTTCGGAGCCGAGCAGGCTGTAGCCTTGCGAGAGCCTGAACCGCGCCTCAAGACCTCCGGGATCAGCTCCTGCTATTCTGTTGGTAAGCGAGTAAGTTATGCCGCTTGTTTCCGGGACCGAGTCTGTTGAATCGAAAGTCTCTATGTCATCTTCCCTGATGTCCGGAATATAGTCATATTCGATTGCCGGCTCGACAATGTGATTAAATGATTTGAATCTTTTTATGAATCTTGTTGATAGAGAGGAACTGAGGTCAACAGCCTGGCTGTTCTTGTTTTTGTCGGGGGACGTAAGAAAGTACGCTGTTTCGCGCAGCCCGGCTCTTTGGCTGAAACTGACGGTTCTTCCAAAGCTGATAAAAAGGTTTGATTTAAGGTCAAGCCTCAGCCCTTTCTGACCTTCTTCCTTCCAGAAGTTTGTTCCTCTGAAAGCTATATTGAATGAGGCGGGCCCCCGTGTTTGCGTGTTAAGCACCGCTCCGAATTCGGGGAGGCTCTGTGATATTGTGCCGGAACTTCCTTCGAGATTCTGCCTGTATTGGCTCGACAGATATATTCTTCCGCTTTCAAAGGGCTTTGAAAAATGAAGGTTTGACTCGAGAAATTTCTGCTGCCTCTCATCGGATATGAAGCCGAAGAGAGAGGGCTCCTTGGATGAGAAACCGAACCTGTCGGGAGGTGTTGATTCAAGTATATCGTAATAGTCGAATTCGTTTACCATATGAATTTTCAAATAACTTGATATGTCATGAAAAAGCTTGCGGTTGTGATAGCTTTTTACCTCGGAGAATTCCCTGGAAAGGTCATTGTCCCTGAGATGGTAGAGCCATATTTCCCCAAAATTTTCCGGGGCGGATATATATCTGTAATCTATGCCTTTCCCCAATCCTTTGCTGCTGAAGATGTCTATGTAAAAAGTGGCGTCTTTGTTCTCCCCTATTGCCCAGAAGAAGCCCTGGTTATAAGTGAATCCTTTCGTGTTCGTATATCCGAGAGAAGGGTTGAGCACGCCTGTCTCGCGTTTGCCGAGCAGGGGAACGGTAAAATAAGGCGTGTACAGGACCGGCAGGTCTTTTATGTAAAACTTTGTGTTTCTTGAAGTGAGTTTTTTATGCTGAACAACCTTTATGTCTTCAGTTGATATATGCCATTCTGGAGGGACGGACTCGCAGGTCGTGATATCAGCCCTGTCCATCTCATAGTTCTCTTCCCCGGTTTTTTTGATATTCCCTCCGCGTATGCGTATATTTCTTTTTTTATACAGCATATAGGCGTCATAAATCGTGCCGAGCCTGCTCTCAATGTTCAACTCAAGTTTGGAGGCATTGATTACGGCCTCGGGGCTTTCGTAAATCACATTTCCAGAGGCTATGGTGTCTGAGGTGGAATAGTTCAGCAGGACTTCATCCGCCTTAAGGCTTTGCCCTTTGAATTGTATAAGCACATTTCCCCTGCCTGTATAAGTGTTGTCTTTGGATAAGTATTCAAGTAAATCGGATGAGATCTGAAGGGCATCTTCCGCATGCGCGGCAGAAATCAGGAGGTTTATCCAAAAAAGGCAAAAGAGAACAAGGCATGCATTATTAACATGTAACAACCAGCCGGTTTTCCGTTTTTCATTCTTTTGCATTTTGCGCTATTCTCTTAATCCGGATAAGACGCCTTTGAAGCCTAAAAGTTCTTTTGCTTTTCCGGCGGTGTAAAAAGACCCGGTAATGCATATTATCTTATCATCATTCCATGATATTTTCGCAGCAGTTAAGGCTTCGTCCACTGACGCCGTCAGCATGAGTGAAGGATTATTTTTTACCGAGCCGTTCTTAAGCAGATTCAACGCGTTGTCATATATTGTCTGAGGCAAAGCGGCTCTCTCGCCTTCGGGCCTTGTAAAAATCATTGTATCGGATATCTCCATCAAAGGCTTTAATATGCCTTCTAAATCCTTGTCTTTCATTATGCCTATAATGATTATAATCTTCTTGTCCCCGAAGTGTTTCATCAATGCGCCGGAGAGTTTCCCCGCCGCCGCAGGGTTATGCGCTGAGTCAAGAATAATTTTTGGGTGTTCGGAAATAATCTCGATCCTGCCTTCCATTTTGACGCCTGACAGGGCGCTTTTTACGGAAATATCGCCAAGAGGGGCGGCTTTCTCATTTAGTATCTCAGAGGCTCTTATGGCAAGTGATGCGTTGACGGCCTGGAAACCGCCGGTAAGGTTTAAAGGTATATTCTCAATCCGCCTGTATCCGTCATAATTAAAGACGAGGCCGCCGGAATTTTCCTCAAGTATAAGGCTCTCGAAATCTTTGCCGTAAATATGGGCTGCTGAATCATTCTCTCCGGCGGTTTCCAATATCTGTTTTAAAGCCTCAGGCTGCGTTGCGGCAGTTACCACCGGGATACCGGGTTTTATGATTCCAGCTTTTTCAAGGCTTATCTCTGATATGGAACTGCCGAGATATTCCGCGTGATCCATATCTATATTCGTTATGATGCTGATTTCCGGCAGGATAATATTTGTGGCGTCTAATCTTCCGCCCATTCCGGTTTCAATGACAGCCCAGTCCACATTTCGGCTCGCTAAATAATAAAAACCGAGCGCTGTGACAACTTCGAAAAAAGTCGGGTTCAGGCCTGTCCCGGCAATAGAGTTCCTTATCTTATGAGTAAGGGTTGCAACCTCTGATTCGCTTATCGGGGCGTTATTTACCTTAATTCTTTCTGTAAAGCTTACAAGATGAGGAGAAGTAAAAGTGCCGACATTATAACCGGAGGCGCTGAGGATCGATGCAACCATTGCAGTAGTGGAGCCTTTTCCGTTTGTGCCGGCAACATGAATAGACCTGAATGACTTCTGCGGGTTGCCAAGTATACCAGTTAATGCTGTGATATTTGAAAGCCCCAGCTTTATGCCGTGTTTTTGCAGGCCGTACAGGTATTCAGTGGCTTCTTTATAAATGTCGGGTTCTGTCAGCATGGCAAAAAGCCTGAGGATAGCGGCATGAGCGGCATATATTGAGGAATATTATTTATCTCCCGCGGTTAATGAAAGAATATTGCTTATCGTCCGTTTTAAATCTTTCCTCGGCACTATGATATCGATCATTCCGTGTTCGAGAAGGAATTCCGCTGTCTGGAAATTATCCGGCAGCTGCTGGTTTATGGTTTGTTCTATCACTCTTTTGCCCGCAAATCCGATGAGGCTTTTAGGCTCAGCTATTATAATGTCGCCAAGCATTGCGAAACTCGCGGAAACGCCCCCGAAAGTCGGGTCTGCAAGTATTGAGATATAAGGTTTTCCGATTGTCTTGAATTTAGAGATGACCGCCGATGTCTTCGCCATCTGGATCAGGGATATTATGCCTTCCTGCATCCTTGCGCCGCCTGAAGAGGCGATCGATATGAAGGGAAGCCGCTCTTCAGAGGCTTTTTCAACGGCTCTCACGAATTTTTCTCCGACAACAGAACCCATACTGCCCCCGAAGAAAGAGAAATCAAGCACTATCATTATTACCGGATGTCCGTCAATTGAAGCGTTTCCTGATATGGCGGCTTCTGTTAAATCAGTGCTCTCGCGCACTTCCTCAAGGCGGGTTTTATAAGGAACCTGGTCTTTTCCCTCGGGGCTGAAGTTCAGAGGGTCATTAGATGAAAGGTTTTTGTCCGTTTCAATGAAACTGCCTTCATCCACAAAAAGATGGATGCGTTCTTTCGCCGATATTCTGAAGTGGTAGTTGCATTTCGGGCAGACTTTAAGATTTCTCTCGACCTCTTTCCTGTAGATTATCTCTTTGCATGAATTGCATTTTATCCAGAGCCCTTCCGGGACTTTTACATGTTTTTGCGAAGCCGGTTTGTCCTTCTTGAACCATGCCATATTAGTTGTAGTTTAAAAACGGATATCGGTTTTCAAGATTAAGATATCTGAAAACGTCAGACCGCTTTTCTGAGGCTTCTGACGAATTTTGTGACCTTTTTTCCCTCGCCTATTAATTTTACTATCGCGCTTCCGACTATAACGCCATCGGCAAGAAGCGATACCGAAGATGCTTCTTTTGGCGTGGAAATTCCAAAACCCACGGCAAGAGGCTTGCCGGAAATATTTTTTATTGAGTTGAGCGTCTTCCGCATTCTGGGGTCAATTAAGAGCTTTGCCCCTGTTGTCCCAGTTATCGAAACATAATATATAAAGCCGGTCGATGCCCTGGCTGCTTTCCTTATCCTTTCAGGGGTGCTTGTGGGAGCCAGCAGAAATATCGTGTCAAGATTGTGAGTTCTCGCTTCTCTTATCAGGTCGCCGGCTTCATCAGGTATCAAGTCAGGGACTATTATGCCGTTGACACCTGCTGTTACCGCGGCTCTGACAAATTTTTCAACGCCGAATTTGAAGACCGGGTTATAGTATGTCATAAGTATGATTGGGATGTCCGTAGCCTTTCTTATTTCAGCGACAAAACCCAGAACCTTTCTTAATGTGATTTTTTTTGCGAGCGCTCTCTCTGAAGCCCTTTGAATCGTGGGCCCGTCCGCGAGAGGGTCGCTGAACGGAACGCCGAGCTCTATTATGTCCGCGCCTGATTTTTCAAGTGCAATGATATGTTTTTTTGTTGCGTTGAGAGAAGGGTCGCCGGCCATAATATATGTAATAAGCGCCTTTCTTCCCGATCCTTTTATATTATTGAATGCTTCTTTTATGCTTCTCATAATGATATATTCTTAATTCTTGCGACGTGCTCAACATCTTTATCACCCCTGCCTGAAAGGTTAACGATAATTATATGGTTCTTAGGCATTGCCTTTGCCAGCTTGACAGCCTCGGCAACGGCATGAGCCGATTCTAAAGCAGGTATTATACCTTCGGTGCGGCTTAATAGTTCGAATGCGTTGAGGGCTTCATTGTCAGTGGCATAGGTGTATTCGATTCTCTTCATATCTCTCAGGTTGCAGTGCTCGGGGCCGATTGAAGCGTAGTCGAGCCCTGCCGAGACCGAGTGTGTTCCGAGGACATTGCCGTCCCTGTCCTGAAGAAGATAACTTTTACAGCCCTGAAAGACTCCGATTGAACCGCCCGCGAAACGTGCGGCATGTTTTCCTGTCTTTATGCCGTGACCCCCGGCCTCAACCCCCACCATTCTGACGCTGTCATTAATAAAGGCATGGAAAAGTCCTATGGAGTTGCTGCCTCCGCCAACACATGCAATCAGGCAGTCAGGAAGTTTCTTCTCTTTTTGGAGAATCTGCTTTCTCGCTTCTTTGCCGATAACTGACTGAAAATCCCTGACCATGGCAGGGTAGGGATGAGGGCCGAATGCGGTTCCGAGGACATAATGCGTGTTGCCGACATTGGTCGTCCAGTCTCTTAAAGCCTCATTGATGGCGTCCTTAAGCGTTCTTGAGCCCATGGGGACCTCTGTAACCTTTGCACCCAGAAGGCGCATTCTGAACACATTAAGCGATTGCCTCCTGATGTCTTCAGAACCCATATATATCTCGCACTCAAGCCCGGTGAGCGCCGCGCCTGTCGCGGTCGCAACGCCGTGCTGGCCGGCGCCGGTCTCGGCAATGATCCTCGTTTTCCCCATTCTCTTCGCAAGGAGAGACTGTGCGATGGCATTGTTTATTTTATGCGCTCCGGTATGGCAGAGGTCTTCCCTTTTGAGATATATTTTCGCGCCTCCCAAGCGCCCCGTCAGGTTTTCAGCGAAATATAGAGGGGTAGGCCTTCCGATATAATCTTTTTGAAGCGAAGCAAGGTCATTGATAAATCCTTTGTCTTTCCTGCACTTATTGTAAGCCTTTTCAAGTTCAATAAGCGCCGGCATCAGTGTCTCAGGCACAAACCTGCCGCCGTACTGCCCGAAATGGCCTTTTCTATCAGGTGATTTTCCGCCGGTTTTTTTCATAAGGGTTTAACCCGGGTATTTAATTTTTAAAGAAATTATTATATCACAGGCGGGTATGCTTAGTTGAAAAAGTTATCGTTGTGATTTGTTATGATGAACGGCAGATTAACAATGCGGCATGAATTACGCAACCGATATTACCAGAAAGACCAGCGTATTTTATATAACGTGTTCAAGTCGATATATCTGTCAAGTAAAATTAAGTAATTATTTATCAGCAGCAAGATGCCAGCTGTTAAAATCAATTTCTCTTTTTCTTTGCAATGATTGTAAATAACCGCTGTCATAGGGACAGACAATGGCAAATATCCCGTAAGATGCCTTGCTACCTCTGACCCCCATAATATAAAAAAATAACCATAAAAGAAGGAGACGAACAGGTATGGAATTGAGATTTCGCTGTGAAAAAAGGCTGTTCTGTATTTAATCAGGAAGATAAAGGTCAAAACAAGAAAAGGGATTCCGAGATAATATTGCTCAAATAAAAAACGGCGTACAAACATTTCGATAAAAACATTTTGATAGTTATAAATTGTTTGCTCGACACTCCCGGAAATAATATTCAGCAGCATGTCATATTCAAACAGATAGTAAAGGGATAATGGGATAACAAGAAAAGTTGACAGTAAAACCGTGAGTTTTGGAATTGCCTTATATCTGAAAGTCATCAGATAAAACATAATAACAGGGAGAAATATTGTTAATGATGTGAATTTAGATATGACAGCAAATGAAAGGCATGCCCCTGCTGTAATGTCATACATGTTTATGCCTTCTTTTTTGTTCTTAAATAAAAAATAGAGTGTCCATGTTATGAATATTCCGACAAGAAGGTCGTTTTTGGGCCTGGTTGCCTGTATCAGAAAAGCCGGCAGAAGGAGATATAAGAAAATTATCGAGAGCTTATCCTTAAAGTTATCATTCCCGTAAAACAATCCAAGGAAAATATACAGGGAGAAAAGGTATAAAACTGCCGTTAAGAACCCGAGTATCACGTGAGACAAATACGCTTCGCCAAAGAGAGCCTGCCAAAATCCAATAATGCAGAACCAGAACGGTGAATGCTTGCTTGTCCTGAAAACTGCCATGTTTGAAAATCTTTCATCACCTGATGCATCATCTGGAATTTTGTCTATATCTTCCTTATAATGCAGCTTTAATAGATCATCATATTTCAAAAATCTCCTGTATCTGTTTGAATCATGTTTTATCTGGTAGAGAGCCGGTTTATTGTAGTCCTTGATAAAATTCATCATGCCTGTTTTTCTGGCTAATGCGCCTACAGTGATATCACCTGCACAGTCGATACATTTTTCAGGCAGAGTGAAGTAATATGAAAATGCCGTAACTGTGAAAAGGATAACGAATATCAAGATGAAGAGTCGCTTTCTGTTTTTATCAAATTTATAAAAAAGCAATATTAGTAAACCTGTTGATATGGAAAAAACTGTCAAAGCAAGAAAATCAAGCCCATAAATAAAGTCAGGCTCATATCGCTTGAAAAATTTACAGGATAGATATATTGCTGAAAGTAAAAGCAGAATTATGCTTACAGGAAGATAGAGTTTGTCCGTTTTATGCGAGGGCATATTTGTCATGGCTGTACAGTCTTAGCATATGCGTCAGCAGCAGATGTATTCAAGTTTCTGATATCCAATGGCTTAATCCACCATGCTATTGCCCCAATCAGGCCGTTAAAAACAAAAAGAGATAATAGGATAAGGAATGAATAAGTCACAGCGGTTTCTGGAGAAAGGCTTATTGTTGAAAACAGATAGATAAGTATGGCATCGCGTGTCCCGATGCCGGAAACAGAAACAGGTATGAGGCTTATCAATCTGGCTACTGACATAAAAATTGTTATGGTGACAAAACCTGCCTGCAGGCCGAGTGATATTACCAGAAGGTAACTCTGGATAAAAAAAATAAAAGTGCCGAGACAAGTCAGAATGGCTGAAATGAATAGCCTGGGGCTAATCAGTTCGCTTGCATCTTCATAAAAATCCCTGAAGTTTTTTTCAACTCTGTTTTTGTTTTTATCGGAAATAAAATTATTGTAAAGAAACCTGATACATTTGCCCATCAATTTTTTATTGACTATCAATATCAGCGGAAGTGAAACAAGTGCTATCAATACGGCAAAAGCCATTGACGGATGTGATATTATTTTCAGATGCCAGATACCTAAAGTGCCGATGATCGAAAGAAGGTATAAGTCGAACAGCCGGTCCAGCATCGAGCTTAAAAAGCCTTTTGACAGAGGGACCCCTGCCTCTTTTTTCAGATAAAAAGCTTTCATGAATTCTCCGATATTACCGGGGCTGATGACTCCGAGGAAGGATGTGCTGTAGTAAATAAGAAAATTGTCCATTAAAGGCAATTTTATTTTTTGTATTTTCAGGATGGAGTTCCAACGAAATGTTTTGGTCAATATAAGCGGGAAATTCAAGATAAGCACGGCTGTTAGATAGGTAATATTTATTTTGCTTAAGTAACTTGCTATTCTTGAAAAGTCAATATTGCGTATGATGAAAATAAAGAGACCAATCCCGATTATCCTTAATATGTTTTTGTAGTTAACGAAGTTGTTGTTTTTTGACGAATTCATAGTTAAGGGAAGTAACGTGAAGGGTATTCGGAATAATGTAAAGACCCTTATTTTTTTATGCTCAGGAATAATTTCAATCCGTTAAATAAGTTAATGATATCATACCAGTGCCGTATTGACATTAATTTCAGTATAAGATATTTGGGCCGCATGTAATAACTTCTTATGGCTTTTCGGTGCCATTTTCTGATTACTGGTATAGGAAGTTCCGGAAGCATTAAGACGGAATCTTTGTTGGAGAGAGGTGAGTAGTCCGCCCAGGTAGCGTCGGGCCGCAAGTAGCCTTTTTCGAGCGCCTCTGCATACAAACGGGTGCCGGGAAGCGGGCTTGCAATAAAGAATGCCGCCACATGTGTGTTCAGCTTCTTTGCAAAATTTATGGTATCTTTAATCGTTTCTTCCGTTTCATCGATATATCCCAATATGTAACTTGCATGAGTCTTGATGCCGGCTTTTTTGGTTGCTCGTATTGTTTCTAATGCTTCGTCAAGATTAAGCGATTTGTCGATTTTCTTCAGTATATTCTGATTTCCGGACTCGATTCCGAAGCTTATCTCATGACAGCCCGCTTCTTTCATTGCCTCCAGAGTTGCTTTATCCAGGCGTTGAGCCCTTGCTGAACAAACCCAGCTTATATTTAATTTCAGCTTGCATATTAAATCGCAAATTTCAAGTACCCGATCTTTATTGGCAGTAAAGAATTCATCAGTAAAATTGAAGTTCATTATGCCGTAGTTGTTAACGCAATCCTTTATTTCCTCCACAACACAGTTAGGTTTGCGGAATCTGATCTTGCGCGACCACACTGTTTGAGCGCCGCAAAAACCGCAGTTAAAAGGGCAACCCCTGCTTGTTGATATTATTGTATTGGGGCCCAAACCCACCCGTTTTGTAGGCGGAGGGATATATAAGCTGTTTTCAATGAGATCTCTTGCAGGGAATGGCAGGAGATCAAGTTCTTGTATTAATCCTCTGCATGAATTAATAGTTATCGTTCCGTTATGATTATGGTATGCTAAACCGTCAATTTGCTCCAAACTTTTTAACCCGGTTTTAATCTGAGAAATCAATTCAGAAAATGTAAGTTCACCTTCTCCTATTGCAGCGAAGTCTGCGCCGCTTTCAAGCAACGAACGTTCAGGCAAAGATGAAGCGTGAGGACCGCCGATAATTATGGGAACATCAGGCAGTTTCCTTTTAAGCATCTTTATCAATTTGATCACCGAATCAAAAACACAGGTGTTTGTTGTGATCCCGATAAGGCGAGGCGAGAATAATTCGGCTTCATTGACCGTCTCTTCATGGCTCAGACCTTGTGCCTCAGAGTCTATTATCTTAAATTCCGCATCAGGATGATGTTGCCTGCCATATGCTGCCAGATAGCAGAGATTCAGCGGCGCCATGGAGCCACCGTGGCCCTTCAATCCTCCATATAGGCTGAACGCAGGGTTGATTAATAAGATTTGCATATTTGGAATAGTTAAATGGCGTGAAATTATTTTCGCAAGATGCCGACAGCTCCGCGCGCCAGTGTTTTAAGTTGGTTAAAGGAATGAATATTCATAAGCTGTTTTAGGATAAAAGAAGGGCGCATATAAAAAGACCTGTATGCAGATGCAGTTATCTTAATCAACTCGTCTTTTGTAAAATGCTGCGTCCATACAGGACTTTGAAAGGGTTTGAGGGGATTGTTCGCAAATTCAAGCCATACATCTCCGGGAACGACGCCTGTTTTTAACCCTATTTCATACAGAGGTGTTCCTGGATATGGGCTGCATATGCTGAACTGCACATAATCCGGCCTTAATCTTTTAACGAATTTTAAGGTCTTATCTATGTCTTCCTTCTCCTCATCTAAATTTCCGAACATGAAGTCTCCCAGGGTTATTATGCCTTCGTCCATGCACCATTTAAAAATATCCCCAACCATACTTATATCAATGCCTTTTCTCATGCTTTTCAAAACTTTTTCAGAGCCTGATTCTATGCCAAAGCTGAGCCTGTGACATCCGGCTTTGCTCATGAGCGAAATGAGTTCTTTGTCAACGCAGTCAATACGCGTCCTCGCCTCCCATGAAAAATTGTAGCCGCGGTCGATTATCCCTTCGCAGATCGCCTTGACCCTCTCGCGTTTGAGCGTGAATGTATCGTCATGGATGAAAATTTCTTTTATTCCTAAACTTAATATGTCTTCAATTTCATCAAGTACATATCCGGCTGAATGGAATCTGTACTGCCTTCCCATTCTATTGCAAAAAACGCAGTTGAACGGGCATCCCCTGCTCGTAATCATCGTTGTGATGGGGTTGGATTTGGCGAGAACTGAGGTATAGTTATTGTATTTGGAAGATTTTCTTGCAGGAAAATATACAGAGTCGAGATTTTTAAGAAGGCCGCGGGATGGCGTGTAGATTACTTCATTGCCATTTTTGCTTGCGATTCCGGGGACTGCCGTCCGTGCATTTATATCCCTAAACACATCGAGAAAAGCAATGAAATCAAATTCTCCTTCACCGGCAAAGGCAAAATCGATATGTTCTAATTTTGCGGTTTCAATCGGATAAATCGTTGGGTGTGGCCCGCCGACAAGAACTTTTGCGTCAGGGTTAAGCAGCTTGATCTCTTTTGCAACTCTATACGCGTCCGGAAAGGTGAAAGTCATGCCCTGTAGGGCTATCAGGCCGGGGTTATGAGAAAGAGCCTGCATGGCTGTTTCTTTATGGTCCCACTCTTCGAGGTCGCCATCCAGAAAAATAGATTCGTGCGCTGAATGCTCGACCGCTGCCTGTATGTAGAGCAATCCCAAAGGAGGCGTATGCCCGCGGTTTTCATCTACATATTCAGGAGTGGCGGCTGAAAGCACATTCAACAGCGGAGGGTGGACAAGAATTACTTTTATTTTATTGGTTTGACGCATTAGATAGTTATACGATAAATGGTCAGACAGAATTATTTTTATTATTTATTATATCAATATCAAACGGTGTGATTTTTTGAGACATCTCAAGATTCCTAAGACGGCTTCTTAAGTCCATAATTAAAAAACGCAATCCCGAAAGAACGGACCCGATAAGCCCCGCAACCAGAAAAAGAACTGTTGCAGTTGCGCAAAAAAGAAGAAGGATTCCTGACCCGGTTTTGAATTTCAGTTCGCCTATTCCTACAAAATAGAGATAATATAAAATTCTTGATGCGTTAGCGAGCGACAGAAGAAAAAAGAACGAAGCTATCCAGCTGAAAAATCTCATCGGCGAGTAAAAAAAGATAAACATTAAAAATAATGAAGAGTTGTTTTGAGAGGAAGTCCGGAATGGATTTAAAAAGGCGCGACTCTCTGAGTTTGGGGTTTACACTTATGGGAACCCATGTTACATTCATTCCCGTTCGTCCCGCTTGTATAAGTGTTTCGAGAGTGTAGCTGAATGTGTTCATAACTGAAAATGTTATGGCAGCCTTGCGGTTTATTGCCCTGAATCCGCTGGTTGTGTCAGGGACGTCGGTGCCCGAAATCTTCCTGACAACGCTGCTCCCGAATTTCTGAAGGAATTTTTTGAATTTTGAAAAATCCTTATTGCCTTCTATATCACGGCAGCCTATTACCACATCGGCATTGTGCTGTAGAATCGGCTGAACGAGTTTTACTATATCTTCTCCGCAATACTGATTGTCGCCGTCAGTATTTACGATTATGTCAGCGCCGAGGAAGAGAGATGCTTCGAGCCCTCTGCTGTAGCTTTTGGCAAGCCCCAAATTTCTTCCATTGTTAACTATGTAATCGACACCGAGCTGTATTGCGGCATCGACAGTGTTATCAGTGGAGCCATCGTTAATAATTAGGGTGCGTATCTCGTCAATGCCTTCAATTTTCTTTGGAAGGCTGTCAATCACCGCAGTTAGGGTTTTTTCTTCGTTGAGGCAGGGGATTTGAATGATAAGCTTCATTATTTATTATTTTATAAAGAAAAATTAGAGAGTTATAATTTTATTTATAATTATTATAATGTCAAATTACGGTATCTTTTTCAAGCGTAAGCAATTCACCGCATACAAAAAATAACGACTGGCAATCAAACTGATAATATTTTCATTAAAATAAAAGATAGTCGTTCCAATATCTTCTGGCTGAAAGGCCTGCCGTCCCAAGAGTCGTTATCGATTTTCAAAGAGTTTCGCAGATCGTTGCGGAATGTTTCGGCCATCTTAGTTCCGAAATCGATGTCAAGGATTCCGACGTTGCTCTCCTCGTTTCTGCTTAATGACTGAAAATCGAGATTCGCGGAGCCCACGATACTCCACCAGGCGTCGAAAACGGAATATTTTGCATGAAGAATATCCCCTTGATAATTGTATATCCCGGCGCCGGCCTTCAATAGTTTCTTGTAGTAAACCCTGCTGGCGTAGTAAACGGTTTTAACGTCGCTTTTGCCGGGTAGAAGGATTTTAAGGTCAACGCCGTTCATCGAAGCCCTTTCAAGGGCTTTTAATATTTTTCTGCCGGGTAAAAAGTATGGCGTCGTAATCAAAATGCTTTGTTTTGAGCTGTCTATGCTTTGTATAAACAATTTTCTCATCCTCCTTCTCTCTCGTGCAGAACTGGAGAAGATAGGAATTGCGGAAACGCCGCGGGCAATATCAGGCGGGTTGTAATCTTCCGCCAAAGCTTTTCCTTTCCATCTTTTCCAGCTTTCGATGAAACGACTGAAAAGCTCGGCAGCAATCGGCCCCTCCATGGAGATGCCGAGATCGCGCCACGGGATTATTTTTTTTCTGAAATAACCGCGGTACTCGTCGGCTATATTGAAGCCTCCCGTAAAGGCTTTGGTGCCGTCGATGACGATGAGCTTTTTGTGGTCACGGTAGATATAACTTCGCGGCGCTGAAAATTTGAAGGGGTGTGAAGCCTTGAACTTTATGCCTGCGCCGCTGAGCCCGGCCCAGAATCCTCTCGAGGTTAGAAAGGAGCCGAAGTGATCGTAGAGCACATATACCGACACGCCTGACATCGCTTTCTCTTTCAGCAATTCGGCAAGTTTTCTTCCGGTTTCGTCATCTTTGAATATATAAAATTCTACGCAGATTATTTTTTTTGCGTTAGACATGTTTTTCAGGATCGATTCAAAAACCCTTGATCCGCTTTCCAGCAGTTCAATATTGTTATTTTCCGTGAAGGGAATACCCAACAGGCTTTCGATTGATGATTTATTTATGGTTTGGCGCATACTTTGTTTTTCTGATATGAATGCGGGGATATATATTATGAGCGAGAATCCGGATTGTCGCTGAACAGCAATATCTCAAGCGATGTTAGGCCGCGGTCTTTTTGTAGAATTTCCGGATTAAATTTACAACAAACAGCTCTGGGGCAAAACTCAGAAAAGGCCCCTTCAGCCTTAATTCAGCCCATTTTTTGACTAAATTGTTTCTGTAAATCGCGGGAGTGATATCCCCTGTATTCGCGAAATATAGCCTGAACAAGAAATAGAAGTTGTTCGCCAGCGCTTTATGCCTTATCCATTTTCTGTTTTTAAGGGTGGACCAGTGGAGCCATTCGCAGTCTTTTAGCTTTTTAGGGTAAAAATGGTATTTATCCTCTATCTCCCTGAATTCGGGTGTTCCGTAATTCGGCGTATACGCAAATAACGAGAAGTCTGAGAACGGATTTATCTTCCGCAGTTTTTCAGCGACTTTCACTGTTGTCATCATATCGGCATATTTCTCCGAGGGGTAGCCGAATATCAGGTTAAAATGGCTGAAGATTTTATATTTTTTGCTCAATTCAGCCGCTTTAAAGACCTGCTCCATGCTTATCTTCTTCTGATATGATTCAAGAACGTCCTCAGTGCAGAATTCAACGCCGAAGGACAGCCCGATGAGCCCGGCAGCCGAGGCTTCCTTCAGCAGGTCGTCGTCGCAAGTATCAACTCTTGTCTGGCAGGAAAATCTAATGTCGAGTTTTCTCTCTTTGATGAGCTTAAATAATTCCCTCGCCCTTTTTTTGTTTATAAGGAAGTCCTCGTCATGATAATAAAAATCTCTTACCCCTAATTCTTTTATAAGGCATTCAACTTCTTCGAGGGTTTTTTCGGCGCTTTTGCACCTGTATCTCTTCTGATAGTAATTGGAAAAGCAAAAACTGCATTTGGCGGGGCATCCTTTTGATGATACGAGATGCAGCCCGTTTATCACCCTTCCGTCATCGTGGTAACCTACCGGCAAAAGGTAGTTGCCGATGTCATCTTTAATGAGATGCCAAGAAGGAACCGGAAGCGAGTTTAAGTCAAGCAGGGGGCGCTCAGGCGTTATGATCATCTCTCCGTTCTTTCTGAAGCCGATGCCTTTAATATCGTCGAGTGGCAAATTGTTTTTAAGCGCTTCGGTCAGCTCAATAACGGTGGCTTCCCCTTCGCCGATTACGATCACGTCGACATAAGGCTCATTCAATGTCAGTGCCGGGTTCATTGAGGGAAGTATCCCGCCGTGAACAACCGGGATTTCAGGAGCGTATTCCTTCGCGAATGAACTGAGTTCTATCAAAGACGTCACGCATCTGCCAAGATGCCCGTAGAACCCGATGAAGATAGGTTTATTGTCCAGTTCTTTTTTTATCAGGCTTTTGGCATCGGCATGAAGCCCGGCGTCAATTATCTTTATGGAATATCCTTTTGGTTCAAGGACTGCGCCCAACCATAAAAAAGGAAGCGGCGGGTCTGTTTGAGGGTTTACAGGTTCTCCGTTGACGCCTTCGAACCTGGGCATGACAAATAATATATCGGCCATTATATGATTTTCATCTGAAAGACAACTTAAGTTATTATTTACTTTAATCTTTTGCCTTGTCAAGGAAGTTAGGAAGCCCGCAGGGGAAAATCAGAGTCTTTTTTGGCTGTTTCTATGAAACTTTTTAATTTATCAAGGTCTTTTTTTCCTTTTTGGTTTCCTTCAACGCCTGAGGATACATCAACTCCGTAAGGTTTAACCGTAACTATGGCTTTTTCGACGTTGTCTGCATTGAGCCCCCCGGCAAGAATAATCTTTCCTAATTTTTTTGCCTCTACAGCGATGTCCCAGTTGAATACTTGTCCCGTTCCTCCGAATGTATCGGGAGAATATGTGTCAAGAAGAAAGGCGGATGCTGACTTGTATTTTTTTAATGAATTAAGATCTGACAACTCCCTTATTCTGAATGCTTTAATCACTTTTTTGCTGAGGCTGCATGCCTCGGGCGGTTCTGATCCATGAAGCTGTACCGTATCGATTCCCGTATGCGAGACGATTTCCTCAATTCTGTCCGTACCCTCATCAACAAAAACCCCAACGGCGCTAATGAACGGAGGGAGGGAGGCAATAATCGATTTTGCTCTGTCCGGGGTTATGGCCCTGGGGCTTTTCTTATAAAAAACAAAACCCAGGGCATCTGCGCCGAATTCAACCGCTTTTTCGGCATCGTCCCGGTTGGTTATACCGCAGATTTTCACATGAACCATGGGGGTATTGTAACATAACTTACCTTATACAAATGCTTTTTTGCATTTTATTGCCTACGGCGGTCATTGCATTTAACCTTCTTTTTATGTATTAACAACCTTGATTGCTATAATTTTTATCTTTTGACATATAATATTATTGTTTATTTTTATAAATATCATAAATTCAATAATTAGAAAACCAAGACGAAGGCGGGAACTTTAACTAAGTTAAATGGTATATCTGATAAAGGCTATTCTTGTTTTTATAACCACTTCATTGGGCGTCCTTTTTATATTGCCCAAATTGATTGATATAGCTTCTACATGGATTATCGCTAAAGAAGGCTCTTCTGTTAAGAGATACAGCCTGATGGATAATCCCGACGGCGGCCGGAGGCTTCATAATATCCCGAGGCCGCTCGTGGGCGGGCTCGGGATGATAATCATTGTTTCATTAAGCAGCATTATCTTTGTCCCTCCGGACAACATAAACCTTCGCGGATATTATTCCGCAGTCATAATGCTGGGTGTTGTCGGTTTTTTGGATGATTTCAGCGACCTTCATTACAGCTGGAAATTGATATCTCAGTTAATGGCTTCGCTCATCATGATCTATTACAGCAAGACACTTCTTTTGTCTTTTGGCGGAATCCTTCCATTCGGCTCAATAGATTTTAATGTAGCTATGGGAGTTCCCGTTACCGTTTTTTGCACCATAGGCGTAATAAATGCTATTAACATGATTGACGGCCTTGATGGCCTTGCCGGGGGTGTTTCTCTAATAGCTTTTATTTCATTTGCATTCCTTGCGCATATTAACGGGCAGATGGAACTGGTATTGCTCAGCCTTGCACTTACCGGCTCGCTGATTGGCTTTTTGAAATTCAACTGGCATCCCGCAAAACTCTTCATGGGTGATGCCGGAAGCTTTTTTCTCGGCTTCTCTCTTGCTTTTCTCTCAATAGCAGTTACTCAGGGCGGCTACAGAATTGTCCCTCCAGTTGCCGCCTTAATGATACTTGCCGTACCTATAGTGGATACACTCGCAGTTATGACGAAGAGAATATTAAGGGGCAGGAGCCCTTTTTTTGCCGATAAGACACATCTTCATCACTTGTTGTTGAGCTTTGGCCTTAAGGCGAAGAGCACAGTTATTTTTATACTGCTTTTATCAGCGGCATTTTCGGTTTTAGCCGTTTACGCGACTCTTTATAAAGTTCCTGAGCATCATGTTTTTTACATTTATGCCGTATTCTCCATCGTGTATTTCATCATTATGTTTTTTGTCAGGCATGATTGAATTTAACTTTGAAGACATTTCGGTCTTTTTGCCGTTATTCTCTAATATAGCATTGCTCGAATTTCCGGCCTGAATTTCTTGTTCATGCATAACGTTCTATTGTATTTACTGCTTATCGCCGCCCCATTGTCGCATGGAGCAGTTGAAATATGGTCAGTCACATTTCTGCATCTTATTTCAATAAGTTTAATGAGCTTATGGTGTTTATCGGTCTTGCGGCAAAGGCGCCTGCAATTTTTTCGCACTCCGTTGGACAAACCTATAGCCGCATTTGTCTTATTAATATGTTTTTCTTTCTTCTATTCAGAATATCCCTATGCAAGCAGACTGCAGGCATATTTAATAATCGGCTATGCAGGATTATTTTACTACCTTATCAATAGACAAAACGGCAGGAACGATATTATCAGGCTTGTTTGGTTTCTTGTCATATTCGGCTCTCTCTTTGCTACCTCCGGATTGATCTTTGCCGGCGTCAACCTCCCCGGCGATTCCAGCGTCTCATTTTCTTTTGTTAATTCGAATCATTTTGCGGGCTATCTTGAGATGATTGCTTTGCTGGCTATGGGACTGGCTTTTGCATATGGCGGAGGAAAACGCTTTTTGCTTTTAGCGCTTTGCGTATTTATCTCAATTGCCATATTTTTTTCCTTATCAAGAGGGGGTGTGCTCGGCTTTTTGTCAGGAACCGCCTTTTTCGCATTTTATTATGTGAGGAGAAAGAAGATAAGCACTTTGACGCTGATTGCTTTTGCATTCTCACTGTTTTGTTTTACGGTATGGCTTGGCAACGAAGCATTTTTCGAGAGGATGGCCACGTTAAAGGAGCCGCTTATTGCGGGGAAGGAGAGGCTGATTATATGGAGGGGAGCTTCGGGCATTATAGGGGATAATTTCTGGCTCGGCACAGGAATAGGGACTTTCAGATATTCTTTTCCGCGGTATCTGCTTAAACCCGTGCAAACTGCGATAAGCCATGCTCATAACGACTATCTTGAAGTGATTGCGGAGACCGGCATAGCCGGGGGATTAATCTTGCTATCCGGCGTTATAATCCTTTTCCTGAAAGCGATGAAATGCTTTTCAGGCGACGAAAGGAGCCGTTTGCAGCCGGTTGGAATCGGTGCTCTTTCGGGATGTTTCGCATTATTGGTTCATGGTATGACTGATTTTAATTTTCATATTCCATCCAATGCGATACTCTTTGTCGTTTTTTCTTCTGTGATTGTTAATTCGTCGGCTCTTATTCAACGGCCTCATTCAGAGAAAAGGATGCGCATGATCGATATTAATATTCAGGCGAAATTCATATTGCCTCTGTATACGGCGGCTGCGATATGCGCCTTTATCTCATTTGCGGCGGTCATTTCACCGTATATCGGCGAGATTCACATGAAGGAAGCCCGGAAACATCAATTGTCAGAAGATTATGACTCCGCTTATGCTCATCTCAACAAGGCGCTTTTCTGGGATCCCGGCAATGCGGGCAATATGGCTGCGATGGGTGATTTGCTCATTACAAGATCTTTTCTTGCCCGAAGCAACTCGGAAAAAGAGTGGTACATTATCAGGTCGCTCAAATATTTTGAAGATGCAACCGCGGCTTGTCCCGTTAACAGCTATTTTTACTCAAAGAAAGGTTTTGTGCTTGACCGGATGGGGCGCGCTAATGAGGCTGAGACGGCTCTCGCAAAATCGGTTGAACTTGCTCCGGCGAATTCTTTTGCCCGCTACACGCTTGCCTCTTTTTACATCCAACACAAAGATATGGATAAGGCATACGATTCGTATGCGCATTTATTGAGGCTTGACCTTTCATTCTTTCCAAAGGTCTTTGAAAGTATCTGGAAAGTAAGGCCGGATTATGAGCAAATGAAAAGGGCGATTCCTGAAATTCCCGCAATAAGGGTTTAATTTTCAGAACATTTGTTTAACGCGCGCGAGCCTGATGCCGCACTGGATGAACTCAGGTTTGCTTTCTCTTTGGAACCATCGCCGGGTTATGCCCTGTCGCACCTTCAGGGGCTTTGCCGTGTTAAAAGATGGGATTTGGCCCTTAAGGCCGGGGAAGAGTATATATCACGCTTTAGAGATGATAAGCCGCTTTTAAAACAGATGGCGATTATTTATGAAAACAGCGGAAACGATAAGGCAGCTGCAGGTATTTATGAAAAACTGATGTCGGCTAATCCTGAGGAGGCTTCGTTATATGTGGCTGCGGCGGATTTTTACCGGAGGAAAGAGCGGTATGCCGAAGCCGTTGATCTTCTGAAAATAGGAATCAGCAGATTGCCGGATGAGAAAAATCTGTATTTTGCGCTTGACGGTTTGTATCAGCTGAGGCGACAGAATAAAGAGGCTGCCGAGTCTTTAAAATCACTGCTTGCTTATATGCCTGATGATGCTGAAATTTACTATATCATAGCCCTTAACTACCGTGAGGCAAGGATGCAGGAAGAAGCCCTTGCATATATGAAAAAAGCTGTTTTTCACAGGCCCGCGAGTGAGGATTACCGCTACACCCTCGGAATTTGGTACATGGAGCTTGGATTATATGCACAGTCAGTTGAGCAGATAAAGAAATGCCTTGAGATTAATTCAAAGAATAAAAGCTGCGAACGCGCATTTGACAAAATATATAAAGAAGTGGGGATAACCAAATGAAATCCTGAAACCGATTTTGATATTTTGACCTTTATTGCATATAGTTTTACAATAAAGCAGTTGTATATATAGGATACGACATGGAGAGGTTTTTTAAGTTCTGCAGTGGATTTTTTATATTAATTTTGTCAGCCGCAATTATGCTGAACGTCAGCGGCAGTTCAGCAATATCGGCCAAAACTTTTGGGACAGTGACGCTAAAGGGCGACGTCTTTATTAAAACAGGGAAAAAAGACTGGGCGCCATTTAAAGAATATTTTTCTCTTGTCGGGGAGACAGACATCAAAACAGCGAATGGAACAGTTTCCGTGAGTTTTATCGACGGGTCTCTCATCGATGTTTCAAAGGAAACAGTAATTTATATCAAGGGTTCTTCATCTGATTATGCCGTCCAGATTGAAAAAGGCATATTTGCGTTCAATATAGACCCGTCAGCATCTCTGGCGGTACTCACTTCTTCGGCAAGGGTATTGATAGGCGGAAAAGAGATGAGGCGGAAAAGCGGAGACGATAAGTTGAAGCGTTATATGGGAGTTGTTTCCGCCGACGGCCTGGGTACTGACATTAAGAGCGTATCCGGCATGATACCGGTAACTATTAAAAATGAAACCATGACAATTTCTCCGCGTGAAAAAATATTTATTGACCTGAAAGGCAAACACAGTGTCGCCGGCATTTACAGCAACAATTTATTCCTTGGTTCTGACGCTGCTGACAAAGTATCCGTGAAGGCGGTTAAAGACCCGGGCTCTGAATACATAGGCAAGGTCATTTATCTTAAGGCCAATAATACAAAGGGGTCTGTTTCCATTACGAGGAAAGGCAAAAAGCGGGCGCTGAAGATGAACGAAGGGGTTTTGATTAATGATGTTATTGAAACTGGCGTATCTTCAAGGGCCAAGATTTCATTTGTTGATGATTCGCTGTTGACCCTTAATGAATCGTCAAGGCTGACTGTAAAGAATTTCTTAATAGGGAAAGAAGGGAAACGGGGTGATACGGTATTTTCTCTTGAAAAAGGGCAGGCCAGGTCTGTTGTCGGGAAGAACGAGCTTCAGATACATACAAAGACAGGCATTGCCGCCGCGCGAGGTACGGTAATTATTTTAGAAGTTATCGACGGCGAAAGCCGGTTATACGTGATCGAGAATGAAGCGACTTATACCTTTTTTACGCCTGACGGCCTCTCTGAAATAATTCATGGAGTTGACGAAGGATACATGTTTGGTGACGGCATGACAGAGCCTCTGCCTATACCTCCCTATAAACTTCTTGACATCTTTGAAACGGCTGTTATCAAAAAATGTAATTATTGTCAGAAACTTGATGCCCTCGGAGTATGCGTGCCGGATCTGGGCAAGGACCCCGGCCCTTGTATGAGGTGCGTGGACGGCGAAGAGGTCGCTGATGATACCGAAGACCCGGGTTCCTGCAAGAAATGTGATGGAGGAAAAGTTATTGATGACGATACCGAAGACCCCGGCCCTTGCAGGAAGTGCCTGGGCGGAAAGGAGATCGATGGTAATACAGAGGACCCGGGCCCGTGCAAAAAGTGCTGGGCAGGGAAAGTCGGAATAGACAATTCGAAAGACCCCGGAACATGTCAAAAATGCGAAAACGGCAACCCTGTAATAGACGACCGTGAAAGGCCCGGAAGATGCCAAAAGTGCGAGAACGGGAAAGTGGTCCCCGACCTTTCAGGTCCAGGTGAATGCCCTGTTGTCCCTTGTAATATATGTCAAAGAGTAAATGAGGAAGGTGTTTGCGTGCCTGATAATGAAAGAGACCCCGGAATATGCTTAAAATGCGGGGATGGCATTTCTGTCCCTGACGACCTTGAAGACCCAGGCGTTTGTTTTAAATGCCAGGGCGGCGCAAGGGTTATTGATAACCTCGAAGATCCCGGCATGTGCAGGAAGTGCGAGGCCGGCGCGGATATTGCGGACAATTTTGAAGATCCCGGCATGTGCAAGAGATGTGAGGCCGGTGCGGCTGTTACTGACAATCTTGAGGATCCGGGCATGTGCAAAAAGTGTGAAGCAGGGCTTGCCGTGGCGGACGACCTTGAAGACCCGGGCCTTTGCAAAAAGTGCCAGGGCGGCGCGCCTGTCGCGGACAATCTTGAGGACCCTGGCATGTGCCTGAAATGTTCAGGCGGCATCCCTGTCGCAGATAATCTTGAGGACCCGGGAATCTGCTATAAATGTTTTGGCGGAGCATCGGTCGTTGATGATTTTGAGCCGTGTGACGATAATGACGTTTGCAGCATGAATGACCATTGTTTAGGCGGCATCTGTATCGGGGACAGAGACCCGAGCCCTGTTGACCCAGCATGCTCCAGATGAAATTCACTTGCGTATATATCAGCAGCCGTAAGCCGGCCGTTTCCCTGCGGTTCATCATTAATCTCAAGCTTATTTTTTTTGTTTCTTTATCTCTTATATTTATTGTTGCGCCCGCGTATGCAATGCAGCTCGGGAATGCGGAGATCACCCCGCATGTTACTGTGCGCGGCGAATATGACGACAACATAAATCTTTCAAGCGGAACTACCGCGGATGATGAGATCAAGGATGATATTGTCACGCATCTTACGCCTGTTATCCAGGCGGTACTGCCTTACAAAGGGCATAAATTTTTACTCGACTTTACCGGAGATTACAGAAAAGGAGCCAAGGAGAAGCTTTCCGAATTGAACATGAGCCTGATAGGCGTCGCTGACCTGAGTTTCCCAGGCGGCCTGAAAATTAATTTAAATGACACTTACTCGAAGACAAAGTTTGACAGGGAGCTTTTTGAAAAATCGGATGTGTCATACAGCCAGGCAAATTCATATCAGATAGAATCAACCTATGTTTTTGTCAAAAGGCTTAAGATAG
Organism: Nitrospirota bacterium; assembly: GCA_016213935.1. Lineage (GTDB taxonomy): Bacteria > Nitrospirota > Thermodesulfovibrionia > UBA6902 > UBA6902 > JACQZG01. The sequence continues at coordinate 33,103 of JACQZG010000008.1, forward strand.
GCGGCATGTACAAACACAGATGGGAAGAATCCGAGAGTGAAGGACGGGCGGCTGAACGTTATACGGACACCGCGGAAGGGAGGCTCTCGGTTCCTATCACATGGAGCTCAGTGGTTTATCTCGCATACACTTTTAACAAAGAAGGTTTTGAGGTGGCGCAGGACAGGGATTTCAGTTCTGATAAATATCTTCTCGGCGTTAGATGGGAGGGGCCTTACAGATTTTCTCTTTGGGCTGAAGGAGGATATAAAGAGATAGACTATGGCTCACCCGAAGAGAAGGACGTCAGCGATACTGTCGGCAATGTCGGGATAGGCGTCAGGTTTTCCGAGATAACACAAGGACGGTTTTCTTTTGGTATAGACGCATATGGCAAATTTGTATTTGACACCGGGCTCAATTACCAGCATTCTGAAGATACGACAATACGCGTTTCTGCCAGTAAGACGACAAACACTTCTTTCTCTTCTTCTTACAGCAGCAAGATTTTCAAAGCCACAAGATATAATCTCGAGATAGAAAAAGAGTTCTTGGAGAAATTTTCAATTTTACTCTCCGGCGGATATATTATCCATACTTATACTTCAGACGATTCTGATGAGGGGCAGGATAAGATCGTAAGCGGGGAGGCATCAATATCATATCCGATAGAAGACTGGCTTCATGTCGGCGCTCATTACAATTACGCCCAGAGAAATTCCGACAATACGGAAAGCGAATATACGAATAATAGAATCGGAATGTTCGTGCAATTCATTTTTTAGCAGTTTGTTAATAATCTCCTCCTGCTGTTCAATTGATAATAATCAATAATAATTGTTAATATTAAAACATGCGCTACGCTGATGCTATGTCCTGTTTTAAACCATAAGGGGCCTTTATTCTTGGTACAAGCATGATTAAAGTTCTTCAAAAAAGTATTTTACTCATCACATTTGCAATTATAATCGCAGGGTTGTTTGGGCTCAGTTATGCTATTGATCAAACGACAGGAACCGAGGTCCTCGAGCAAGCGGTTCCCGAAGAGCCTGTTACTGTTGAGGTCCCGAGTATGATGTACAGTGTCGGGATAGGGGATATCCTGTCGATCAATATAAAGGACAGCCCTGAATTCAGCGGCAATTTTCCGGTTCACGATAAAGGCTGGATAATGTACCCGATGCTTGGAGAGATTAAGGCTGCAGGCCTGACGCTATTGGAGATAGAGGCTGCCATAAAAGAGAAGCTTGAAAAAGAATATTTGTATGACCCTGTTGTCAATATTTCCATAAACAGGTATGGCAGCAGAAAGGTCGAGATACTTGGCGGCATGGGAAACCCGGGGGCATACTACATCAGCGGCACCACCCGCCTTTTTGACCTCTTTATAAGGGCGCATATGATTTATTCGAACTATGGGGAGAACATGAAAGGCCGTATGGTCCGCATCCTGAGAAAAGGAGCAGTTGACGGTAAAACTGAAAAGGATTCCGCAGTTCTCCTTATTGACCTTTTTAAATTATTGGTTGATGTGGACGACGAAGCCAATATCTATCTGCAGGATGGCGATATCATATATGTCCCTGGCGGAACGGCTTATATCTACGTTGTGGGCGAGGTAATGAGGCCGGGCTCTTTTACTCATCAAATGGACATGACTGTTCTTAAAGCCATAACATTGGCGGGCGGTCCTACGAAGGCAGCGGATGTAAATAACACTTTTGTGAAAAGGATAATCAACGATAAAGAGGTTGTAAAGGTAAAGGTTGAGATGCCTGACGTTCTTCAGCCCGAAGATATTGTTGAAGTCCCGTTAAGTTTCTGGTAGGTTTTATAATTTTGAGGTTCTGACTCTATGTTTGATTATAAACAATATCTGTACATCATACAGCAGCGTATTTGGGTTATTGCCGCCACGTTTTTCCCTATAGTAATATCGGCTGCCATTTATACAATGAACCAGGTACCTGTTTATAAGGCAACGGCTTTATTGATTATAGAACCCGCCATCCCTCCTGCCGTTGATATCGGAGGGACATTAAATTATGCCAGACTGGATCTGGCCGGTTTTTATAATACTCAGTATGAGATCATCAGATCGTCTGCTGTTGCAAAAAAGGCCCTGGAAATTCTTGAGCCTAAGTATAAAGAGGACCTTTTAAAAAGAAAAGATCCTGTCGAAGCATTTCGCAGACAGATTTTTGTGAGCCCTATAAGGGGTAGTCAGCTTATAAATATTAGTATTGACAATGTGGACCCCAAGATTGCAACAGAACGTGTAAACGCTCTGGGAAGGGCATTTGTCCAACACAACCTTGAAGATAAGATGCTCGCTTCGAAGGATTCATTCACATGGCTTTCCGAACAGATAGCCGTAATGCAGGGCAAGGTGAAGCAGTCGGAAGAGGCGCTTCTTCAGTATAACGAGAAAGAGAATATTATTGCTCTTGAAAAGAAGAAGACGCTTCTGGAAGAGAATCTTTCCGAACTTCAAAAGCAATATAATCAAGAGCTGATACAATACAAACAGCTTGAGGTGATGCTTAAAGAGATAAGTGAATCACAGAAGAAGTCAGAAATATCGAATGCTATCCCGCTCAAGTTCCAGAGCCAAAATTACATTTATCTCGTGTCTGAATACGGCAAATTAGAGGCTCAACTGGTTGAGAAGGCGAAGAAATACAAAGAGAAACATCCTGAAATGATAAACATCAAGTCCAAATTTGATGATATAAGAAGTCTGATTTTAAGCGAGCAGGAGAGGATAATTAAAAGCATTGAACTTGAATTCAGAATCAGCAAGGCCACCCTCGATTCCATACTCTCCAACATTGCCGCGCAGAAGATTGAATCAATGCATCTTGCTCAGCAGGCCATTCAGTACGGAGTATTGAAGAGGGACGCAGAGACGAACACACAAATGTATGATGTCCTGCTTCAGAGGCTTAAACAGGCTGATATCAGCGGCAATATCACAGCCAACAATGTCCGGATAGTTGATGAGGCCAAGATTCCGGATATGGTAACACCGCCGCTTGCAATGAATCTTTTCAGGGCTGTTATTGCAGGGCTGTTATTGGGGATATTCATAACTTTTGTGCTTGATTATCTTGATCACACGGTCAAGAGCGGAGATGACGTTAACCTTCGCCTTAAAGAGCAGCTTCTCGGTCTTATACCTTTGATAAAAGGCGGCGTTGACCTTGAAAAAGAGGATTCCGAAGAGATCAGCCGTTATTACCGCGACATTAAGACAACCGTCGGTTTCTACAGCAGGGAACATCAGCTCAAGACTATGCTTATAACAAGTTCCATAAGGGATGAGGGCAAGACGACCTCTACCATATATTTGTCTAAGGCGTTTGCCCAGTCTAACAAGAAGGTTTTGATAATTGACGCGGATATCTTCAAGCCGAGGATTGCCAAAATATTAAAAGTGGATCATCAGACCGGTGTCTCCGATTATATCAACGGCAGTGTTTCAGCGGAGAATATCATACGGAAGGCCGGAGTGCCGAACCTCCATGTAATTCCCGGGGGCCTTATTCCTCCAAATCCCGCGGACATTATCGGCTCAGAGAAATTTAAAACCCTTATAAATTCAGTGAAGGATGATTATGATATCGTCATCATTGACGCGCCTCCACTGAGCGCGGCTCTTGAGGTCTCTTCTTTGGGAAGCGCAATCGACGGGATAGTTCTGATTGTAAAGGCAGGCAGCACATCCCGCGCCATCACCAGAAAAGTGCTTGACGTCTTGCGCGCCGGCAGAGGGAATATTTTGGGTGTCATACTTACGATGGCAACCCGTGTCTCAGGGGAGATGAGCGCGTATTATTACTACAAGAAATATTACGCTGATTACGGAGAGAACTGACCCTCTATAATGTTTTCGCATACATCTGACAGAGTTTTTGGCTTGATTCCCTCTTAGCCATCAAGTTTTGAAGTAAACGACTATGCAGAAATCAAAAATATTGATCACGGGCGGCGCGGGATTTATCGGCTCTCATGTCGCGGACTTACTTATTAATGAGGGGCATGAAGTTATTGTCGTTGACGATTTTTCTTCGGGAAGAGAGGCGAATCTCCATGAGAAGACGAAATGTTACAAGCTCGATATCCGGGATGCCGGCCTTGAACGCGTCTTTCAGGATGAAAAGCCTCACTATGTAATTCACAATGCAGCTCAGATAGATGTGCGCCGTTCCCTTGCTGACCCTATTTATGACGCCGGGGTGAACATACTCGGAACCATAAATCTTCTTCAGAGTTGTGTCACGCATAAAGTCAAAAAGGTGGTTTTAGCATCATCGGGCGGGGCAATATACGGCGAGCAGGAATTTTTTCCAGCGCCTGAAACCCATCCTTTTCATCCGATAAGCCCTTACGGGATAGCCAAGCTCACTGCGGAGCATTATCTGTTTTACTTCAGGGCGGTTCACGGCCTCGATTACGCGGCGTTACGATACGCTAATGTGTATGGCCCGAGACAGGATCCCTTTGGAGAGGCGGGTGTTGTTGCAATATTCGCAAGCAGGATGCTGAATGGGGAGAAGACGCTTATCAACGGCAGCGGCGAACAGACAAGGGATTTTATCTATGTGGAAGATGTTGCAAAAGCCAATATCATGGCCTTGGAGGCTGACTCAAATGAAAAGGTTTTTAATATAGGAACCGGGAAAGAGACGTCGATTAACCGCCTGTTTGATATTATGAAAAGCATAATTAATCCTTCGATAACTGCTGAACACGGCCCCGCAAAAGCCGGAGAACAGTTAAGGAGCGTCCTTGAATGCGCAAGGGCAAAAGAGGTTTTACACTGGTCTTCCAGGGTTTCTCTTGAAGAAGGGTTAAGGAAGACAATCGATTATTTCAGGTCAGTCAATCTTTAATGCTTGATAATAATTCTTTTAACGCAAGTTTAAGTTTCCTTTCCTTCACGCGGGATACGCCATAATTATTATGAAGATCTCATCAGCGCTTGAATCTTCCCTTGTCGGAAAAATCTTTCTTGGTTTTATTATCGCACTCTTCAGTTACTATGTCAGTTTCTTCATTGTTGATTTCGCATATGAAGGGATTATATTGCTGGCAGTGTTTTGCATGGGTTTCATATTCCTGTTGTCTTATCCAAAGACATTCATATATTTTATGATTATTGCTTATCCGCTGTTGCCTCTTTTATGGGAATCCACTTCTATTCAACTCGGAGGCATGAGGTCGCTTAGCGTCAATATCGGAGGAGTGCTGAAGGTGCTGGGGCTCATATTCGGGATATTTTATCTTGTTATCAATAAGGCGGATATATTGAAGTATAAAATGTCCAGGCCATTGATTATCTTTATCCTTATATCGTTCGTGGGAATATTCTTCAGTATTTCCAAAATGTACAGCCTTCGCCAGTGGGTGAATTACGCCTTGCCGGCAGTATTCTACTTTCTGATATTAGAAAGCATCGATAATTTCAGCGTTGCCAGAAAACTTCTAAAGACCGCGCTTTTTTTCTTTTTTGTCCCTAATTTTGCAATTGATTTATGGCGGATATTTTTTTATGTTCCGCCTGCATACATTGACCCCAAAGAGATTTTAGCTCTTGATGCCTATCCCCGGTTCACAGGTGTAAATCCGAATGCGAATATTTTCGGCCTTGAATTGTCGATTTACATGATGTTGGCGATATACTTTATTTTCAACTTGCGTCACAGAAATCCGTATGTTTTTTCTTTTATCGGCATGTTCGTCATGCTTTTTTATTCATATTCACGTTCGGCATGGGGAGCTTTTTTTGCGGCTTTAACCCTTACGGGTCTGTTCAGGTTCAAAAAAGTATATATCGCGTTTATGTTGGCTGCTGTTTTAATCATCGGTTTTATTCCGCCAATCACTGACCGGTTTATGTCACGCTTGATAAGCGAGAGTCTTGTCGGGCCAAGAAAAGCGACTATTGAATATGGAATGAAACTTTTCAGGGAGAGGCCGATTTTTGGTTACGGCCCCGGCGGTTACGAGACATCACAGGGAAGCAAATACGCCGGTTCCGTCGCTTACGGGGTTGTGGGAATGGACAGTCATAATGAATATATTACTTTGCTTGTCGAAGGCGGAATTTTGTTTATTGGAGCTTATTTTTATATGATTTACAGGGGGTATAGATTATCATTGAGTATCTTCAGGCTGCCGAATAAACAGGAAAGCAGTTACGGCGTTTTTCTTATGTCCCTAATAATTATTATTCTTATGGTCGGAGCCGGGGGCCACAGCTACAGGCACGCCAGTTTCTTTTTATGGGTGTTTATGGCTATAGGCGAGGTCTGCCTCAGGGAAGCTGAAAGGGAGAAGATGGGGAGCGGCGATATACCGCTGATGTCATCATGACAATGGCGAATAAGAGAAAGGTATACGTCCTTCTTGATTATGCCGGACGTTTCTACTGCGAATGGGATGAAGGGGGCTTCAGCCTGCCTGATTTCACGGAGCGCCTTAAGGAAAAGGGGTTTGAACCCGTATGCCTGAAATACAGCGATGTGGATTTCAATTCACTTGATTTCGAAGGCAAACTTGTCCACTATTCGAGTTCAGAGATAGTCCTTAAAAAAAACTTGGAGGTCAGTTATTACAAAGGCTACATAGAGGATATTCTTCTCGGGATTATCCATAGAGGCGGAATCCTTATCCCCCATTTTCATCTCTTCAGGGCGCACCATAACAAGTCATTTCAGGAGGTCTACAAGAGCATATTCTCGTTCGGGAATCTAAAAGGCAGGCCCTTCGGCACCTTGAATGAGTTTGCCGAAAGGGGAAGGGATATGAAGTACCCCATCGTCATCAAGGCTTTTGATAAAGGAGCGGGCTTCGGCGTTTTTCTCGCGAGGGATTATGATGACGCGCTCAGGAAGGTGAAGAAGATATCAAGCTCTTTTGATTCGTTCTTTTTAAGGGCTTACTGCAGGCTGAGGGCATACCTGTCTGTCAAGCTGAAGGGCAATAGCATGGAGAGGATATTCAGAAACAACGCGAGGAAATTTGTTGTGCAGGACTATATTGAAGGGCTGCACGATGACTGGAAGGTGCTTGTATTCGGCAGGAAATATTATCTTCTCAACAGAAAGGTGAGGGAGAACGATTTCAGGGCGAGCGGAAGCGGTAAATTTTCATACATTGACCCGCCTGAAGGGCTTTTGGATTTTGCCGAGGAGATTTTCAATAAGTTAATTTCTCCTTACGCTTCGCTTGATATCGCCTTTGACGGCAAAACATATTATCTTATCGAGTTCCAGGGGTTTTATTTCGGTCTCTATACTGTGTTGAACGCACGCCATTTCTTCTGCAGGGAAGGCGGCGGATGGGTTAAAAAGCCTAAAGAGAATGCAGTTGAGGAAGACATGGCTGAAGCTTTTGCCGGTTTCGTCGCAAAGAATTTCTCATGAAAATTACTGATATTCTTGCTTCCAATAAGATTGCGATAATCAGAAATGATGCAGCGTTTTATCCCTCCCCTCCATACAGCCCGTCTGAAAATTATCCCGAATACCCTTTTAACGGCTTTCTCAACAAAGAAAAGAACGAAGTCTATGATATGGTCAGGAGGCTTTTTTATTCATTCGGTCTTGACTCTGCGAACTTCGGCACTCCTTCGTGGAATCCTTTAGGCGGGATAATCAGGCCGGGTGACAGAGTTTTGCTGAAGCCGAATCTTGTCAGGCATTATCATCCTCATGACCATGATATCTCTTCAATCATCACCCACGGCTCGGTGATAAGGGCTGTCCTTGATTATGTTCACATAGCGCTTAAGGGCGCAGGCGAAGCGGTCATAGGCGACGCCTCCATACAGAGCTGCGACTTTGAGGCGCTGAAGGCCTTGAACGGGCTTGACGAGATAAAAAAGTTCTATGAAAGCCGGAATGCTCATGTCGAGGCCAGGGATTTCAGGCTGATAATGGCGGTTGTAAGCAAGAGGTCGAGGTACGGGACCATTATGGGATACGTAAAACTTCCCGGGGACCCGGAGGGTTATGCCGCAGTGGACCTCGGAGCTCAAAGTTTTCTGGAGCCTGTCAGTTCCCGCTGCAGTGAGTTCAGGGTTCCCATGTATGACCCTTTGGAGATGGCCGCCTATCACGGGAAGGGCCTTCATAAATATATGATTCCCAAAACCGTGCTTAAGGCAGATGTCGTCATCAATCTGCCTAAGATGAAGACTCATCACAAGGCCGGGCTGACAGGGGCTCTTAAGAACGCGGTCGGCATCAACAACCATAAGGACTGTCTGCCGCATCACAGGAAGGGGCCGAGAGATAACAACGGGGATGAATACAATTACCGCAGCCGCTGGAAAGAGCTTCATTCATGGTTTTCCGACAGGAAGGCGATGTCGCAAAGCCTTCTCTTTAAAAAGATGGTTTATCCTTTTGAATACCTGCTCTACAGGCTTGCGAGGAGATTCAGCGGAGATACTTATTTTGAGGGAAGCTGGTGGGGCAATGATACGATCTGGAGAACGATTCTCGACCTGAACAGGATACTTTTATACACTGACGCGGAAGGGCGAATGACGGACTCGGTTCAAAGGAAAACATTCTCTCTTGTCGACGGGATTGTGGCGGGAGAAGAAGACGGCCCTCTTGCGCCGACGCCGAAAATATGCGGGGAGCTTATCTGCGGCTTTAACCCTGTTGCCGTTGACACGGTTATGGCAGAGGTCATGGGGTTTGATTATAATCAGATTCCCCAAATTAGAAATGCTTATAATGCCGAAGGCCTTCCTTTTGTGAAATATCCTCCTTCAGGCATTGAGGTCATTCTGCCTGACTGCAGCATCTGCGCGCCGGGGTCAATCCCCGAGCCTTTTTGTTTTAAATTCCGCCCTTCCCGCGGCTGGCGGGACAATGCTTCGCTTCTGAGGCATTCCTAAGAATACTTTGATGGAAGGCGTCAAAAAAAGAATAAGGGTCTTCTTTGTCATCCCGAATCTCGAAAAGGGCGGCGCCGAAAAAGTGCTGTCTACAATCCTTGAGAGTCTTGACATCGGGAAGTTTGAGGCATCCTGCATTTTTTATGGCTCTTCACATGTATACAAACCGCCCGATCATGTAATGGCACATTCACTAAACCTGAAGGTCGGCGGCAATCCGTTGAGGAAGGCTGTAACCTATGCAAAAGGGACCTTAAGGCTGATTGCTTTGTTAAAGGCCGAAAGGCCGGACATCGTGTGCAGTTTTCTGAACAGGACTAACCTCCTTGTCATAATTGCCGCGTCTCTTTCGGGGAGCATAAGAAAAAAGATAAGGCTGATAATAAGCGAGAGGACAACCCCTTCAGTCGAGCTTGCGGGGCGTTCATCCGCTGTCGTCAGGCTCCTGATCCGTATTCTCTATCCAAAGGCTGACAGGATTCTTGCCGTTTCCGGAGGCGTGAGGGATGACCTGGCAAAAAATTTCGGCTTGCCCGAAGAAAAGGTGAAGGTGATTTATAATCCTCTTGACATCGATAAGATATCCGTTCTTTCAAAAGAGGAGGTTGAGGGATTTGAATGGTTTAATGATAAATTGCCTATAATAATTAATGTCGGCTCGCTGAGCGACCCGAAATCGCAGGACGTTCTCCTGAGGGCGTTTAAGATCGTCAGGGATAAGACGGCATGCAGGCTTGTTTTTATAGGGGAGGGGCCTCTGGAAGGGGAGTTGAAAAAATTGGCCGCTGAACTGGGCATTGAAAAAGAGACGGCTTTTTTTGGGTTTCAGGCAAACCCTTTCAGGTTTATAAGCAGGTCTTCGGCCTTTGTGCTGTCATCGCGGTTTGAGGGGTTTCCGAATGTCCTGACCGAGGCGATGGCGTGCGGGGTTCCGGTGGTCTCCACCGACTGCAGGTCAGGCCCCGGCGAGATAATAACCGACGGCGTTGACGGCCTGCTTGTCCCGGCGGGAAACGAGAAAAGGCTTGCGGAGGCCGTTCTGAGGGTATTGAATGAAAGGGAATTTGCCGCTTCTCTCGCCGCGGCAGCCCGGGCCTCTGCGGAAAGATTTAATGTTAAAAACATAATGAAAGAATACGAAGATTTTTTCATCTCTGAGCTAAAGGGCATAAGATGAGGATAGCCATAGTCAATAAAAGGTATTTTGAGTCGACAGGGCCTGAAAGGTACATGTTTGCCATATCGGAAGAGTTTGAAAAAAACGGGCACAGTATTTTTCCGTTCGCGGTCAGGTATAAATTCAACAAGAAAAGCCCGTACGAGAAATATTTCGTATCTCCTCCTGCCGAGGACGGCCTTTATTATAAAGATTATAAGGACAAACTGAGCTTTCTCGGAAAACTCCGCATATTGTCGAACTCTGTTTATTCATTTGAGGCAAAAAGGAAAATGGGGAAGCTTATTGATGATTTTGACGTTGACCTTGTTTATGTTTTGCCTATAGAAACCGCCATCTCCCCAAGCATTATCGATTCCGCCAAAAAACGCGGAGTTCCCGTTGTCATGAGGGCTTCTGATTTCTTTATTTTTTGCGCCGAACGCACGTTTGTCCGCAACGGAAGGATGTGCCGTGAATGCGAAGATTACGGTTATAAAAGGGCGCTTAAGTACAAATGCCTGCAGGATTCGATTGCAGTGACCGGCGTCAGGGTTTTGTCAATGTATATTCACAGGCTGCTCCGGATATATGACAAGGTTGACGCCTTTATAGCGCCCTCGCTCTGCATGCGGGATGCTTTTATCAAAGGAGGTTTCCCGCCGGAGAAGGTTCATCATATACCAAGTTTTTTTGATGCGTCATCCGTCAAGCCATGCTATGAAAATGACGGTTATGTTCTTTATTTCGGCCGGCTTGACAAGGATAAAGGATTGATTCACCTGATCAAGGCATATGAGAAAGGGAGGTTTGATGCCCCGCTCTTGATAGCAGGGGATTCGAGCGACGGCGAAGATCAAAGGCTAAAGGAATATGTGCTGGAAAAGAAGATCCCGAATATAAAGTTTGCGGGTTTTAAGAATAAGGATGAACTTATTCCTTTGATTCAGCGGGCGGCATTTACGGTCGTTCCGTCAATCTGGCCCGATAACAGCCCCATGAGCGTTCTCGAGGCAATGGTGTGCGGCAAACCCGTCATAGGCAGCAACCTGGGCGGTATCGCGGAGCAGATCACCCATGAAACCGGCGTACTTGTCCCGCCTTGCGACCCCGAGGCGTTAGCGGATGCGATTGACATGCTTCTTTCCAATCCCGAAAAGCTCGTCAGCATGGGCATGAAGGGGCGCGGAAGGGCTGAACAGGAATATTCGATCGGGAATCACTACAACAAGCTGAGTTCGATTTTCGAAAGATTAGTTGAAAAAAAAACAGAAAAAAGATAATGAGATTCCAAAGACAAAGGCATGTGGAAGCGGCATTATCACCAATTTCACCATGGCATGGATCGAAAGGCTTTTTAACAGAGTTTTCTTTGTAGGGAATTTTAAGGACAGGAGGCCTGTCATATCTTCCGGCCTGAAGTACCGCGGGCTTGAGTATGTCCCGGTCTCAGTTCTCTACGGCGGCCTTACAAGCTACAGAAGGGAAGTTTTTGACGAGTTTAAATTCGACGAGAACTTCATTGATTACGGCCTCTCCGAAGATTTTGACTTCTCTTTCAGGGTCTCGAGAAAGCACAAAGTCGTCATCTCGCCTAAAGCGAGGCTTGAGCATATAGGCTCGGACACCGGCAGGAAGAACGGAAGGAAGATTAGGGAAAGCCTCATCCTCTCGCTTAACTATTTTTTCAGAAAGAACTTAAAGAAGAACCCGTACAACTATTTATCGTTTATGTGGCTTATAACGGGGCTTATCGTCGACGCACTCATGATTGCAATGTATAAGCGGGATCCTGAACTTCTCATCGGCTGTTTGGAGGGAGTGAAAAAACTTCTGGTGAAGGGTAGAAGCGATTTCATCAGGCCTTCCGCTTGATGCCGCTTAGGTTTTTTCTTGAATTCACAAAATCAGCTAATGTTTAAGGTGATTTTCTTACGGTCATGATTAAAGAGGAATTAAAAAGAATGGCGCATGGCAAGAATGCGGTTTTGTTGTACACAGGCGACGCCGGCTCGGCGCTTCTGCTGGATGCGGCAGAAGGGCTGAATATAAAAGCTGTATTTATCGACACAGGGTATCATTTCAGCTACACGCTCAACCTTGTCGAGAGCTTTGGGGAGAGAATAGAAATTATCTCGGCAGCCAATGTTGCCGCCATTCCCGAAGGCGGGATGGATGAATGCTGCCGGCTGAGAAAGACCGAAGCGTTGAATGATTATCTTGAGAAGACAGGCGCAGGCGCCCTCATAGTCCCGTTCAGGGATGAGGAATCATATACAGAGATAGAGGATTCCTTTCTGAAGGGCGTCTGGGAAAGCATTGAGATAATAAGGCCGTTGTCATCCATGCATGAAAAGGATCTCTGGACAGAAATAAAAGAGCGCGGAATCAGGTTTAGCAATCTCTATAGAAAGGGCTACAGGTTCATTGACTGCGCCTGCTGCGTCAGCCGTTTCCGAAGGAGGAGCGGCGGCGCTCCGAAAGAAGCGGCTCAGATGGATGATGAAACAGTCGAAAAGCTGAAGGCTTTGGGGTATATGTAGCGCGGCGCCTGCGGAGGGGGTGTGACCAGAAGAGCTTCTGATTCCGAAAAGAGAAAAGAGGATAACCTGGCAGCGGGCGCCAAGGGCGGCACCGCGGCCTTTATTCTACAGATAACGGCTCTGATCGCGGGTTTTTTAAATACAGTGATCCTCGCCAGGATCTTAGGCGCTGACGGGCTTGGAGAGGTGGTCCTCGCCTTGAGCATACTCAGCGTCGCGGCGCAGATCGCCGGTTTCGGCATGGACGGCGCGATGATGCGTTTTGTCCCTTCCTATCTTGAAAAGGGCGAAAAGGCGGAGTTAAAGGGTGTTGTCGCATTCGCGGTTTGGGTATGCCTTATCATTTCCTTTTCTCTTGTGATTCTTATTTTTTTATTCTCCGGAATTATTTCAATGAATATATTTCATTCGGAAGGGCTTGGAAAGCTGATTCCCCTTGTTATATTGGCGATCCCCGCGAACGCGATAAATGTCGTGGCAGCCGGCGTGCTGAAAGGATATAAGGAAACATTCAGGGCGCTTTCTCCCCAGCTTCTTATATCTCCTCTATTAAAGATAATAATATTCCTCCTCTTCGCTTTGGACGCTCCGCTGCCTCTCTATGCCGTAGCCGCTGTTGTCATCTCGGAGGCCGCCGCAATGGCCGCTTCTTTATGGTTCCTTTACAAAAAACTGGGCGGCATTCAAAAGGCGTATCTCAGAAAGGAAAGGAAAAAGGTTCTTGAAGCGGCTTCCATAATGGCATTTTCGGGCCTCAGCGCTTATCTCTTTACCAACGCTGACCTCTGGATAGTGGGAATGTTCATGACAACTGAGAATGTCGGGATATACGGGGTCGTCTCCAAGCTCGTCACGCTCATAGCATTTTCACTCGGCACATTTGCCGCCATAATCCCGCCTATCATATCCGCAGTGCATACATCAGGCGACAGGGAAGAACTGCGGAGGGTTGTAAGCGAGAGCACGAGATGGATATTGAGCATGTCCGTTCCCATAATTCTTCTCCTTACGGTCGAAGGCAAATTCATTCTCGAACTTGCTTACGGCAAAGAGTTCACCGCCGGTTTTGCCGCTATGGCCATTCTTGCCGCTGGGCAGCTTGTAAATGCCGGCTCCGGGCTTGTCGGATATTTTCTCCTGATGACCGGAGAGCACAGGACATACATGAAGATAACGGTATTCTTCGGAATCCTCAATGTCATTCTTAATTTCATGCTCATACCTTCTTTAGGAATAATAGGGGCGGCATTGTCCACTGCTTTATGCCTTGCTATGGTAAACATATCGGCAGTATATATTATTTACAAAAAACTATCCGTCTTTACGCTGGCGAGAGGCTCGGTGTTCGATATTCTTTTTCTCTCTGCCGTGGCATTTATTTATTATCTGCTGAGCGCCTGGGGCATATCTTACGGGCACCATATTCTTTTTGTAACGGCTTTGACACTTTATATCGGCAAGTCTATTATTAATGGGGACTTTCCTCTTCACTATTTGAGAGGGAGGAGAGCTGACTGAGGTTTTGCGGTTCATTTATATTAATATTTTTCATAGAGGCGGATATTGGCAAAAGAGAGCGGGGCGGTTCATTCGCATTCGGGCGAGGTCAAAGCAGGCGAAAGGTTTGAGTTCGGGAAGAACTGGAACAGGTTTCTTTCCGTGCTGGATGAAGCTCGGATAAAAGAGGCTGAGGATTCATTAAAGAATATGCTCAACGCCGAACGCCTTGAGGGAAGGTCATTTCTTGACATAGGCTCCGGGAGCGGCCTCTTCAGCCTTGCCGCAAGGCGCCTCGGGGCAAAAGTGCATTCAGTCGATTACGACCCTCATTCAGTCGCCTGCGCGGTCGAGCTCAGGAAGAGGTATTTTAACGGCGGCGGGGATTGGGTCATTGAGGAGGGTTCTGTCCTGGACAGGGATTATATATCTTCCCTCGGCAAATTCGATATCGTGTATTCATGGGGCGTGCTTCATCACACGGGGGATATGTGGATGGCCCTTGATAATGCCTCTATTCCGGTAAAGGACGGGGGGACGCTCTTTGTGGCGATATACAATGACGAAGGCGCTAAATCGGATATGTGGGTCAGGATAAAAAAACTGTACTGCTCGGGCATGCTCGGCAGGACGGCGGTGGTCGGGGCATTCTTCCCTGTCTTCGCGTTGTACGGCCTCATTAAGGATGTTATTACTCTGAAAAATCCTCTCAGCAGGTATACCGAGTACAAGAAGAAGAGGGGGATGTCGGTCTTTCATGACTGGCTTGACTGGCTCGGGGGTTATCCTTTTGAGGTCGCGAGCCCGGCGGCGATATTCGATTTTTATTTCAAAAGAGGTTTTACCCTTGTGAAGATGGCTACGACGAACGGCCTCGGCAACAATGAGTTCGTCTTCAGAAAATAACTTGTCACCGCTTTCTTGTCGATAGTAATTCATAAACCGGCTTACGAATCAGGCATGCCTGCCATTCGAAACCGTTAAAAGAAAATGTGCGGAATACTCGGAGCGTTCAACAATAAAGGCTTAGACGGAAACCTGCTCGTCCGGATGCGCGACAGAATGGCGCACCGGGGGCCTGATGATTCCGGCATCTGGATAAGCCCTGACAGAAGGGTGGGCCTTGCCCACAGAAGGCTTTCCATAATCGATTTATCTGAAGCCGGGCGCCAGCCCATGCCCGATGATGAGGGGAGGATATATCTCACATTTAACGGCGAGATATACAATTTCAAAGAGATAAGGAGAGAACTCGAGGCAAAAGGATATATCTTCAGGAGCGAAACAGACAGCGAGGTCATCATAAACGCGTATAAGGAATGGGGGACCGAGTGCATTCGAAGGTTCAACGGCATGTTCGCCTTCGGGATATATGACGGCCCGAAGAAGAGCTTTTTTCTTGCGAGAGACAGGGCGGGGAAGAAACCGCTTTATTACGTGTTCGATAAATCGGGAAGCTGCTTCTCTTTTGCCTCTGAAATAAAGGCTCTCTTGGCGGACACTGATATTTCATCGGAGATTGATCCAAAGGCATTGAACTTCTTCTTTGCCTGCGGGTATATTCCGGGCGAGCTTTCCGCATACAAGGAGATAAGAAAACTTCCGCCTGCGCACGCGATGTGGTTCTCGATCGAGACTGCCGAAGAGAAGATTTGGAGCTACTGGGATATTCCCGGGTTTGCCGGGCAGTCCGCTTCCGAAGACGATATCCTCAATGAGCTTGAAACCCTTTTGGAGGACTCCGTAAGGCTCAGGATGATAAGCGATGTTCCGCTTGGGGCATTCCTGAGCGGCGGCGTTGATTCGAGCCTGATAGTGGCCATGATGAGCAGGGTTTCAGACAGGCGGGTGAAGACATTTTCAATCGGTTTTGAAGAGCATGGGTATGACGAACTCCGTTACTCCAAAATCGTTGCGCGCCATTTCGGCACAGAACATCATGAACTTATTGTGAAGCCCGACGCCTTTTCCGTGCTGCCTGAACTTGTGAGGCAGTTTGACGAGCCTTTTGCCGACCCCTCCATGATACCCACATACTATGTTTCAAAGGCCACGAGGGATTACGTGACTGTTGCCCTCTCGGGTGACGGAGGCGATGAACTCTTCGCGGGATACAGGCATTATCTCGCGGCGCTTCTGCATTACAGGGCCTCAGGGTTCCTGCCGTCTTTTCTGAAACGTTCCGCGGCAGGCATTGCCGGCATGTTTCCCGAGAAGGGCAGGGCCCTTTTAAGGAGGCAGCTTGCGATGCTGAGGCTCAGCCCTCATGAGGCTTTCGCCGAGAGGTGCGGCGACGCTTATTTTAAATTGAATGACAGGGCAAGGCTCTTTTCAAGAGAGCTTGCCGGTTCATTAAAGGATGAGATGCCGGAACCTGAACTTATGATCATCTCCCTTCTCGATAACAGGAGGGGTGATTTTGTGGACCGTATGACTTATACTGATATGAAGTCATACCTTCCTGACGACATCCTGGCAAAGGTCGACAGGACGAGCATGCTCGTCTCGCTTGAGGTGAGAGCGCCGCTTCTTGATTACAGGATTGCGGACTTCGCATTCGGCAGGATAAAGAGCGGCCTTAAAGTGAAAGGGTTTGAGACCAAATATCTTCTCAGGCGCCTCGCAAAAAAGATACTGCCTCCGGAACTCGACATAAAGAGGAAACAGGGGTTTGCATTGCCGGCCTCGGACTGGTTCAGGGGCCCTTTGACTGCGGGAATCAAGGATATTCTGTCAGGCGAAAAGAGCGGCATGCTCAACAAGGATTATATGATGAAACTTCTCCGTGAGCATGAAGAAGGCTTTGACCACAGCTCAAGGCTGTTCGCGCTTCTTGTCTTCTGTTTGTGGGCAGAGGGAAGAAAGGCTTAATTGGTTTGCTGAAATTATTTTATCTGTAAGGATCGGACTGATATGGAAAGAGTGATCATAGTTCTTTGCGACACGTTGAGGGCAAAGAGCATAATCCATTACGGCAACACGAGAGACACCACCCCGAGGCTGAATAGAATTATTGACGAGGATTTTACGGTCTATAAAAAGGCGTATGCCCCCGCGCCATGGACGCCTCCTTCGCATATCTCGCTTTTCACCGGATTGTTCCCCTCACAGGCGATGGAACAGCGTGACACCGTGAAGCTCAGCCCTGTCTTCAAAGCCCTGCCCGAATTATTCAAGGATTCAGGTTATAAGACATTTGCTGCGAGCGCCAACACGCTCATTTCAAGGCAGAACGGCTTTGACAGGGGTTTTGACACATTTCTGCAGTTGTGGCTTCCTGACCCTCTGAAGGATGAAACGCCGCTTGTTTTTCAAGGGAAGAACCGTTATGCGAAGCTAAGTAATCTCTTAAGGCGTTTCCTCGTTAAAAGTACAAGATCCGAAGTGTCAAGAGGGGTAACCGAACTCGTTTACAAAAAGTTAAGAAATGTTCTGAACGACGCAACTTATTCGACTGACAGGGCGATGAAGATGCTGGAGAAGTTCCTGCTTGAGAACAGGGGCACAAAGACATTCTCCTTCCTCAATCTCATGCAGGCCCATAACAGGTACAATCCTCCCCGCGCCACGAGAAATACATTTGTGAAATACAATTCAGCTTTCGAAGAACATTACCTCAAAACTCCGCAGCTTAACCACTACGCGGTCAAGCCGTTTTCAAAAGAGCTGATAGATTATTTCTTGCTCAGGTATGAGGAGGAGGTGCTCTATCTCGATATCGCCATATCGGGCCTTATCGGATTTCTTAAGAGAAGCGGCATGTACGACGATACAGCGGTCATAATAACGAGCGACCACGGTGAGCATTTCGGAGAGAACGGCCATATAGCCCATACATTTTCAGTCTTCGAGCCTCTCCTCAGAATACCCCTTTTCATAAAATGGCAGGGCAAAAGCGAAAACAGGAGAGGTTCCGATGAGAGGCTTGTAATGCTTCAGGACCTTTATTCAACATTCTTGAGCATGCTGAACCACTGGAATCCGGCACCGTTCAGTTCGGTTGATATCACGTCTTCAGAAATGCGCTCATGGGCGCTCTCGCAGAGGCCTGATATGTCAACGAGCATAAAGGGGTGCATTGAAAGAAGAAAGAGTTTCAGGATTGAGGATGTCGGGCTCGAAGATGATATGCTTTCCGCGTATATTTTTGACGACGGGGTAAAGATAATTGAAAACGGAAAGAATCTCTGGTGTTTTGATCTGACTAACGACCGTGATGAAAAAAAATCTTATGATATTTCTTTCGACAAAAAAGAGCTTATTAAAAAAATAAAAAACAGCTTAGACTAATAAATGATTGAAATAATAATAAAAGAAAGGGCGTTGAGCTACAGGGTGAAGTTGTTTCACGAATCACCTGCAATAACTGATTGTGTCAGGTTTGCGCAGTATATAGCCGCTAAGAATATCGCGCGAAAATTCGGGTTTAAAAGAGAAACAGTTTTTACGAAGCTGATTGACCTAACCGCTTCCTCCGAAGAGATTCTATCACAGTGCGGGAAAAACAATAAGTACAAAATAAAACGAGCTGAGAAAGAAGGCATCAGGTTTGAGATTGAGAACGATCCGCATGCTTTCACTAACTATTACAGGTTATTTGCAAAATCTAAAAGCTCAGTGAAGGAAATACTTGAAATGGGGATAGATTATATAGACCTTTATAAAGGTTATATAACAATCACAAAGGCGGCCGCGGGCAATGAAGTCTTGGCAATGCATTCTTATGTCGCTGACAGGGAAGGAGGGAGGGTGAGGCTGCTGCATGCCGCGTCGCTCTTCAGGGATGAGGACGACTCTCAAAAAAGGAGCCTTATAGGAAGGGCAAACAGGTTCCTGCATTTTCAGGATATGCTTTATTTTAAGGATAACGGTTTCAGGATATATGATATGGGAGGCTACGCTTATAACTCTGATAACCCTGAACTCCAGAAGATAAATGAATTCAAGGACAGCTTCGGCGGCAAGCTCATTGAGGAGAGCATATATGTCTCATTGCCGCTTTATCTTTTGAAGAAGGCAGCAGAGAAGGCGTCAGGCAGGCGGCGGAAACAGGGGCAAGCCCCGAATCAGTGCCTTCAACGCAGCGAATAATATAATCTGTGGAAAGGCCCCTCCACTATGTCCGCAAACTCAGCAATCTTCACCGAGTCTGTTATGCAGTAGCGCCCTATCACGTCAGGCATTTCCTTCAAGCTCATCTCGCTGAATTCCGACGTGAATATCTTTTCATATCCGGCTTTGAATATGGCGTCATCCACGCTTTTATCATGGTGGCCCCCGGGGATGCAGAAATACCGGCAGGGCATCCCGCTCAGTTCCTCAATCTTTTTTTTAGATTCAGAGGTTTCATTCAGAAGGGTTGATTCGTCAGTCTTTGTCAGGTTGTAGTGATGCGCTGAGTGGGAGGCGAATTCAGCTGTGCCTGAGAGTGCCATAGTTTTTATGTCTTCCTGGGTGAGGGGCGAGTAATCCGGGTCTTCAAATAATTTCTCATTATCCCGTTTGACCTCAAGGGCATTCAGTATTTCAGAAATGAAACCGTCTCTCTCTTCCTGCCTGATGGAGACGCACCGGGCGATGAGCCAGTCGTAGAGTTTGAGCCTCTCATCTTCTGAGGCAAGGCTGAAGTCAATGATTTTGCCTGCATGGCTTATTTTAAAAGAGTTTTTTTTGGTGTTTATCACGGCGTATTCTATAAGATCATTCCATAAGGCCTTCCTGCCCGAAACGAAATCCGTTGATAATGAATACAATGCCGGCAAGCCGTGTTCCATCAGCAGAGGGTATGCCGAGAGATAGTTATTCCTGTAGCCGTCATCGAATGTTATAACGACATTCTTCTTTTTGACGGAAAGATTTCTTCCCGAGACTGCGTCTGACGCTTTTATGACGTTGCAGTTGCGCGCGAGAAATTCTGCCTGTTCCCTGAATTTCTCCTTAGTTATATTATAGCCGTAATAGTTTTTAAGCCCGCTGCCTGAAGGAGCATCCGTTATGCCGTGGTACATAAAAAAGAGTGCCTTGTCCCTCCTGAAATGCCCAGTGGCATTTCTCATCTTGACGGAATAAGCTATTTTACTAAGCGATCTTACCAGAGAATACAGCATTAACTTTTCCTTACAGGCTGATGATTATCCATACGGTTTATATTGTAAAATATATAAGCGCATATATCCATGTTATTATTATCCGTCAATGAGTAACCATTTTATCTTGGATGCCTTATGATGATCCAGTTCACTCCCACAAGGAGAAGGTGCGTGAATCCTGTTCGCAGGCAGGTTTCATGCACGGGTTCGCCATTCTCTTTTCTGTCGGCTTCTCAGCGTCTCTTCGGTTCCGCGAGAGAAGCGCTTTATCACGGCCTCTCTATTCTTGGCAAAAGGCCTCGAAGGGCGCATCTTCCGGCATACTGCTGTAAAAGCATTCTCCATCCCCTTGATAGGCTTGGGATTGAGCCATCTTTTTATGATGTGGGAGAGGGGCTCGAGCCTGTTTTCGGCAAGATGGATTTCAGAGAAGGTGATATATTTTTCCTCATACATTATTTCGGGATACCTCAGGACACGATTTATTATGAGAGGCTCTGCAAGGAGCGCGGCATGCTTCTCGTTGAGGATTGCGCTCATACACTTCCCGACCCCGAAGCCGAGAGGCCGATGGGCTCAACAGGAGTTTTTTCAATCTTCAGCTTGAGAAAAATGCTCCCTGTTCCCGACGGCGGAGTGCTCGTCATAAATGATGCAAGCATGAAAGAGGATATTGTAAGAGTGCCGAATAATGTCTGCGGGAGATTGTCGTTTAAGCGTTGGGGGGTCATGACGCTTGACCGTTTTGCTTTCAGGTTAGGCCGCCTCAATACCCTTATCTTAAAGGACATGCTAAGGCATAGGTTCAGCCCGGGCGACACTCTCTTTAATGAACGCCTGTCACTTAATGCGATACCTGAGGTTAATATTATAACTTGTCAATTATTAATGGAATTTAATTTAAAAAATGTACTGGATGCAAGATTGAGGAATTATCGCGCGCTTGCTGAGCGTTTGGCAGGGATTTCAGGGATCAGGATCCCTTTCCCATCCCTTCCCGCGGGTGCGTATCCTCAGGCATTTCCCGTAATATCAGATGATTCAGAGAGATTATGCGGATATCTGAGGTCAAAGGGTATCGGAGCCGGGATGTGGCCTGACCTGGAGCTGCCGGATTCTTTTGACCTTTCATCTTTTCCCGGCACATTTCAATGGGTCAATTCAATGCTTCTGCTTCCTTCGCATCAGGACATCGGCCCGAAAGAGATTGAATATATCGTAAAAAAAGTGAAAAAGGGGATTGCGTGATAACTGAGCGCTTCATGCCGTTATGAAGATAAGAAGAGGGCATTTTATTCTGGCCGCGATAATATTTCTCGGCATCTTTCTGCGCGCAATTCTTTTTATGCAGGTGTCGTACAGCGGCATCGACGGCGCGTCCATGATGCGCCTCGGCATGAACCTTGTCGCGAGCGGCCGATACTCTTTCGGAGAGAATTACAACTGGGGCATCTTCTTTCCACCAGCTTACCCTCTGTTTGTCGGCCTTACCAACCTGATTACCGGGGACATCTTATTTTCGGGCAAGATAGTGTCGCTTCTTTCGAGCACATTAGTGATTTTCTTCTTTTATCTGATCGGCAGGGAGATATGCGATGAAGAGGCAGGGCTCTTTGCGGCGTTTGCATTCTCGATACATCCTTTTATACTCGAGACATCCGTCAAGGTCGAGACCGAATCTTTCTTCCTCTTCACATTGGCGGTCTCAGTATATTTATTCATGCTTACTTTCAAAAGAAGAGATTTTATCCTTTACGTCCTGTTAGGCCTCTTTGCGGGATTGTCGTATCTCACGAGGCCAGAGGGTGTAATACTGGCGCTTCTGCCCGCTGTATCTTCATTCTCTTTTGACCTCAAGAAGAGCAGGCAGAATTTTTCAAGGGCCGCGGCATCGCTTGCAGTATTTATTATAGTAGCCTCGCCCTACATTCTGTTTTTAAAGAAGGAGACCGGCAAATACCTTCTCTCAGGAAAAGGGAGCTACCTCACCGCTCTCCTTGAGGCAGGCCCAGGCATTGCCGAGGACGACCTCAGGTATGACAGGGCTGTCTATTCTATTGCTGACGACGGGATGAGCCTGACAGCGATAAACAGGAAGAAGAGCGCGGCTGTTTGGGGATTCATCGTCAATAATCCATCGGAGTTTTTCAAAAGCTATTTGACTAACATTAGAAATGCTGCCGTAATAGTAGCGAAGCTTATCTTCCCCGCCGCGCTTCCTCTTTTTTTCACTTTTTTTATCAAAGGTTCGTTTAGAGAGATAAAGAAGCTCTCCATTCTTTTTATCGCACTCTTTCTCTTTACGGTATATCCGGCGTTTTTTATACTGATACGGCATTTCTTCCCCACTGTCATTCTCCTCATTCTTTTCGCTTCACCGGGTTTTTCCGGCTCACAGGCCGCGGCTTCAGCCATCCTTGATAAGTTCGGACTGAGGCTTGGTTTCCTCGTAAAGCATATCAAGCCGTTGATTGTGATACTTTGTCTCTTAGGCTCGGCCTTTATCAGCACGAGAACGAATATCTTTGACGAGAAGATCATACCTGTTGAGCATATCAAGGCGGCGGAATTTCTGAGGGAGAAGTATTCGCCCACGTATGAAGAAATCAACGTGATGCACAGGGTGCCATGGGTGAGCTTTTACAGCGGGGCGAAATTTACCATGCTTCCTTACGCGGGTTACGCGGATATGATTGAATACGCAAAGCGTTATCATGCGGACTTTATAGTGATAGACGGAAGAACCACCGTGAGGCTCTGGGAAAACTTTGATGAGCTTCTCAATTTGGAAAAGAAGTCTGCTGACGTAGAGCTTGTTTATGAGGATCATTCAGGCGAGATTATAAAGGTCTTCAAGGTAAGGTACTGAGAGCCCATGTCAGAAAGGCGGTACATAGAGATGAAATACAGGGCGGCGTGGCGCGCCGGCATGGCGGCCTCGGCGCTTCTATATCTTTCCGGCGTTATCAGCCTCTTTAATTTTTTTCGCAGAAGGATAATGAAGAGGAATATTTCCGTTGTCCTCATGTATCACAGGGTAAGCGATGACGGAGAACTTCCTGATATAACCGTATCGACAAAAAAGTTCGAGAGTCACATCTCTTATCTTGCAAAGAACTTTAATGTCGTGACAGTCGATAAAATCGTCGAGCTCTTCAGAAAAGGCGAAAGGCCGGCAAGGGATACGGCGGCCGTGACATTTGACGACGGGTTCAAGGATAATTATACATTCGCGTATCCGGTATTGAAGAAATACAATATCCCGGCCTCTGTCTTTGTTGCCGCGGACTATGTCGGCAGGGATTTCGGCCTTGGCGAGGATGAGATAAGGGAGATGAATAGGGGCGGCGTCACATTCGGAGCGCATACGATAAGCCATCCTGTCCTCTCCGGCCTAAGCAGGGAGGATGCGTTCCGCGAGATAAACGGTTCAAAGCGGGCATTGGAGGATATTCTTGGAAAAGAGGTCTCGTATTTTGCTTACCCTTACGGAAAGAGAGGGAGAGACTTTAATGACGACTCGATTGATATCGTGAGGGAGTGCGGCTTCAGGGCTGCTTTCGCGACTGACAACGGTTTTATAACGGAAAGGAGCATTCTTTTCGGGCTGAACAGGATAGGGATGAGGGACCTTCCCCGTTTTGTCCTTGAGGCACGGTTATCGGGTATATTTGAGAGCAGGATATTTTGCGCGCTGCGCAGGCTCGCGGGGATTTGAATGAGGGATTATGACAGAAGGCTCCGTTAAAAAATACAAGATAGCCGTAATAGGCACAAGGGGCTTTCCCGGTGTTCAGGGCGGCATAGAGTATCATTGCGAACATCTTTATACCCGCCTCGTTCAGAACGGGTGCGATGTGACGGCCTTCACGAGACTCCCTTATGTCGATCCGTCTTCAAATGAGTACAAAGGAGTGAAGCTCGTGCCCATAGACTGCCCGAAGAGCAAATTCAGCGAGAACATAATCCATTCCTTTAAGGCGGTCATGAAGGCGAGGAAGCTGAGGCCGGATATAATACACATACACTCATCTTTCATCTTTGCCCTTCTTGCAAAGATGTTAGGCATTAAGACGGTGCTTACGATACATTGCCAGAGCTACAAGCATAAGAAATGGGGCTTTTTGGCGAGCCAGTTTCTCAGGCTGAATGAATGGGTGGGCATGATCTTTGCCGACAAAATCATAGCCATCTCACAGCCCATCACTTCCGCGTTGATGGAGCAATACGGCAGGCAGGTCACATTCATACCAAACGGGATTGAGATTCCGGAGCCTGTCTCCACGCGCAGGATACTTGAAGAGCACGGCCTTTCAAAAGGGAGATACATACTCTTTGTCGGAAGGTTCGCTGCAGGGAAGGGGCTTGAGGAGCTTATCACCGCGTTCTCAAAAAAAGAGCTTGACGGGTGGAAACTCGTTTTAGCGGGCCGCGCCGACCATGAGGGTAAGTACAGTAAAGGCCTTTATGATATGGTGCGGAATAACGGCAGAATAGTTTTGACGGGTTATATCACGGGCATTCCCCTCAGAGAACTTTATACGCACGCCGGCATTTTTGTCCTGCCTTCATATTACGAGGGCCTTCCTATCGTCATGCTCGAGGCATTAAGCTACGGCCTTCAGTGCATTGCAAGCGATATTCCCGCGAATCTCGAGATAGGGCTGAACCGCGAAAATTATTTCAGGGTAGGGGACGCGGAGTCGCTCGCGCTTAAGCTTGGGGAATTTATAAATAAAGAGATGCCCCGGGAGGAGAAAGAAAAGCAGATAAAGGCGGCGGCGGAAAAATATTCATGGGAAAGGATATCCCTCGAGACAATGAAGATATACGAGGAGGCGCTTAAGCGTGAGTAAGAACAACCCAGGCGCTCAATCCGTCTTCAGCGTTGACGTGGAGGATTGGTATCATATTCTTGATATTCCTTCAGCGCCGAAGATGAATGAATGGGCATCAGCCGATTCTCATGTGGAAAAGGACTTTCTTAAGCTGCTTGATATCATAGGCAGGCATGAGGTTCAGGTTACGTGCTTCTTCCTCGGCTGGGTTGCGGAGAGGTTTCCGCATCTTGTAAAAGAGGCGGTCCGAAGGGGTCATGAGGCGGCCTCGCACGGATACGCGCACAGGCTTGTCTATGAGATGACAGAAGAGGAGTTTTATCAGGATGCAGTAAGGTCAAAGAAGATAATTGAGGATATCGGCGGGCGCCATGTCCTGGGATACCGCTCCGCCGGCTTCTCCGTTACCAAGGATACGCCGTGGTATTTTGAAAAACTTATCGAGGCGGGCTACAAGTATGACTCATCGGTCTTCCCTGGGCCGAGAGGGCACGGAGGGCTTAAATCAGAGAGGTTCGGGCCTTATGTCATAAAGGGCGAGGCCGGAGAGATAATTGAATTTCCTATTACTCTCGCCAAATTTTTATCAAAGCCGGTATGTTTTTTCGGCGGAGGGTATTTAAGGCTCTCCCCTTACACGGTCATCAGGATAATGGGAAAGAGAGTTTTGAGAGAGGGGCGGCCCGTTGTATTCTACGTCCACCCTCGGGAGATTAACCCGGGGCATCCGAGGCTTGCGATGAATTATAAAAGAAGATTCAAATCATATGTTAATCTAAACAGCACGGAAGGGAAGATTTCAAGAATTCTTTCGGATTTTAGAGTGACGGCCTTCGAGCGTTATATCGAAGAGAATAAGGAGAGGCTGAAGGAATGACAGTGACGCGGAGAACGTCTGATTTTTTTGATTCCTATGCCCATGATTTTGACGCCATCTACGGCAATAAGAACACACCTTTCAACAGGGTTGTCAATCATCTTTTCAGAAAAAGCATGAGGCTCAGGTACGCGAAAACGATCGAAGGGTGCTACCCGGTCGAGGGGAAAAGGGTGATTGACATAGGATGCGGCCCCGGGCATTTCGGGATTGCCCTTGCAAGAAAGGGGGCGTCGTATGTCCGCGGCCTCGATTTCGCAGAGGGCATGATTAATATCGCCAGGTCGAACGCTAAGGCCGCGGGAGTCGATAAGGTATGCGATTTCATGTTAGGCGATTTCATGAAAGACCCTATTCCGGGGAGATTCGACTACGCGATAGTCATGGGCGTCATGGATTATATAAGCGAGCCTGAGAAGGCGGTTGAAAAGGTTCTTTCAATCACGGGGTCAAAGGCGTTCTTCAGTTTTCCGGTTGACGGCGGAATGCTTGCCTGGCAGAGAAAACTCAGGTATAAAAAGAGGTGCGAGCTTTACATGTACACGCGAGAAAGGCTCCATGCACTCTTCAGCAGCGCGGGATGCGGCAGTTTTGAGGTAGAGAAGATCAGCCGCGATTTTTTTGTCACCGCCGTACCCAAATGAAGGCTGTTTATGACGGCAGCCGCTTGGGCGCTTTCCCTCTGACCCGGGAAGGTTTATCAGGTTTTTCCTCTTTATGGAGATAAGGGCGGTTTCAACATTAAAGGGTTTATCCGAACTCGAAGAACACTGGAAGAAGATATTCCGCGAAAGCGGTTCTTCAAATGTCTTTCTCTCATGGGAATGGTCATTCTTATGGGCAAAGCATTTTGTCCGGGACGGCGGCCTGATGATACTGACTGCCGAAGAGAACGGGAGCATCATAGGGATTGCCCCTCTGATGAGATCATGCCGCGTCAATAGAATGTCACACTCTTTTTTAGGCGGGGAGCTGGCGGATTACGCCGATTTTCTTATCATCGGGAGCCGGAAGGATGCCCTGCGAGCCTTTCTTGATTTTATCTTCGCAAACAAGGATTGGGGGGTAATATCCTTAAAGAGAATACCTCAGTCATCGCCTAATCTCCCCCTCATAAGAGAGATTATTGCGGAAGCGGATTATCCTTCGAGCCTCGAAGCCGTAAGTGAAAGCCCCGGCGTGAAGATTGATGAAACATGGGAGGCATATTACAAAGGCAGGAGCAAAGGGCTCAGGCAGGATATAAGGACTGCTCACAACAAGTTCAATTTATTGGGCGGAGCCGCTCTTGAGGTTTTCGGCAGGGCCGGTTCCGATGAATTCCTGCAGGCCTTTTTTGAGATGCACAGAGAGAGGCAGTCGGAAAAGCTCGGCGAGAGCATATTTGATAAGCAGGAGTACAGGGATTTTTTTACTGAGCTTGCCGCAGTATTCCATGATGCTGGGCTGCTCGATTTTTCTGTTCTGAAAGTGAGAGGAAAAATAATCTCCGCGGTATTCGCCATTAAATGTAACGGCGTCTTTTTTTACTGGGTGCCTGCCTTTGACTCCGGATACATAAAATATTCTCCCGGCAAGGTCCACTTGGAGATGCTTCTCGAAAAATGTTTTGATTCGGGGTATAAAGAGTTCGATCTGATGAGAGGCGGCGAGGATTACAAATATAAATGGGCGAATGAGTCATCCGGAAATTATGAGTTGAGGATATACAGGGGAAAACTCTCTTTCTTTCTTGGCGCGGCGAGAGAGAGCGCGAGGAACCGCCTGAAGATTATCTACAATAAGAATTCATTCATCAGAAGGCTGTTAATCGCGGCAAGCAAGATACGGACATCATAGCGGCATTTAATCCGCATGCCGTCCTCTCATTTGAATTAAGACTCTTAATAATGTTATTTTTAATTGTTCTGAAACAAATAATCTGCTAACTATCGGAGATGCTAAATGAAAATTCTTCTGGTCAACCCGCCTGTCAACCGGCTGTGTGATAACGCGATAAATTATTTTCCCCTCGGAATAGGCTATATTGCGGCGGTTGCGAACAGGGCAGGCTTCAAAACCTATATTTATAACGCCGACCTCGAAACCAAAAAACAGACGCTTCTGACGAATAAGCAGAGAATCAAAAACCATAATCTATTCATAGACGCGCTGAATAATGACTCTCACAGGGTCTGGGTTGAATACCGCGAAATACTAAATAAGACAATGCCTGACGTTGTGGGCTTTTCGTGCACTTCGGCGTCTTTTCTGCCGTGCCTTAAAATGGCTGGAGAAGCAAAAAAGCTGTGCAATTCCGCCATAGTTTTCGGCGGCATTCATCCCACTATACTCCCCGAGGAGACCGCCAAATCGGAGAATGTGGACTATATAATCGCAGGCGATGCAGAGAACAGTTTCCTCGCTCTCGTCACGGCCCTCTCTGAGGGCAGGGACGCGTCCGGGATACCCGGCGTCGGGAGATACGCAGGCAATAAATTCTCCTTCATTCCCCCTGAGCCCGTCGAGAAGAACGTGGATATTTTCCCGTTCCCGGACAGGGACTGCATAATCAATTTCGAAGAGCATAAGAACTACCTTCAGGCTGTCATCACCTCTCGCGGCTGCCCGTATCAGTGCACCTTCTGCAGCGGCCGCAATATAACCGGCGGGGTCGTCCGTTACAGAAGCCCTGAGAATGTAATAAGCGAGATAAAGCTCCTGAAGGAGAAGTACGGGATGAACCACATAATGTTCTATGATGATTCTCTCGTCCTCAACAAAAAGAGGATATTGAAAATATGCCGGATGATGATAGACGAAAACCTTAAAATAACATGGGGGGCATTCACCAGGGCCGACAGCGTAAACCGCGAGCTTCTTTCCGCCATGAAGGCGAGCGGGTGCAAGTTCCTGGGTCTCGGAGTCGAGAGCGGGAGCAACAAGACGCTCAGGAAAGTTAATAAGGGATATACGAGGGAGCAGGCGATAGCGGGCGTGAAGCTTATAAAGGAATCCGGCATACATGTCGACATGAACATTATCATAGGCTTTCCTCACGAAACCGAAGAGGACATTAAGGATACGATCAGCCTTATAAGAGAACTGGAAATTCCCGCTAACATAAATACATTTACCCCTTATCCCAAGAGCAGGCTCTATGACGAGTGCGTTGAGAGAGGGCTGATCAAAGGCGACATGGACTGGGCGACATTTTCCCAGCACAGCCCTTACAACGAGTTTATCCAGGACATATCTCCCGAGGCTTACAGGAAATTGCAGGCTGAGATGATAGACCTCGCCGACAAGATGATGAAGAAGCATTACAGCGGGCTGGGGCATTACCTGAAAAGGGCAAGAGAGATCTGGGTTGAGGAAGACCGCAAGATCCCGGCCTTTACCCGGAATATACTCGGCAAGGTGAAGAGCAGGGTCGCGGGCAGGGCTTAATTCTTTTTGTGCAGGTTCCCCCTTAAAAAGATGGCAGACGATAATCCGAAAAGATCTATTACCGATTATATTGCCGTTTTATCGATAATCCTAATCGTAGTAATGTCATACAGACACATACTTGATTATTTCTTCACCGGAGTTGATACCTTTTCCTTGATTTACACAGGACGAGTCCATGATTTCAGAGATATTCTGAGAATATTTAGTGAGCCGTTATTAAATGGCACAGGTTTTACTTATATCGGTCTTTTTTACCGACCCATATCAACCTTATCCTTCAGTATGGATTATTACATATGGGGGTTAAACCCTTTTGGTTACCATCTAACGGATTTAATATTACATGTGCTGGTTTCCGTTATGGTCTACTTTATCATTGAATCCTTGACTAACGGGAATAAAACCGCGGCGTTGATCAGCGCAATCGTGTTTATCGGCCACACTGGCCTTGCGGGAAATGTTTCCATAATTGCCCAAAGACAGGATGTGTTGGCTGCTTTATTCGTGCTTTTGTCATTTTACTCGTTTATAAAATATCATTCCGCGGCCTCAAAGAAGAAGAGTTTTCTTTTTTTTTCAGTCATTTTCTATTTAATAGCGTTAGGCGCCAAAGAAACATCCATCGTATTGCTTTTCCTGATTTTTTCATACGTAATGATATTTGCTTTTTCAGATATAAAAATTTTCAGCAAAAAAATTATTCTGTCAATAAAAAAATGCCTTCCTTATATTTATGCAACCATAATATTTTTAATTTGGCGGACATATGTTTTGAAGGGGATGGGAGGATATCAGCCTAATCGGGTGGCTCCTAAAACGCCTCTTGATATTATCCCGGATTATGCGCGGTATTTGACAGACCCTTCGGGTTTTTTAATGAATTTGCCGGATTCACTTATTGCAAGCGTTGAGCAATCCGGTTTTTTTATTCCCTTTCTTGCTTCTCTCCTTCTGCTGGTCGTCGGCTTGGCGGCAGTCAGGCTGATTGCTCACGATGATAATGTGACAATTAAGAAAATTCAGGCGCTCTTCGCGGTATTCGCAGTGGCGGCAGTCTGTGTTATATTGTTTTACCCTCTTATCGCCCCTTATATTAATCAGGCCATAGAACAGGCGTATTACGGCAGAGGATTTAACTTTCTCAGGAACCAGATGAATAGCATTGATATTTATTCGCCTGAAACATACTATTTAAATACTAAAAACTTAATAATCAGTTTATCCTTTAAACTGTACGTGTTTTTTGTAATCGTTTTTATTGGTGTCCCATATCATAATGGGATTAAAAATTATTTTATATTCCTGTTTCGTAATAACTTACTGAGATTTTTACTCATCTGGCTGTTCCTGCCGCTTGCTGTTTTCATCGCAACACAATCTTTTTCCAAACGCGGTATATATCTTTCAGTAATTCCATTCAGCGCAATTTTATCAATGATTTTGGCGGAAAGCTTCAGCGCCGCGGTAAAGAAAACAAATGAAGGCCGTTTTACGGGGCTTCCATTTTATTCTTCATTATTTGGCAGTTCAGCTCTGAGAGCTACGATAATGGGGATATTATTATTTTCGTACATTGCGTATTCCCCGCTGTTAAATACCGAGAGCAGAATCAGATATTCGCCGTCTTTTGAAGGGGTTTTCCTGTTAAAGCTTTCTGAAGCTGTTCGTGATTTGCCTAAAGACGCCTCTCTCTATATTAACAGTGTTTATTCTTCGGATGACGCGTATGCGCCTCATGCAATCAGGTCCTGGCTGAGCCTGAATTATCCTGAAAGCAAGTTTAAAGTTAAACTCAAAAATCAACATGTGCCCGGCGCTGACCCCAAAAAGTTAGATTTAAAAATTATCAAAGAATATGAAAATCAGGTGGTAATTTATGCGACATTAGACACTGATTAGTTTTTCGCGATGTATAACGATTTGATATTTTGAGTGGGTATTAACGAATTCATATCCCGAAACGCAGATGATTGTAAGCGCCTATATTGAACAAAAAAATTGTCTTTAATCTTTCACATGTCAAT
Source organism: Nitrospirota bacterium (assembly GCA_016213935.1). Classification (GTDB taxonomy): domain Bacteria; phylum Nitrospirota; class Thermodesulfovibrionia; order UBA6902; family UBA6902; genus JACQZG01. Next base: position 64,455 of record JACQZG010000008.1, read on the forward strand.
AGTTTTTCGTTTTGAGTAACAATCTTAAGTTTTTTATAGAACTCGTTTAGCTTTGGATTTACAATGGCTTCATTTCCATTAGCGATACTTTCAATGTATCCATCAGGTATTTTTCTTCTGAAATGACCTATACGCCATGTGCCACTTACAGGGATTCTGGCTAATAGCGGATCAGATAGAGATAAAGGGTCGATAATTATTTTTTCAGTCCCAGAATAATATCCAAAAACTCCAATCATGTCATTAATAATTATCTTGTCAGTCGATTCTTTGAACTCACGCCCATTTTTGGCATGAATATTGTTCGGAAATGGCTCCCCTCTTTTATTGGAAATAAAATAACGGCTTAAAGAGAGGGCATTAAAATAACAACCTCTTTCGTCGGCAACTCCTCCGTATCCTCCACAATTTATATATTTTAATGAAGAAGTTAAGGGGGTATGAGGGTATAAAATAAGATAAAAGACAATTGCCGTAAAACCCAAGGATTTAACTTTATGTAACTGGATATTTTTAAAACCTAATAGTAACGAGATAACCGAAACCATGTATGCGTAAGATAAGAATCTTCCTTGCATAAAATCACCGCCTGCATAGCAGATATAAGACAGATTCAAAAGGACTCCGCAACTGAGTGGTTTGAGATATTTTTTGGAAGGACTGAAAAAGTTTATCGCTAAGGAACCAGTAATAATCAATAAAGTTGCGATGTCATATTTAAATGATGCAATAAAATATTTCATTCCTTGTTTGAATAACCCAATTTGATTAATGCCGGTATTTAATTTTGCATAGGCTGTGTTGGGGAAAGGGAACCCGTAGAAGAACAATGAAAACAGGGAATATAGAATGAAAGGCGACATAACGATAACACCAAGAGCGTACCATTGTCTGATTGAAAATATCTTGGAGTTTTTCCATGCAACATAAATGGTTGGAGGCAGTATTAGAAGCAAGAGATCGTGTCGAACACAGATAATAAGCCCAAATGCAAGAAATATCAGTCTAACATGTTGCTTTTTTAACGTCTCTTTCAAGCTGCCGCTTTCATCAAATGAAAATAGCTTTGTATAATGCAGGATATAAACCGAGATAAGAAAATATGCTAAGACGTTTTCAAGGCCGGAACTTGTATAGTCAAAAAAACCTGATGAAGCTAAAAACAATAAAATTGATGTTAATAAAACCGTGTCATTTTCAAATATCTTTTTTAATATGGGAAGTGTAACAATCCATAAAATGAGAGATATAACAATCGCATTAAGGTAAACATCATGTGAGAATATGCGAGCTAATGCCAGGATATAAAACCAAAGCGGGCTTGTGAAAGCCTGAACCCTCTCATGCGGATTCCATATCGGGCCATGACCTTCGAACAACTGTTCGATACTCCTGAAATATATATATGCATCCTCAGTTATCCATGCATTTTTCAGGAACACAGAGACAGCAAGTGCCAAAGACAACAGGTAAAGAAGAGATGGTTTTTTAATGAATGTCATGTTTGTCATGCGCATGGTCGGCGCGACGGAATGCGGATGTATGCGACTGGGCGAGGCCCAGTAATGCCCCCGGAATAAATACCATTGCCTGTGGAACGAGAAAAAGCCTCGCCTCCGCCATTACCGCTCCAACCGCGTGAATTACAAACCAGATCGGCACAATCGCCCAGAAAAAAACCCGAAGTTGAAGGGGCCATTTGCGGTATCCGATTATGGCGACTATGGGAATAATGCTCAGAGTCGCGATTAGCTGCTGCCATGTTACTGCCCTGAATAAGTTGTATTGGAGTAAATCAAGCCCGGGTTGGCGCCCATATGGAATAAGCACTTCCTGATTTCCGTAGGTAAGACGCAGCCCGATGAATATTGCGGCATAAGTCACGATGGCTGCGGAAAAAACCGTGATCTCCTTACGCAGCGATTTCTTCGGCAGCGCAAATACCGAGACCAATAACGGCAGAAAAGGTATCAATATGCTTGTTTCACGGTTGAAAGCCGCAAGCAGGGTGATCGGGAATATCCAGATAAACCTTCCCTGAAGAATGCTCAATCCCGCAAGCAGATAAAAGATGACGTCGAAGAAAGTGTTAAACTGGAGATCACTGTCATAGTGAGAATAACTGATGCTCCATGCCAGCAGAGCCATTCCGATTAAAGCATATGATAAGGATAACCCCAACTTCCTGTAATATGCGTAGGAAAGGTGCATAACAAATGTATCCTGAATCAGCCGGAAGAATATGAAAACAGAGGAAATACTGTAGGAAATTCGAAAGTTCTCAAAAAATTTAACTGCTGAGTTGATCAGATACGGCGCAAGCACCCGGTATTGCCATGGGTTGCCCGCCCGGCCTTCTATAATATCCCGGTGCCTTCTAACCTGATTTCCGCGTTCTATGTAGTCAATTCCAAGCGCCCTTACATATTCTGACGTAGTAAAATAGCCAAGCAACGGCCCCATCACGATAATCATCGCGGCCAATGCGGTTGTTTTCCAGATCGAATTGTTTTCCATGAACTATAAATTCCGTATTACGGACATGAACAGGCTTCTTTGTCCGTCAGCTTTGTTTCTCTATCTATATCAAATGTCTTGAGGCCTAATTCCTTGATAATCCGATCTACTGAAGGGTTAGGGATAAAATATATCGCATGAATCGCTGTCGCATTGTTCAAAGGGATTTCCAGGACTTTAGCACTCTCAGGCAAGATTTCTTCATTGAGTCCCGCCATGCCCGTCCAACACCCTATTTTTTGGATGCTGTATGATTGCGGCGGAGATGGAAGGTCATAATAATGAGGATGCCCTATTATGAGATTGACGCCGCGATTGCTGAGATATTCCGCAGTCGAGCTTTTCTGGTGCCCCGGCCGCGCTCCTAAAATGTGCCCGTATCTGGCAATCCATTTGTCGTTCAAACCCAGCATGTCGACCGTTTTCAATTCCGAATAGAACGGGATCGCTCCCGCGGCGGTTGTTGCGATCACCACTTCCGGCCGCTGCTGCCCGAATATTTTACCGAGAACCTGCCCGGTTTTGTCCCATCGTCCAGTAACCCTATTGTGTAAAGTCTCGATATTTTCAATACTGTTTATCCCTTGAAAAGTGTGTGCGTGTACAAATGACACAGCCACAAGACAGAGCGCCACTGCAATCATTATGCCGCGTGAAAATGTTGCCGACAACGCTGAAACTGTCAGGATAGTCAAGAAGGGGAGAATAGTCACGAAAAAGCGAAACTCCATAAAGTCTCCACCAATCTTAATAACATACCCAAGCCATAATGCAACTACGGCAAACAGAGGGATTATCCATGAGGCGGTCTTCACAATTCGCCGGATTCGCACAAAAAAGAGAAGGATAAATGGAGCCCATCCATACCTTAATAAAAAATACATAACGTATTTAACGCCTCGACTGTAGGAAGTCATGCCGGTGACCTTTACATAGTAAGTATTTGGCAGGATACTGCCGTAGTAATAAATCTTCCAGAGCGCATATGATGCGCCAATCAAAGTTGCAGGCACCAGCAATAGCAAGGCATATTTTATTTTGGTTCCGGGCATCGCCTTGTGCCTGATCAAACTACCGAAAAAAAACGCATACAGGACGGCAAGCGGGAGGAGCGAATCTAAACGGGTCAAGACGGCCGCAGCGGATATTAATGAGATTGCCATGAGACGTGTAGGCGCCCATTGTCCGGACAACTGCGTCTGAATCATCAAATAGGCCGCTGAAACCAGCAATGCGGCTTGCAGTTGGGTTTCCAGCCCCCCTGTAGCATAAGCGCTGAACGTATAGTTGGTTCCTAAAAGTATCACAGCCAGGATGGCGGATGAAGAAGACCGAAGGACGAGCAGCGCCGTCCGGTATGTAACGATCAACGTACAAATAAAACAGGCTAAGCCTGACACGTATGAAAAAAAGACAATGTCCCATTTCATGCTGTTCGGTATTCCCATAAGAAGTGTCCACAGGAAATTAGAGTACCCTTCGACCGCCTCCTCTCCCGGATTCCATGTCAAACCATATCCGTGGACAAAGTTTGCTGCATACCTGAATGAAATAAAGGCGTCATCCTGGATGAATCTGTTTGACCATGCAAGCAGAACAAGCGCTGTAAGTATTGCGGGAGACAGGTAAGAAACAACGGTTTCGTCAGACTTCAGCAGCATGGAGCTATGGTATCTGACAAAGACGAGAAACAACAGAACTTCCGAGAGAGACAATAATGCTGTTGAGATAATATGATTGATTGATTCATCAGGCAGGGCGCGATTATAGATTTGGCCGATAATCCATTTTCCAACAGGAGGAAACAGCATGTGGCTCAGTCCCCAAAATGCAATAACAGCGAATGCGAAAACCACTTCTTGGAAATATTTTGATTTCAAACTCGGTAACTGCATTTCCTGATGTCCTTTCCGGCCCAATAATTATAAAAAACTGCGAATTAAGCGAATGACATATTTGTAACTTTATTTATATTATAACCTTAAGTGGAAGTTCTTTTTTAAGATTTACCTGCTGGAATTGTATCTTTTCACATAAGTGAATCACGAGTTGCAGTTAACTTGAGTTGCCATAAAGGTTATTTCTGTCACCCGGAAGCAAGTGGTTATAAATACCCATATTGAACAAAATAATTGTTTTCAGTCTTTCTTGCGTAAACAGCTCATTATTTTGAGTAATGATTTTCAATTTTCTGTAAAATTCATTGAGCTGAGGATTTACAATAGACTCATTTCCTTTAATGAGGCTATCAACATATCCGTCAGGTATTTTTCTTTTAAAATGGCCTATACGCCAGGAACCGGTTACCGGCAATCTGGCCAAGAACGGATCTGATATGGCAAAAGGGTCAATTATGATTTTGTTTATACCGGCATAATATCCAAACAAGCCAATATTCATTCTGACGATTATCTTATCAGGGGCTTCTTTGAATTTGTATCCCTCATTGGCCCACAATTTAGCTTTGTGTAAACCGGTTTTATTATTAAAAATAAAATAACGATAGAAAGAAAGATCATTAAAATAATAGCCTCTTTCATCAGTAATTCCCAGATGTATAGATTCGTTTGCATAGTCAAAAGGAGAGTTAAAAGGAGTGTGAGGATATACCACAAGATAAAGACAGACAAATGCAAAAGTCAGCGATTTAAATTTGGTGAAATCTATTTTCTCGTAAGTTAATAGCAACAATACGACAGAAACCATGTATGCATACGATAGAAATCTCCCTTGCATAAAATCACCGCCAACATAGACAATATATGCCAAATTCAGAAGAACGCCGTAACCAAGAAAAGCAAGATGTTTTTTAGAATAAGAGAAAAAGCTCAGTCCCAAGCAGCCAATAATGACCAGTAAAGTTAGAGTATCATATCTGAAGGATGAGAATAAATACATTATCCCCTCTTTAAATAGCACGGTTTCATGAATGCCGGTATTTAATTTTGCATAGGCAGTATTTGGGAAAATAAACCCATAGTAGATCAAAGAAAACAAGGACCATAAGACAAAAGGCAACAAGGCGGCTACACTCAGAATAACCCATTTTTTTATTGTAAAAATTCCTGAATTTTTATATATAACATAAAAAGTTGGCGGCAGCAATAGAAGCGCAAGGTCATGCCGGATACAAATAATCAGTCCGAATAGAAGTAATATTAGTTTAATGAGATATTCTTTGGATACCCGTTTAAAGGTGTTGTCTTCATTTAGCAAGAATAAATTTGTATAGTTCAACAGATAAACCGCAATAATAAAATAGGCTAACACGTTTTCAAGGCCGGAGCTTGTAAAATCAAAAAAACCTGATGAAGCTGAGAAAAGCAGTACTGCCGCTAATAGCATGTAGTTATTTCTGAATATTTTTTTCAGCGTGATAGTCGTGAAAATCCATAAAATAAGTGATACAACAATCGCATTAAGGTAAACATCTTTTGAGAACATACGAACTGTTGCTAATACAAGAAACCAGAGCGGGCTCGTGAAAACCTGAACCCGTTCATGGGGGTTCCATACGGGACCGTTTCCGGCGAACAATTGCTCGATGCTTCTGAATATAATATATGCATCTTCACTGACCCATGCATTTTTCAGAAACACAAAGATAGCAATAAAAAACGACAAAAAACATAGCAAAGTTGATTTTTTTATGAATGACATAATTGGAATATTTTGATTTTAAACCTGATACATTAACTTATCACAGCCAGTATCTGTCGCAGAAATTAATATTTATAACTGTAACGGGTTGTAATGACTGTTATATTTACAAATCTTTTAAGTTTGTTAAAAAAGCGCGTATATGAAAGGCGCCAGAGCCGAGCCTTCCGTAAATATTATCAATGCGCCCAGAAGAAGAAGAAAAATAACAATCGGCCCCAGCCACCATTTTTTGCGCTCATTGAGGAACGCCCAAAACTCTTTCATTACGGATAATTTGCTCATTTCATAGTCTCCCTTATTAGAAAATAACTGTCCATGAATTATTGAACCGCCCTTATTCAAAGCATTCAGAATTGTCTTTCATAATCGCTCTGCCTGAACTCCTTGGCTTTTCGCGGATGCCAGTAACTTTCTCGATTGCCGTTCATCTTCAGGTCGAGGAAGTGCTTTCCCGTCATCTTCGATATGAGGCCGATTGCGGTGAAAACGAGATAGAAGAGGATGCCGAGGATGAGCCTTGTCATGAACCAGCCGAGTATGAAGGCGATTGCCATCCATAATCTGTAGAGGGGCTTTAATATTAAGGGAAGAACAGCCCCGCATATCATGAGAAAAGCCGATAAGGACAGTATGTAGGGAGCCGCGCCCTTTTTATAAAACATGAGCGCCGCTCCCAGAATCAGGAATGCACCGCCCACCGTTATGCCGAACTTTCTAAGTTCGCTCTTTCCCGATTTAATGCTTTTTATCTCTTGAAGCAGCATTTCCCTCTCCTAATCGAGTTCAAACTCTTTCTGCCAGTCTATGTCGCCTTCCAGCGCCTTCTGCTGCGTCTTGTCAAGCAGTATGTTCTCCATCACGAGATAGTCCATGTCCGTGCGCATAAAGCAGAGGAACGCATCCTCAGGCGTGCAGACTATCGGCTCGCCGCGCACGTTGAACGAGGTGTTGATGATTACCGGGCACCCGTATTTTTCATCGAATTTTTTCATCATCATGTAGTAGCGCTTATTGTATTCTCCGTCAACGGTCTGTATCCTCGCGGAGTAATCGATATGAGTTACGGCAGGAATATTCGAACGCACTACGTGCAGTTTATCGAGGCCGAAGAGCTCCTCCTCATCAACGGTCATCATCCTGCAAAGCTCTTTTCTCACGGGCGCTACGAGAAGCATGTAAGGGCTCTCCCCATCCATCTCGAAATAGCCGGAGACCCTTTCTCTTACGACTGAAGGCGCAAAAGGCCTGAAGCTCTCGCGGAACTTTATCTTGAGGTTCATGGTTTCCTGCATCTTCGGCGACCTCGCGTCCCCGATTATTGACCTTCCGCCGAGCGCGCGGGGGCCGAACTCCATCCTTCCCTGAAACCAGCCGACGACCTTATCATCTGCTATCAGGCCTGCTATCTTTTCGGGGATTTCATCATCGCCGAGTTCTGTATACGGAATCTTGTTTTTATTCAGGTAATCCTTGATATAGGCATTATCGAACTTCGGCCCGAGATACGAGCCCTGCTGTGAATCTTTCTTATTGCCGGCCTTTCTCTCGTTGCCGAGGTATTTATACCATGCAAAGAGTGCGGCTCCTAAAGAGGCTCCCGCATCGCCTGAAGCGGGCTGTATCCATATATTCTCAAATATACCTTCGCGAAGGAGCTTTCCGTTTGCCACGCAGTTTAAGGCAACGCCGCCGGCAAGACAGAGGTATTTCTGGCCTGTTTCTTTCCGGATGTGCCTCGCTATCCTGAGCACCGTCTCTTCGGTCACTTCCTGCACAGACCTCGCTATGTCCATCTCTCTCTGCGTGAGCATGGATTCCGGCTTGCGGGGGGGGCCGTCAAAGAGCTTGTCGAACCTGCTGTTCGTCATCTTCAGCCCGGCGCAGTAGTCAAAGTAATCCATGTTCATCATGAATGAGCCGTCTTCCTTTAAATCAATGAGCTCTTTCATGATGACATCTTTATATTTCGGGACGCCGTATGGGGCAAGCCCCATCAATTTATATTCGCCGGAATTGACCTTGAAGCCGGTGAAATAGGTGAATGCGGAATAGAGGAGCCCCAGAGAATGGGGGAATTTTATCTCTGAAAGGATGTCCATATTGTTTCCCCTGCCGACGCCGTAACTGGCAGTGGTCCATTCGCCGACGCCGTCCATTGTGAGAAACGCGGCATCCTGAAACGGCGACGGATAGAAAGCCGACGCGGCATGGGACTCATGATGCTCCGTGAATAAGACCTTTCCTTCATACCCGAGTTCCTCTTTTATTATCTCCTTCATCCATATCTTCTTCTTGATCCAGAGAGGCATCGCCTTGATGAAGGATCTTATGCCGGCCGGGGCGTATGTAAGGTATGTTTCGAGTATCCTCTCGAAGGTGATGAAAGGTTTGTCGTAATAGGCGACAATGTCTATGTCATTTACCGTCAGGCCACTGTCGCGGAGGCAGAAATCAATCGCGTTCTTAGGGAACGCGGGATCATGTTTTTTGCGCGTAAAACGCTCTTCCTGTGCCGCGGAGATGATCCTGCCGTCTCTTACGAGGCAGGCCGCGCTGTCATGATAAAAAGCCGATATGCCTAAAATGTTCATTAATCTTCTTAAACCGTTTCGTATTTGCCCGACAGATTATTATATCTTATTTTAAATATGTCGATTAACATCATAAGGCCGTCTCTCAGCGGATTCACCTTTGTCCCTTTCTTGTCGATCCAGACTACAGGGGCTTCCTTTATCTTCATTCCCATCTTCTTCGCGATATAGAGTATCTCAACATCAAAAGAGAACCTTTCGAGTGTCTGAAGGCGCGCGATCTTTTTTGCCGCCTCGGCCCTGAAGAGCTTGAAACCGCACTGAGTATCCTTGAATCCCCTCAAAATAAAAAGGTTGACCAGAAGGGGGAATGTCTTTCCGAGCGCCTGCCGGTAAAAAGGCTGTTCGACTTTTATGTTGGATTCTTTAAGGTTTCTTGAGGCGATTACGATGTCATAACCTTCGTTTATATAGCTGACAAACTTATCAAGCTCCTCTATGGGAGTTGAAAGGTCGCTGTCGGAGAAGAGCACAAGCGGGTGCCGGGCATCGAGAATACCTCTCTTTACCGAATAGCCCTTGCCCCTGTTGGTATCGTTTCTCAATATTCTTAAGGCAGGATCGCCGTGCGCCGAAACTACCCCTCCTGTCTCGTCGCTCGAGCAGTCGTCAACGACGATGATTTCGTAAATGCAGTTTTTCTCTCTAAGGTAATCTGTGATACTGCGGAGAGCCGGGCCGATCCGCTTTTCTTCATTATATGCGGGGATGACGATAGATATGTTCATTAATTAACGGAACTGGGCCGGAAAACAGGGGTCAAAAGAAAAACCCTATTTGGATATGCTTTATATTAATAATAACGGACATGCAAGGTCAAGGAAGCATAAGACACGCGCCGGCATGTTTTACGCGTTGAACAATGCAGTTTTACATCATGAAATCCCGTGTGATATGATTGCCTTATATATCAGATGTAATTCAGATTGCCAATGTATATATTATTGCCAGTTATCGCATTCGCATTTCTTTTTCTGCTCTTAAGGAGAGGGGATGCTTCCTTAAGAGAGTCCTTTCTTTCGGCTTCCGTCATATGGGCGCTTATCCTTACCGCGATTACCGAGGGCCTGAGCGTCTTCAGCCTCCTGACTTTAGGCTGGGTGGCTTCAGCATGGGCCGCTGCCGTAATTTTGCTTGCAGTATTTCTCTTTTTTACGCGGGGCGGCGCATTCGGATTTTCAATCCCGTCTGTCCCGAAGCCCGCATGGATTTTCTATTACACAGCCTTCATACTCATCCTCATTGGGCTTACCGCGCTGATGGCGCCTCCAAACGAATGGGATTCCATGGCATACCACATGAGCAGGGTAATGCACTGGATTCAGAATCAAAGCGTTGCCAATTATCCGACCAACATATTGAGGCAGTTGACGCATGCCCCGTGGTCTGAATTCGTCTTTCTGCATCTTCAGATGCTGAGCGGCGGCGACCGCTTTGCCAATCTTGTTCAGTGGTCCTGCATGATTGGGAGCCTCCTGGGCGTATCATTGATTGCGAAGCTGTTCGGGGCGGATGAACGGGGGCAGGCCTTTGCATCGCTCACCGCCGCGACAATCCCGATGGGCATACTTCAGGCTTCGACAACCCAGAATGATTACGCGGTTGCTTTCTGGCTCGTCGCTTTTCTTTATTATCTTCTTTTGATTATGCGCGGGGATGAGAGGTTTTTTATAATCTTCATGTCAGCTTCGAGCCTCGGCCTTGCGATATTCACTAAAGGGACGGCATATATTTATGCTTTCCCCTTCTTGTCGTGGTTTTTTTTGTGGGGCATGATAAACCTTCGCCGGAACTTTCTGAAGCACATCTTCATTTTTGCCGCCGTCATTCTCTTCATAAATATCGGCCACTATAAAAGAAACTATGATATTTCCGGCTCTCCCATCCTGCCCGCGGTAGAGGCGCGCCATAATTATGCCGAAGGAAATTACAAGGTTACAAACGATATATTCACGTTACGCGCCCTTGCATCCAATTTGCTCAGAGGGTTAAGCCTTCATATCGGCACTCCTGTCAGGCGTTTTAATCTTGCCGTGGAGAAGGGCGTCGGGAGGATGCATGAGCTTATGGGGACTGATGTCAATGATCCCCGCACCACATACCCCAACAATGAATTTCATATACCGAGATTGTCGACTTTTGAAGCAGACGCCGGTAATCCGCTGCATATCATGCTTATCTTTATAGTGATCTTTTATGCCGTCCGGAGGGGGCTGCCCGGGCGCGGAAATGTGAAAGGATATTTCATCGTTCTCATCATCTCTTTTATGTTTTTTACTTTTTTAATAAAGTGGCAGCCCTGGCTGAGCCGCCTTCATCTTCCGCTGTTTGTTTTATGGTCTCCGCTGATTGCAGTTGTATTGGCGGATTTTCATGGCAAAAAGACCGCTGCCTTTGTAACGGCCGCGCTTGCTTTATCCGCGCTTCTGTGGGTCTTCTTCAACAGTAGCCGCCCGCTTATCTTTTCAGTGGATAAGGATGAGGCAGATAGAAACGGAAAGACCGTACTCTCTTCAAGGAATATATGGAATGCTGAAAGGAGCGATCAGTTTTTTCTCTTTAACATTCCGGAGCACAGGGCTCTTTATCTGGCCGTTACGGATATTTTGAAGACAAGAGGCTGTTCGGATGTCGGGCTTGCTCTAACAGGCAATAACCTTGAATATCCGTTCTGGGTTCTGCTTCAGAAAGAGAATAACAGCAAAGTGCGCATCAAGCATGTCGATATAGTCAATGTTTCTTCAGCCATCCCCGAGAAACACCCTTTTGACGATTTTATTCCCTGCGCCGTAATCTCAACCGTTCATGAAGGCAAAGAAAAGCTTACAGCAGGAGGCATTGAATATATTCGTAATAAGTCGATACACTCCGGAAATCTTTTCCTCGATTTGTTTGTCAGGAAGTGAGATGTGAGCCTTGATTTATATCTGGATTATTTCTCGGTCGTTACGGTTAGTACAAAATAGCTTTCTGATCGCCCAATCTCCGCAGAAGGAATCTCCCATTGAGATTTCTCATAATTATGCCCGACAAAAAGAATAGAATAGATGCCATGCCGGTAGAGTTCTGCCTCAGCGCGACGGAGGTCGTCAATGTTGCGGACCAAGAGAAATGTCTTCTCGTCTGCCAGTTCTGCCAGTTCTAGAGATATCCATTGGTGTGTTAGTATCACGAATTTCTGGGGCTGCTCTCTGATTAACTGCAGTGCAGGCAGAACCCTATGGCGGTAATCATTTGCCAGGACCTTCGTTCCAATCCATGTGTTTATTCTCAAACCAAGTGCGAGTGAAAGAGATAGGAATAGTAGTGCCGCAACCTTTACGAAGCGTCCATAGTATTGAGTTATTGCCTGAACAATCAAGCCCACCGCGATCCCGCCCCAGGGAAGCAATACCAGGAGATATCGCGGTCCCCACTGCTTTCCACCGGTGTTGGGCACGAGTAGGGCAATGAGAGGGATGGATACAATTATTACCGAGATGCAAGCCAATAACTCTCGCTTGTTAGGATATGGACTCGCCAGTACAAATGGGAGGGTCACCAATATAAAGACGCATGGAGGCCAATATTGATAAGAAAGACCCAAAAGAGTAACCGTTCTATTAAATGTTTGCATGGCAAACCAAAGCGAAAAAACACTTTCTTTAATCTGGGCTGAGTGTAACCCGAGTATGTTTCCATATAGTAATTGATTGGCTGTAAAAAAGAGGCTTACGGATATGAAAAATCCAACTGAAAAAAAAGCAATATACCTGCTCCGTTCTTTCTCAAAGAATATAAAACTGGCAATAATGGCACATATGACGCACACCAATACTTCCGGCCGAAAGAAAACGCCCGTGCCGGCTAAACTGCCAAAAATGAGCGCACTCCTCGTCGTGTAGATTGCATCCCGTTTTAATATAAGTGGAAGTAACGGGATAGCCGCCAAAAACACGGCCGGGGCATGTTCCCAGAACATGCCGCCATACAGCGTCAACGGACTTGCGAAGATCACTGAAACAAGCACAGCGCAAACAGATGTTATGCCAAATTGAACTGATCGAGAGCAAAGGATCAACCAGATCCAAACCAAGAACACACCGGCAGCAGGGAGAATATACAGTCCTCGCCAACCCATTGCGGCCAGAAAAGGTGCTGAGGCCAAAGGGAAGTATAAAGGAGAGCCCACCATTTTCCGGCCATCAATCGTGTATACAAACGGAACATCGAATGGATAAAGTCCATTCATCCAAAGTTCAGCAGCTTCCGGAGCGGGGTGAAGAACAAGTTCAGGAGAAATATTGCCATGAAGAAACTCTTTAGTCAAAAGATATTTCAATCCTCCATCTCCACTGAAAAAGATTGCGTCATCTGGAAGGCTAAGCAGATAACCAAGATGCAGTACACCCAGCAGTAGGAGACTGAATATAAATAAATTCTTTCGTTCGGTTAGCTTCATTGGAATCTTTCCTTTAGACCTCATGATAATTGGTTCAACCAGACGTATCTTAGGAATAAAAAAGTATAATCTTACGAATAGGAAATGGCAAGAAAAAAATATGGCGACAAAAAATATGTAATGCGGGCGGAAAGTTCTGAATTGGCTTGACAGTGGGAAATCATTGCTTGCTTGATTAATCGTTAATTTCTATAATGATATTTAGAAAATACGGCTCGCCGCATTTTAATTAATGGCAATAACCAGAAAATGAAATCAATAAACAATCTTTCAGCTACGCATCGCCTCTCAACTGCTACTGTTTTCATTCTTGTCATCTCTTTTGCTTTGTCTCGGCTGGCGTTCTGGTTAATGGGAGTCCGTTATGACACTTCAATGTTTGACTGGTGTATGCAATGTCTCGATACCAGTGTCCTTCATGATCGTTTATTGCCGGCTCTTCTCAACCTTCATAGTCAGCCTCCCGGTTTCAATCTCTTCTTGGGTCTTGTGTTGAAGGCTTTCCCCGATTCATTCTCACGATTTTTTCATATCTTTTACATGCTTTTGGGTTTCACCATATACTGCTCGCTTTACTATTTCCTCCGCCTCTCTCAATTCTCGCGCTTACCAGCGATTCTCATCGCGTTCATCTTCATCATCAGTCCAAGTTCGATCTTGTACGAAAACTGGTTGTTCTACACCTATCCGGTGGCGGCGCTTCTCGCGCTTGCCGCTGTCGCGCTATATCGTTTTCAGAATACAACACAAACGGTATATGCCGCGGTATTTCTTCTTCTATGCGCCTTTGTTTGCCTGACCCGTTCAGCTTTTCATCTGGTGTTTCTTCTTGCCTGTGTTCCCTTTGTCTTGATGCCGCGGGGCATCAGATGGCGCAAGGTTGTATTATGCGTCATTGTTGCAATATGCTTGGTTGCATCGCTTTATCTGAAAAATCTCGTAATGTTTGGGTTCTTCGGCAGTTCCAGCTGGTCTGGAATGAGCATGTTCAAAATAGCATCCACGCTGGTAGAACGCGGCCAAATCGAGACTCAGGTGCAGTCCGGCGATATTTCCGCCATCGCGTCCATACCACCCTTTGAATCACTCTCCGCATATGCTGACTATCTTGCATCTCCGTCGCAAGACAGCTTATTCAAGCCCGAATTATCTGCTATTTTAAAGACGAACGGCCGCCCGAATTATAATCATGAGGCGTACATTGCTATATCGCGTGAATATCAAAAAGCTGCCGAACGCTTGATTAGCAATGACCCGCTCCTGTATTTGCGGACGGTATGCGGGTCATGGCGCATTTACTTTAAGCCGTCGTGGGACTATTCATTTCTCAGAATAAACACTGAGGTTCTTTCACAATACATCTCGATTCTCTCAGCCTTTCGAGATCAAGTGTATGTGGATTTGGATTTATTCAAACAACATCTCTTTAAAAGCAACAACCCGGGTATTCTTTACCCCCTGACCAGCTTTCTGGTCTTTTCCTCGATTCTCCTCGCTGCTTCTTTCAGAAGCGTTGTCTTCTTGTATCGAATCGTTCGGCATGGAAATACATCCGGGCTGGTGTTCATTTTTATGACAATGGTAGTCTTATATGTCGCTGTTCTTGGGAATATTGTTGAAACCGGTGAAAACAACAGATTTCGGGTGGAGACCGACCCGCTGATTTTTCTTCTGACGGCTGTAATGTGCAGAGACCTGTACATGAATATCGCCAGATTGCGAAGGAGGCCGGATGCCAACAAGAGCGCGGACTAAGCCTCAGCCGCTGAAATGGAGACAATGACGCAATCAGAACATTTGCGGAAGCATATGATAAAGAAGTTTGAAATAGTGTATATGGTTTTGTTTTTTCTTTTCATGCCGCTGAATGGTCGAGCCGCAAAATACTGCCCGACTGACGGTGAGGTTTATCCTGACAGCGCCGAGTTATGCGGTAAGCATGGCAAGCCGCTTATCAGCGAGAAAAAACCGGAAGAAGAAAGGGATAAGCTTGCCGGAGAGATAGAGATGGTCTTTGTTAAGGGCGGCTGTTATCAGATGGGAGATACATTTAAGGAGGGAGATGCTGATGAGAAGCCGGTTCATGAAGTATGCGTAGATGATTTTTATATAGGGAAGTATGAGGTTTCGCAGGGGCAGTGGAGAGAGGTTATGGGAAACAATCCCTCATATTTCAGCAGTTGCGGAGAGAACTGCCCTGTAGAACAGGTAAGCTGGAACGACGTTCAGAAATTTATAAGGAAACTTAACGAGAGGCTGGATTCAGCAGGCTCACAACGACAAACCTATCGATTACCTACAGAAGCTGAGTGGGAATATGCGGCAAAAAGCGGAGGAAAAAACGAGAAGTATGCAGGAGGTAATGATATAGGCAACGTTGCGTGGTATTACGTCAATTCAGGAGGCAGGACACATCCGGTTGGACAGAAGAGCCCTAACGGTTTAGGAGTATATGACATGAGCGGCAATGTATGGGAGTGGGTAGGGGACTGGTATGGAGAGCACTATTATCAGCGCAGCCCGAGAGATAATCCCCATGGGCTTGATGAAGGGAGAGTTCGCTTATTGCGCGGCGGTTCTTGGGTGAATTATCCGTGGGCCGTGCGTGCGTCTCTTCGTTTCAGGCATTATCCTGAGTTCAGGTTCAATAACAATGGGTTTCGCCTTCTGAGGCAGACTCAGTAGTCATGCTGACTTTGTTTTTGACAAATGGAAAGCCTTCTTATAAACTATTGTTGCTTCCCGCAGTGAAAGACAAAACATTATGCAGGATAAAGAGAGCAAAGTGAAAATTGCGGTCATTGGGTGCGGGCACTGGGGCCCCAACCACATCCGCACATTTAATTTCCTGCCTGATTCATATGTATCTGTCGTCGTTGATTCAGACATCGAAAAGGCAAATTCCATAAAGAGGCTTTATCCGCATGTCGCGGTCGATTCCGATTACCGCAATCTGTTGAAAGACAAGTCTATTGATGCCGCCGTAGTGGCGACACCCACTTCCACTCATTACAGGATAGTCCGCGACCTCCTTGAGTCAGGAAAACATGTCCTGTGCGAAAAGCCTTTATGCACCGAGCTTGCCGAGGCAGAGGAGTTGGGAAGGATAGCCGGAGAAAAGGGCTTAATCCTCGCCGTTGGCTATGTCTTTTTATTCAACAACGGGATATCCAAGCTCAAAGAACTCATCGAGAGCGGGGCGCTCGGCGCACTTCATTATATTTCAATATCGAGGACGAACCTCGGCCCGATACGGACCGATGTCAATGTCGTATACGACCTTATGACGCATGACCTCTCAATCCTTCATCACATAACCGGGAAGAGCCCACTCAGGGTAACGGGCGTGGGCGGTTCTTATCTGAAGAAAGGGATAGAGGATGTCGCCTTTGTCACGCTCGAGTACGGCGACGGCCTTATAGTGAGCATAAGGGCAAGCTGGCTCGATCCCCACAAGGTGAGGCAGATAACCGTGGTCGGGAATAAAAAGATGGCGTTATGGGACGATCTTGACCAGACCGGCGCTATAACCATCTATGACAAGGGAGTGATGCAGCAGCCTTCATATACTGATTTCGCCGAGTTCATACGGCTGAGGGACGGGGACATCACGATTCCCAAGATACCCTTTGCCGAACCGCTTAAAAACCAGGATCAGTATTTTATCTCAATGGTCAGGCAGAAGAAGTCTCCCGTGAACAACGCGGCTTTCGAATGCAATGTCCTCAGGGTGATACAGGCGGTCAACGAGAGCATAAAGACAGGCAGGTCTGTTTCCATTGGGTAACGAGGGGATTTCATTGATGAACGTTCCGTTTGTTGACCTCAAGGCACAGACAGAGTCCATAAGGCCGGAAATCGATGAAGCGGTAAAGAGGACTCTCGACAGGTGCGACTTCATTCTCGGCGGCGCGGTCAGCGAGCTTGAGAAGAATTTCGCGTCATTTTCAGGGTGCAGTGAAGCAGTCGGCGTAAGCTCAGGGCTTGAGGCCCTTATACTCGCCCTCAGGGCGGTTGGCGTAAGCGCGGGGGACGAGGTCATTCTTCCGGCAAACACATTTATCGCAACCGCCTTTGCGGTGAGCGCGACAGGGGCAATGCCCGTGCTGGTCGACTGCGATGAAAATTACAATATCGATGCTTCAGCCGTTGAATCAAAGATCACTCCGCGCACAAAGGCGCTTCTCCCCGTTCATCTTACCGGCCACCCATGCGACATAGAGAAGGTGCTTGAAGTCGCCAAGAGGCGCAAACTCTTTGTCATCGAAGACGCGGCGCAGGCTCACGGCGCGGAATATAAGGGAAAGAGGTGCGGCTCGTTCGGCGACATCGGGTGCTTCAGCTTTTATCCGGGCAAGAATCTCGGCGCCTTTGGCGACGGCGGCATCATAACTGCAAATGACTCTGCGCTTGCCGAAAAGATAAGGTGCCTGCGCAACTACGGGCAGAAGGTGAAGTATGAACACATATACATAGGCTCCAACAACCGCCTCGACACGATACAGGCGGCAATACTCAATGTGAAGCTCAAATACCTCGACGGCTGGAACGACAAGAGGATAAAGAACGCCGCATTGTACGGCGAACTCCTTAAAGATGTGAAGAATGTGAGGACGCCTTCAGTTCTCCCCGGGTGCAGGAATATCTTTCACCTTTATATAATAGAGTGCGACAGAAGAGACGGGCTTCAGAAATTCCTCGACGGCAAGGGAGTTCAGAACGGCATCCATTATCCCATTCCCGTGCACCTTCAGAAGTGCTATGAGAGCCTCGGGTACAGAGAGGGGGACTTCCCCGTCTCTGAAAGGCTCGCAAAGAGGATACTTTCACTTCCAATGTTTCCGGAACTCACAGCGGAGCAGATCCGATACGTAGCATCTTGCGTAAAAGAGTTCTATTCCTCATAAATGTATAAAGAGCATAAAATCGCCCTCGGCATCCCGGTATTCAACGAAAAAGCAAAAGTGCCGAGCATCATACGCAGGCTCGAGGCCGTCCCTTTCATAGACGAGATAGTATTCGTTGACGACTGTTCTGACGACGGCACTTACGAGTTTCTGAAAGAGCAGGGGAGATTTGCGGTTATCAGGCACTCTCAAAGGTGCGGGGCCGGAAGCGCGATTCGCTCATTCTTCGCTCACCTTCTTGATTCTGGCTGCGACATAGCCGTGGTGATGGCGGGCAATGACAAGGACAGGCCCGAAGAGATTACGAGGCTTCTCGATTCCATAATCGAGAACGGCAATGACCTTGTGCAGGGTTCGAGGTATTTATCGAGCGGATCTTCAGGCAACATGCCTCTGATGAGGATAATAGCCACCCGGTGGGTGCATCCACTTCTCTTCACTTTGGCCTCCGGAAAAAAGATGACTGACACGACCAACGGCTTCCGCGCGGTGCGGGTCTCTCTTCTCCGCGCCCTCTGGCCGGACCTGCAGCAGGATTGGCTTGACAAGTATGAGCTTGAGCCGTATCTTTTGTACAAAAGCATACGCGAGGGCTATAAGGTTGCCGAAGCTCCGGTGACGAAGATATACCCTGACCACAAGCTCGGCTACACTAAATTCAGCGGGTTAGGCGACTTCTGGTCAATCATGCGCCCTCTTTTCCTTCTTAAACTTAAACTCAGGAGATAGATATGAGCAAAGGCGTTTTTATTCATCCGTCTGCTGTTGTCGAGAGCGCTGACATAGGCGAAGGCACCCGGATATGGGGATGGTCTCATGTCATGCGCGGCGCGAAGATAGGGAAGAACTGCAATATAGGGGAGCATTGCTTTATAGAGAATGACGTTGTCATCGGAGATTCCTGTACCATAAAGAACATGACTTCCGTGTGGGATGGCATACTGATAGAGGATAATGTCTTTGTCGGCCCATCGGTCGTCTTCACGAATGACAAATACCCTCGCAGCAGACAGGAATGGGAGATGAGCCGCACTATTGTCAGAAGAGGCGCGAGCATAGGGGCGGGCGCGGTCATCCTCTGCGGCATTGAGATAATGCCCTTTGCTATGATCGCGGCGGGCGCTGTTGTCACAAAGAGCGCCCCCCCGTTTACCCTCGTCGCGGGAAACCCTGCGGAGGCAAAGGGGCATGTGTGCGCATGCGGCCGCAATCTTGGTTTAAAAGGCGGCGAGGCCGGCTGTTCCAAATGCGGCAGGTTTTACACCCTCAGAGACTGCCTTTCATGGCGTGGCGGGCCTCCTCTTCCCTGAGATATTCTTAGCGCCGCAGAAGCGTCTTTTTTTAATTATCGGGCATCATGGATATTTCTTCTGACAAGAGCATTTCGAGGGGATGGTTCGGCCTTCTGCTTGCCGCTTATCTCGCGGCCTCGGCAATCATCGCCTGGTATTTCCGGCATGAGGGGCTTCATTCAGACGCGGTCGCCTACATAAGCCTTGCGCGTAAATATGCCCAGGGAAATTTCAAGGAAGCGGTAAACGGCTTCTGGTCGCCTCTCTTCTCATGGCTCCTCGCGCCGTTCATAAAGGCGGGAATCAACCCCCTTTACGCAGCGAGGATGCTGAACATCATCTCAGGCATCTTCATTCTCGCCGGGGTGAGGCGCCTCTCGGCGCTCCTCGCTATTTCCGAGGGGATGAGGCGCGTTGTGCTTGCGGCCTCAGCAATAATTATTCTGAGCTACTCCGCCATAATTTTCCCTGACATGATGCTTCTTGCCATCCTCATCTATTATCTTGCGCTTATTTTCAGAGATGATTATCCAGCGAGCCTGAAGCACGGCACGGCATGCGGCATCCTCGGAGCCGTTGCCTATTACTCCAAGAATTACGCCTTCCCGTTCTTCACAGCGCATTTTCTCTTATTCAGCCTCTTTCATTATTTAAGGGGAGGGGATGCAGGAGCAAAGATGAGAGTGTTGAAGAACGCTGTCGCGGGCATGGCCTTCTTCATGATGATGAGCGGTTTATGGATATACGCGATAAGCTCGAAATACGGGCATGTTACCGTCGGAACGGCGGGAAGCTATAACTTCTCACAAATAAGCCCGGAGCTTCCCGAGATGGATGAACAGCCCGAGCCCGTTCTCTTCATGGGGCTGATGGAGCCTCCCAACAGGACTGCTGTGAGCATAATGGAAGATCCGACTTACATTAATGTCGTCAAATGGAGCCCGTTTGAATCGGCCGGTTATTTCATTCATTTCGTTAAACACATAACCGGCAACATATACGCCATCATTCAGGTCTTTAATAAATTCTCCCTCCTCTCAGGCATCATTGTGCTCGTTTATCTTGCCTTGCTCATAAATTCAGGCGGCATCTTAAAGAGGCCTGAGATACTCTACCCGCTCTCCACTCTTCTGCTCTTCTGCGGAGGGTATACGCCCTTCATCATCAATATAAACAACGAAAGGTATATCTGGCTCGCCAACATCCTCCTCCTTTTCATGGGCGGGCATATCCTTTCGAGGCTCTTCTGCTCCGAATCGGTAAAGATGAACTTATGGAAAAATTTGCTTATACTCATTTTTGCCCTCTCTTTTCTCAGGCTTCCGCTTGGCATTATAAAAGATAAGCCGCTGAGGGGAGAAGAGAACCTGAGGATATTCAGGCGGCTTGAGCCGTCGGGCGCTGTGAAAGGCAGGATTGCTTCAAATGATAAGTGGGGCGACACTCTTCAGCTTGCTTATTACTCTAATCTTGCGGACAATTCCACGCAATACATCGGCATACCAAAAAAACCAGGCAATGAGCTTGAGGAACTAAAGAGATATGATATTGACGTTTACCTCTATTGGGAGGGGGAAAGTGAGCCCCCTGAATTTTTGAGCGGTTTTAAGGAAATTACGGAGGGCCGGATACCCGGCGTAAAGGCTTACCGACTCAAATGACCCGAGGCGTCTTCAGGGTAATATTTTATAAAAACATGGACATCCTTCCCTTCCCCCGCAACGGTTTCGATATCAACCCTTTCGGGCGGGGAGGCCAATCTCTTTCTGTTCTCTATGCTCACCTCGAATCTATTGCCCGGGAATTTGAGGTTGAGCCATGATTTGATGTTGTAGTCGTTCATGTAGACCACTTCGTGCGCGTGAGGCGTGATTTTTTCGTACGAAGCGATGCCGTCAGGGTAATCATGAATGCGGATCGAGGCATCGGCCGGCATCTCAGGCAGGGATTCTGAAAGCCCTGATAAAAAGCCGGAAGTAATCCTGCCGCTCTCTTTCCATTCTCCGTAATCCCTGAAGAGTGGAGAGTACCAGAGAAGTGATACCGAGAGAACGAAGGCAGTGAATATGCCGCCGCACCCGGCCCCTCCGAGGAGCATTATCGAGATTATCCCGCAAAAAGGCAGCAGCGGTATATAGAGATAGTAACGCCCTGCCACGGAGGTTGCGAGATATATGCCGAGCGGCAGAACCATCCATATCAGAAGAAAGAGACAGAGCCTCGTCCTGAACGGCGCTGAATGAAGCCGCTTTATCCTTTCCATATTCTTTGCCAAAGCGGTGCCCGAGAGAGCGAATATCAATAGCATGAAACAGGTATTCAATATGATGTCCCGAGCTTTATAAATATATGTTTCAACGCCGTAAACATCTTTGCTGTTCATCTCTCCGGCTATAAACCGCGGCCCGCTTCCTTCATATGCCTTCTGTATCAGGCTGTTTATGTAATCCGCAAAGAGCGGGTAACCGGCGATGCAGAGGAGCGAAAAGAGCAGAAGCGCCCTTGAAGCAGATGCGAGGGTGTTTGCCGCGGAAGAATTTATGTTAATCATTCTCTTTCTCGGCGCGGCGCGGAGGAGGATGATGAGAAGAAGCGCCCCGAAGAAGAACTTCTTCACAGGGCCGGGGTAAGGGCTGAAGAGCATGCCTATGCCGAGGAAGTCCACGGGATACGCCATTACGGTGAAGTAATCCGTGAAGATATTTACGGGCGTCTGGATCATTGCCGCGATGCCTTCCGCCTTTGTGACGTATCCTCCGATTCCTGACAGCACGTAAGAGCGCCACGCGATGTAAATAGCAGTCAAGATGATATAGGGCGATGTTTCTTTAACCGCTTTCATCAAAGACTTCAGTGACAGCCTGCCTTCTTCCGGGTAAAGCGTGACAAATGCGGCAATGATGATGAACGGAAGTATCACTGATATCTCTTTTGTGAGAAGCGCGAGGGCGTAGAAGAAGAGAGAGAGGAGGATATTTTTTCTGCCCGAAGTGTATGTTTCCGTGTGCTTGAGGAATGTTATGAGCGACAGCAGGATGAAGAGTGCGGCCATCGCGTCGAACCTCCTGACGGTGGCAGGGACGCTTTCCGCCATGACCGGGTGGAGCGCGAAGAGCACTGCGCTCAGCCACGCGGCGCCGTCTCTTCCGCGGGTAAGCATTCTCATAAAGAAGAAGAGGAGCACAGAGACGAGCGTGTGCAGAACGAGGTTAGTAAGCTGGTAGCCGAAGGGGTCCATCGCCCATATCGAGTAGTCGATGCCGTATGAAAGGGCGGGGATGGGGCGGTAGCACTTCTGCACCTTCTCG
>JACQZG010000035.1 GCA_016213935.1 Nitrospirota bacterium
AGACCTTGTTGGCGCTTACGTCGGCGGCGGCTTCATGTTCGAGGATGAAGACTTCAAGTACATCTTCGGCAAATCCCCGAATTTATCATTGGCGTAAGCTTTACGGGCAACTTTTATCTTTTCAGCCTCACCGAATCTACAGTACTCACACAACCCGGAAAAGTGTCCTGTGGTTCGATTTCACTGCACTGACTTGTTAGCTGTCATCAGATCGTTCATACGAGTCTTTCTATGGCAGGCCACTTACCAGTTTGATCAATCCTTCTTTCAATGCTTGGTCGGATAAGTCTTTGCATGAAAACTGCCGACGATCACCGCGATAGTTGAGCCATGTGCCTATGCTGAGTTCATAATGCGTCATATGGAATATAACCATAATGCATTTGCCATGGTCTGTGTAATCACGATGGCTTACGAGCCTCCAAATATGCAATTTTTTGTCAACTTGAACTATCCAAAGTCTCGACAGGAATCCGCCTCCCCACAGTGTTTTACCGAGCTCTTTAAGAATTCGGACTACGCTTGGTGATAATGATTTGAACTTATCACTTGCCGCTTTCGTGGCATGTCGCTGAGAATCAATTTGGCTTCTCTTTTTAGTCAATTCATCAGTCAACTTATCAGTCCATCTCATTGTTAGTCCTCCTATAAGTACAAGAATCTACACCGGGTAGTACATTTATTTATCAATATATTTTCAGCTAATGCCTGAGCTAACCCGTGCGAATGAAGCGGAGCGTAATGAGCATCGGTGTTGAGCGATTTGTTGTACGCTGCCTTATTTCGTTGTCTGTATGTGGGCAGACTTTTATTTAAGCCGCTCTTTTTTGCCAATAACCGCTTCGAATTGCTCTCAAAACATGAAGCTCAAACATCATCTTGTCTTTGGGAAACTCTGCCTTGACTTCTGTTTCGATTTTCTTAAGAGTTGAAAGCGGCATCTTCATCTCTCTTGCAACCTTTTGATAATCAAAATATTCTATCTTCTTCATGCCTATCTCCTTACAATTCTTGAGGCGAGATTATTTCTATCTCTTTATAGCCCTCTAAGATATTGACTGAGTTTACAGTCTTTCTTGTCTTTACCTTAACCAAATGTTCAAAATTCCAAGAAACTACAAAAGAAATATCATGGCATGTTGCTATTGCAACATGAAGTGCATCATCAATATATCTCTCAGGGAAAACACCATGGTTAATATAAGCATGTGCCAAAGCCTTAACCCTGTTGTTAACATTCAACATACTAAAATCTTCGATTAGCTGTCTGAATTTTATCTTTAATGCTTCATCTTTTGTGGCTTCCAATTCATTTGCTGTAATTTCGGATATAAAAACCTTATAAACTGGAATTACATTTTTCCAAAAGTTTAATGTTGCCTCCTGCCGCTCCTCAGCCCTTTTATCATAATAAGCACTGACGACAGATGTATCCAGATATAAGGTCTCTTTTTTCATCTTGATATCCTGATTACTTTTGCCTATTTCCTAATTTTAACATGTTTGATGTCAGTACGGGTATCTTTTTTTCTAATGCACTGAACAAACTCATCCTTTGCTTTCCTTTCGTCGCCTTTGTAACGTGCGACAAGATACCAATACATGACTGGGCTGTCTTCGACTGTAGACCCATGTCGTCGCAGAATGTCAAGGAGATGAGACAGGGACTTCTCTGCTTCGTCAAAGCGACCGGCCTTGCAGCCAGGCAGCAACTGCATGTTGCTGCATTGCTTGGTATCTATTGTCCACAATCCGTCTCCCTTATGCTTGAGATAGGTTATGGGCACTCCTAGTCCCGGAACAAAGCCCAGACGACAAGTAAAATTACAGTGACAGCTATGCCAACTGCAACCCACTTCCCAATCTTTTGATTTCGTTCCTTTCTTAACGCATATGCAAGGCTGTATTGATCCTCAACCTGTTCAATAGAAGATACTTTACCGCAAGACCGGCATTCCCATCTCCTCAACGCTTCGTTAGCAACAGCTGTTCTCTCGCCACATTTCGGACATGTCTGCATTTTGCCTATATTCCTTCAGGATATCTTTGATAAATATTCAACAACGCATCAACTAATGCTTCCATAAATTTCTCCTTTGTCTCTGCATACCATGAGCAGATAATTAATTTATTTGGCCCCGGCTTGTTTGAGAAGTGTAATAATTTCAGAATATGGCTGTCTTTTATCAAATTCCAAATCCTTACTATAGAGAATTGCGAGGCTCAGGGCTGTAGCTCCTCTATTTGTTGCAATATTCACATTTGCACCTTTGCCTAAAAGCAATTTTACACTCTCAGTGTCACCATTTCTTGCTGAATAGATTAGTGCCGAAAAACCCCCACCAGTCGTTGCATTAACATCAGCACCTGCTTCTATTAGTAGTCTTACAATATCAGCATGTTCCTTTTGTGCCGCATATATTAATGCTGTCTCGCCATCATCATCTCTCGTATTGACATTAGCCCCCTTTTCAATAATATCTCTAACTTGGGCGGTAGCACCTTCCTCTGCGAATTTCAAAAGATATTCATTTGACATAACAAGCTTCCTCCTTTTTATTTCTTCCCGATGAGCAGATATTGGAGTACGAATCAATTGGGTTTAATTTTCAATTTCTTCGTTCAACAATTAGTATACAGCCAGCCGTATTTGCTGGGTTTTCAAAATTATAGTAGTATGCTTATAAAAAAGCAACCACAAAATATAGTGGTTAATTAACAAGTTATCTGGAAGAATGGCGGTGTTTAGTCCATAATAGCCAGCATATACCGCTATCTGTATATCATGGATATTAAATCACCCATAATATACGGCAAGTTAAATTATGGTTAACAAAAAGGTACTTCCAGAGTTTCAGGAGTTTTTACTTTCGAGGAAACTTGTCCCTGAATAATAAGCTGTCAGGTATCAGCAGTCAGCATTCGGCTAAAAAAAGCGGAAATGTTATGAAAGATTTTAAGACACTCTCTGTATGGGGAAAGGCGCATGAACTGACCAAAAAAACGTATGAGTCTACTTCAGCATTTCCACGTGAAGAATTGCATGGTTTAACGAGCCAGATTGCAACATTTATCAAGAAGCTGAGAGCTGACGGCTGAATGCTGAAAGCTGTGCTTTCAAAAAGTCCGCTTGATGTGCTGTATAAAAAACTGGATTCCCGCTAAAGGATTGCGGGAATGACTGAAGAAGAAAGATTTCTCGTTACACTCGAAATGACAGCACAAAATCCTCATTTCGCTCCCGCCCGCTGTTTTCTTGGATTAAGGATATTAATTAGGTTATACTAATGAACTTTTATAACTTGTATAACACGCCATGAGGAAAATTACCGCATATTGCCTTAACATTTTTTTGATAGTCTTTCTCGCCTTCGGCATCTCAGGCGCCTCCGAAGCCGTATCCAATGAGGTTCAAAACGGCGATGCGGCGAGTATTTTAAGAGATAAGGCGCTCTCGTTTTTCCTCCCGATGACAGGCAAGGTCGAATCTGTTGAAGCCGGAAGGGTAATCGTGAGGGCAGACGATAATGCGGAGCTTCAGAAGGGCGCGAGGCTCTCTCTCTTCAGGGAGGGCGAATTGTTCTACCACCCCGTGACAAAAGAGCCGGTCGGTAAGACGGAGGAATTTATCGGGGCGGTCGAGGTAACCGGAAGAGAGGGAGGGGAAGGCATTTACGCTTGCAAGCCTGTCAGCGGCGAAGCTGCTGCCGGAGATATTGTGAGGTTCACCTCCTCAAAGGTGAAGCTCGCGTTTTTTCAGGAGAAGGAGGCCGACTGGTCGCTTTCAGAGGCATTCTTCAGTTCATTAAAGGATTCAGGCCGTTTCGAGATATTGGAAAAAGGCCTCCCTGCCTCCGGGAGGAGCGGGCTTTTATCCGTGTTAAAAGAATCCGGCGCGGATGCCGCCATCCTGCTGTCAACTCCCGTTAATGAGAATAAAAAATTTCTTAAGGCCGAGCTTTTCTGGCCCGGTGATTCGTCCCCGTTTGCCGATATCAGCGCCGAGGCCTCTGCCGAATATATAAACGAGCTTACTCGGTACGAAGATTTTATGGCGGCAAGCCTCGCAGATAAAGAACCATGGAATTCTTATGAACTCGATTCGGGATATCTTTTTGCGATAGGCGATATTAACGGCGACAAGCTGAATGAGCTTGTAGTAAGCGACGGCTCTGTCATAAAGATATATAACATGAAGAATGAGCCTCAGGAGATATGGTCATTGAAAGGGAGCGCGCGGGAGAGGCACATATCTCTTGACCTTCTTGACCTTAACGGCAACGGCAGGGATGAGATATTTGTCACGTCGGTTGTGAATGAAGAGAGCCCGGCTTTCTTCAGCAGGGACTCGGGTACTGCTTCAGTGACCGACACGGGCAGGGCGAGTTCATATGTGCTTGAATTTGAGCATTCGGAAGGCTACAGAAAGATATCCGGAGATTTGCCGTATTTTCTGAGGGCATCCTCCGGAACGCTTCTCATGCAGAGGTTTGATGAGAAGGAGATATTATCTTCCCCGGTCTATACGGGAAAGTGGAACGGCAAGTCGTATGAGGCTGACAAGCGGCTTGACCTTCCTTCGGGGGTGAATATCTACGGTTTTGCTTATGTTGACTGGAAGAATGACGGGAATGTTTATCTCATTGCGGTTAATGACGGCGGTTTTCTGACGATGTATAAGAATAACGCGGCGGTTTGGCAAAGCGGCGAGACTTACGGCAAGCCCGCAATCTCCTTTAAAAAAAGCACCAACTCCTTCATCAAGCCTGATACGGAGTGGTTAATAAGGGGGAGGCTCATTGCCGTCAATACGGACAGAGGCCAGAAGGTGATCGCTGTCAGGAAGAAGGCCGTGCTCTCGAAGGTTCCGCGCCTCGGTTCCTTCAGCGCCGAGGTTTATGCTTTAAGCTGGGACAACGGAGCCATGAACGAGGAATTGTTATTGCAGGGCGTGACAGGCGCGGTCTCTGATTACGCTGTTGACGGCAGGAAGATATACCTCATGGCAAAGTCAGGGATATTCACAATGGTCAAAAACGGCGTCAAAGGCGAATTCGCAAGGACGAGCATTCTTTACTATTATAATTTTGAAGAGAAATGAAGATTAAGCATGTGGCAGTCATAATGGACGGCAACGGCCGGTGGGCCGAACTCCGGGGCCTTTCGAGGATCGAGGGGCACAGGGAAGGCATAAAGCGCGTCAACGATATCATAGACGAGGCTGTCGAGCAGAAGCTGAAGGCGCTTACGCTCTATACATTCTCGATGGAGAACTGGAACAGGCCGAAAAATGAAGTTGATGCGCTCATGCGCTTTCTGCGTTTATACCTCAAAAAAGAGATGAAGGGGCTTGCCGCCAAGAACATAATCTTCAGGCCCATAGGAAACCTGCAGAAGCTTCCCGCCGGCGTGCAGAGCCTGCTCAGGGATTTTCAGGAGATGACAAAGGATAACACCGGCCTTCTTCTCACGAGCGCGCTCAGTTACGGAGGCAGGGACGAGATCGTGAATGCCGTAAGAAGCATGGTTAAAGAGGGTTTGCCGCCGGACAAAATAAACGAAAAGGCTCTTCAGTCTCACCTTTATACCGACGGACTGCCTGACCCTGACCTGATAATCCGCACAAGCGGGGAGATGAGGCTCAGCAACTTCCTTATCTGGCAGTCTGCTTACGCGGAATTTTATTTTACAGAGACCCTCTGGCCTGATTTCAGCAGAGAGGAATTCAGGAGGGCGATTGCGGAATACGCAAAGAGAGAGAGAAGGTTCGGCGCGCTGCCCTCAAAGAATTGAGCGATGCGGGATAAGGTAAAGAAAGCCTTTGATTATAAACGGCTGGCGTCTGCGGCTGCCGCTCTTCCGCTTTTAATACTCTTTTTAAAAAATCTTCCTCCTGACCCGTATTTTCTCATTCTTCTCCTGGCCGTCGGCATGCTTGCCCTGCGTGAATTCCATGTCATGTATAAGGTGCCTCTCTTTCTCAGCATCCCCTCTGTTCTTTTGGGCGCGTGCCTTCTTTACGTTATGTGCTTTTATCCGTTTTACATTTCAGAGGCGATATTCGCCGCGTTCTTCATCCTCCTGATGCTAAGGCTCCTCATTCCGCCTTCTCCCGGAGGGGCGCTGAAAGATATCGGCGTCATCGCGACAGGATATCTTTATATAATCGGGTTTCTCGTCTTCCAGTGGTTTTTGAGAAGGGATGCTTCGGGGCTTGAGAATATCTTCATGCTTTATGCTTCGGTGTGGATTGCGGACGCGTCCGCATATTATATCGGGACATATGCCGGAACGCATAAACTCTGCCCGTCCATAAGCCCGAACAAGACTTATGAAGGTTTTGCGGGGAGCATCATCGGAGGCGCGGCCGGGGCGTTGCTTGTATCTTTTATTTACGGATTTCAGGTTCTTCCCGCGGGCAAGTCTGTTATGGCAGGGGTGGTTATCGGGACAGTTACCGTGAGCGGCGACCTTATCGAATCCATGTTCAAGCGCGACGCCGGAGTAAAGGATTCGGGTAATTTATTGCCCGGGCACGGCGGGCTTCTTGACAAGATCGACGGCCTCCTTGTCTCAGGCCCTGTTTTATATATCCTCCTGAGGTTCATTTGAAAAAGCTCTCTATATTGGGTTCGACAGGCTCCATAGGCAGGAACGCGGTTGAGATAGTCAGGCGCTATCCCGGGAAGTTCAAGGCCTCGGGGCTTGCCGTGATGAGCAATGTCGAACTTCTCGAATCTCAGATACGCGCGCTCACGCCTGAAGCGGTGGCTGTTTTTGACGAGCCTTCTGCCGATGACCTGAGAAAGAAGAGGCTTCCCGTTGAAATATTGTCAGGCATGGAGGGAGTGATAGAGGTCGCTCAACTCGGCGGGGTAGATATGGTGGTCTCAGCCATTGCGGGCTCGGCAGGCCTTTTGCCCACCTTTGCCGCGGTGAAGGCGGGTAAGGATATCGCGCTTGCCAACAAAGAGGTTCTTGTGATGGCCGGTGAAATCATCATCTCCGAGGCGGCAAAAAAGAATGTTAGGATAATACCCGTTGACAGCGAGCACAGCGCCCTCTTTCAGTGCCTTCACGGAAGAGAGATGAATGAGGTGAGGAGGCTGATACTTACCGCCTCTGGCGGCGCGTTTCTCGCAAAGAGCAAGGCGGAGCTTGAGGATGTCACGCCTGCCGAGGCGTTGAAGCATCCGAACTGGGACATGGGGCAGAAGGTGACGGTAGACTCGGCGACGCTCATGAACAAGGGGCTTGAGGTGATAGAGGCATACTGGCTCTTCAGGATGCCGGCCGAGAAGATCGGAGTCGTGATACACCCGCAGAGCATTGTGCATTCAATGGTTGAGTTCATAGACGGCAGCATCATGGCTCAGATGTCTCTTCCGGACATGAAGGGCGCCATCGGCTACGCCATGTCATATCCCGAAAGGCTTGGGGGCATAATGAAGTTTCTCGATTTCGGAAGCCTGTGCGAATTAAGTTTTATGGAGCCGGACAGGGATAAATACATGTCGCTCTCCTTGGCCTATGAAGCCATAAGGGCAGGGGGGACGATGCCTGCCGTTCTGAACGCCTCTAACGAGGCGGCTGTCGAGGCTTTTCTCAGAGGAAAGATATCTTTCACGGGCATCCCGAGGGCCGTTTCTGATACAATGTCTCTTCACAAGGTGGGGAAATGCGGCAGCATAGATGAAGTGATAAAGGCTTCCGAATGGGCAAGGGAAAAGGCGATCGAGCTGATGAATTGAAGATGGGAAAGGAAATGAGGAAATGACGATATTCTGGGCGGTGGTGCTCTTCGGGCTTCTGATATTCTTTCATGAGCTCGGTCACTTTATTTTGGCAAAGCTTGTCAATGTGAAAGTTCTCAAGTTCTCGATAGGCTTCGGCCCGAGGATAATCGGAAAGAAGTACGGCGACACCGAGTATATCTTATCGGCCATCCCGCTTGGAGGCTATGTCAAGCCGCTCGGCGAAGAGCCTGACGACGAGATACCCGCGGAAGACCTGCCGCGGGCATACGGAAGCCAGCCTGTCTGGAAGCGCGCTTCAATCGTGCTTGCAGGGCCGGTCTTCAATCTTGTTTTGGCATACATCATATTCGTGGTTTTCCTGAGCTTTAAACTTCCCATTGTGATACCGGTGCTCAAAGACGTTACGAATACGAAGATTGAAGGAGTTGTGAAAGGCTCTCCGGCAATGAAGGCCGGCCTTATGCCGGGTGACGATGTTGTTTCAGTCAACGGCAAAGAGATCCATTCATGGGTGGAGATGGAGGAGGCATTCATAAATAATCCCGGCAAAGAGGTTTTGCTGAAGGTCGAAAGGGAGGGAGCCTCCGTCGATATTGTTTTGATTCCGGAAGCCTCAACCGTAAAGGACAAAGGGGGCAATGATAAAGTCATTGGCGACGCCGGCGTATCGAGGCTCTCTACGAGGATAGAAGGTGTTATAGAGAATTCCCCTGCAATGAAAGGAGGGCTCAGGGCCGGCGACTCAGTCCTTGCCGTAAACGGCTCGCCCGTAAGCGACTGGAATGACATGGCGAAGCTGATATCGGGCAATCCCGGAAAAGAGATTCTGCTTGAGATAAGAAGGGGCGATAAGGTGTTAACTTTAGATATCACGCCGGATGCCGGAGGAAAGATAGGGATATCAAAGGGCATGGGGTTTGACGTTGTGCATACAGACAATGTATTCCTTTCTCCGATTAAAGGGCTTGAGGCTGTATACCGCTGGTCAGCGCTTACGTTAGAGGTTGCCGGAAGGCTGATAACCGGGAAGATGTCCGCCAAGATGTTAGGCGGGCCGATAGTCATTGTGAACGAGGCTTCAAAGGCCGCCTCTTCCGGGCTTTCGGATTATTTTTATCTCGTCGCTCTGATAAGCGTAAACCTCGCGGTCTTAAACCTCTTTCCTGTTCCGGTGCTGGACGGCGGGCACCTCGTATTTCTTGCTATTGAGGCTGTAAGGGGAAAACCTTTGCACGAGAAGGCGGTTGATATACTTACAAAGGCGGGTTTTGCGGCGCTGATACTCCTTATCGCTTTTGTTTTATATAATGACACGATGAAGGTTATAGTGCCCTGGGTTCAGAAGATGATCGGGCAGTGAAATATAAACAGACGGGAGCTTGCATTATGAATGTCACTCAAAAATTAATCTCATCTCATCTTGTTTCAGGCGAAATGAAGGCAGGAAGCGAGATAGCTGTTTCCATTGACCAGACTCTTACGCAGGATGCCACAGGCACTATGGCATACCTTGAGTTTGAGGCGATGGGCGTTCCGAGAGTGAGGACAAAACTCTCTGTCAGTTACGTTGACCACAACACCCTCCAGACCGGATTTGAGAACGCGGATGACCACAGGTTTCTTCAGTCCATAGCCGCAAAATACGGCATATATTTTTCAAAGCCCGGAAACGGCATCTGCCATCAGGTTCATCTTGAAAGGTTCGCGAGGCCGGGGCAGACGCTAATCGGCTCAGACAGCCATACACCTAATGCGGGCGCGGCAGGGATGCTTGCGATAGGAGCCGGGGGACTGAGCGTCGCGCTCGCGATGGCGGGAGAGCCTTTCTGGCTTGTGATGCCGAAAGTTGTTCGCGTAAATTTAACGGGCGCGCTTCAGCCCGGAGTCAGCGCCAAGGACATAATACTTGAGGTGCTCAGGAGGCTGACCGTGAAGGGCGGAGTCGGGAAGGTGATTGAATACAGCGGCGATGCGCTTAAGCATCTGACGCTTCCCGAAAGGGCGACGATAACGAACATGGGCGCGGAGCTCGGCGCGACGTCTTCGGTCTTCCCTTCCGATGAACAGACGCTCGCGTTCTTTAAGGCGCAGGGACGGGAAGGCGATTGGATAGAGCTTAAACCCGACAGCGGCGCTCTTTATGACGAGGAGTTTGAGATTGACATAAGCAGGCTTGAGCCTCTTGCCGCGGCGCCTTCGAGCCCGGACAAGGTTGTACCGGTCAGGGAACTTTCAGGCGTTGCGGTTGACCAGGTATGCATAGGAAGCTGCGTGAACTCTTCTTTCACTGATATCGTCTCAGCCGCAAAGATATTAAAGGGCAGGAGGGTTCATCCGCATGTGAGCCTCACCATAAGCCCGGGCTCAAGGCAGGTGCTTGAGATGATAACCTCTGACGGAACGCTTCACGATCTTTTGGCTTCAGGCGCGCGCCTGCTTGAATGCACATGCGGCCCATGCATAGGAATGGGGCAGTCCCCGCCTACAGGCTCCGTATCCCTCAGGACCTTCAACAGGAACTTCCCGGGAAGGAGCGGCACTCAGAATGATAAAGTCTATCTCTGCAGCCCGCTTACCGCTGCGGCCTCAGCTTTGACAGGCAGGATCACAGACCCTCGCGAGTATGTGAAAGGGCACGCGCCCGTGGCCGTTGCCGATAAATACGAGACTGACGACTCGCTCATAATACCTCCTTCTTCAGAGCCGGATAAAGTCGAGATATTGAGAGGCCCCAATATAAAACCGTTTCCCGTGAAGGGAGAGCTTGATGCGTCATTAAAGGCAAAAATAATCCTGAAGGCGGGCGACAATATCACGACGGATGATATCATGCCGGCGGGCGCGAAGATATTGCCGCTGCGGTCAAACATCCCCGCGATAAGCGAATATGTCTTCTCAAAGATTGACCCTTCTTTTCCTGAGAGGGCGAAAGAGGCGGGTTCGGGCATAATCCTCGGCGGAATAAATTACGGGCAGGGGTCGAGCAGGGAGCATGCCGCGCTTGCGCCGATGCATCTCGGAATCAAGGCGGTGCTCGCGAAATCTTTTGCGCGCATTCACAGGGACAATCTCGTGAATTTCGGCATTCTTCCTCTCGCGGTGAAGGCAGATCTGTATGATTCGCTTGAACAGGGGGATGAGGTCGTTTTCCCTCAACTCTCAAAAGATGTGAGGGAATCGGCTTTTGTCGCGATGGTAAGCGGAAAGTCAGGCATTACGCATAAAATTGAGCACGGCCTTACGCCGAGAGAGAAGGAGATAATATTAGCCGGAGGGGAGCTTAATTACATCAAAACAAAAAGAGCTTGAATATTTAAGAAGAATACTTATAATTTATATATCATCACAACCGCACTAAAAGGAGGAGCATATGAGAATCATAGCAGTATTGCTTATCACCCTGTCATTCACGCTTACCGGCTGTCAGACCATCTGCAAGTACAAGGAGAAGGAGGTCATGCAGGAGAAGGCGGCTGATTCAGAGGTAAAGGCTGATACGGCTTCCGGGTCGTAGGTTTTTGGAAAGATTAACAGGTTGCTGAATAAGTCGAGAAATACACAAGTTGTCATTCTGAACCCCGAGACTTCGGGGTGAAGAATCTTAGATGATAATAAAGAGCGGCTCTGAATACATCAGAACCGCTCTTTTCGTTTGCACTTTTTATTCCGGAAGTTTGTAATCCTTGCCCGCGTACTGGATATTTGCCGCGTCCGTGCATCTTGGGGGAGAAACGGCATGCACACCGCCGCATTTCGGGCATTTGCCCACGAATGTCTTCAGAGTGAAAGGCTCGCCGCAGCCCCGGCATTTTGTCTTGAGCCCGCCTTCCGGTATCGGCTGGTCTTTTATCGCGCCTCCGTGCGCCCTTGCCACAAAATCAACAAGCTCTCTTCCTTCGGAAAACGGGCCGCCGCCGCCCCCTCCGCAGCTTACGCATCCTGAACCCATGTTATAACCTCCTGTTGTATGTAAAAATGTTTTTTAAGTTTTATGTCAACCTTAACTCTTAATTCTCAACTGTTAACTCTAACCCCTTAGCTTTTAATGGCATGTACTGCATGATGACTTACTGCACGAAGTGCATCCCGATGACGTCTGCTTCTCAACTCCGCTCATGCCGAAGACCGAGAGTTTCTTCGTGACATCTTTCGAGTTGCATTTCGGGCATGAGATATCTGGAGCTTTTCCCATGACAAGCTTCTCAAACTCCTCCCCGCATTCATTGCACCTGTATTCGTAAATAGGCATGATTAATTATAACAGGAAAGGGAGGCTGGTTTTGTATGATGTGAATCATATTGGTTGAGGTGTAGCAGTGAGAATACAGTCTTTCTATGGAATGTCCAGAATCGCCTTTCTGTCATTCCCGAAGTCAGTAGTCGGGAATCCAGATTTTATATTAATTAAGAAACAAGGCCTAAAGCTATACATTGTTTAGCCGTGCTTAATTTGTAAGTTGCTTAAGGATATCCTCAAATTCTGTTTTAAAGTCATTAACTAATAGCATGTTATCGTCTTTCCATCTATTGAGTAATTTCGAGCCTCCTCTTCCCCAGTATATTTTTTGATTATTAAACCAGTCTTTCATTGTATTTCGATTGTCACTAATTTTCGGTAAGTCCCTAAAACATAATTGTCGAGTATAATTACCTGTACCACCCCAGAATCTATCGTTAGGTTCCAGGTTGCTTAAGAAATTATAAAAAACATTCTCAGGTCTTTCGTTTCCAGGCAACTCTTTATTTTCAAGAAAAATCAACAACACGAATAAACTTTGACTATAAGTAACGATTCTGGACAAGCCAGAATGACCAGTCAGGTCACAACATTTATAATGAAATCTCTCTTACTTCTCTCTCCCAAAGCCAATTATCTTTTTACTCTTCGTCTCAGGAGGTGTCATCAGCCGGCGGATGGCATCGAAAACGACCTTGAACTGATGGTCGTACTTCTTTTCCATTTCCTCGATTTTCTGTCTCAACTCCTTATGGGTTGCCAGCATTTCACGCAGTTTTGTGAATGTTCTCAATGTTGACCGTTATTGCCCGGTCAATATTGAGAACACCCGAAAGCATAGCTACTCCATTTTCTGTGAAGGCATAGGGATTATAGCGTCGTCCGCCCCAACTTGAGGTCACAATTTGTGACCTCAAGTTTACAACCTCTTGGTTATTAAGTTGAAACATGAAATCATCAGGAAACCGTTCAATATTTCTTTTTACAGCTTGAATAAGAACCTTGGTGTCTACTTCATATAGTTCAGCAAGGTCGCGGTCAAGCATGACTTTATGCCCGCGGATAAGATAGATTTTCTTTTCGATTATTTCAGCAGAAATTATATTGGTCATGGTTATAATTAAAAAACATAATGGTTTGTATTTTCAAGATAAGGAATTAATCAAAGCGGAAGCTGAAACAGGAAAGAATATCATATGCGATTTATTTATAAATTCTATATATGCTGTTAAGCTGCAGGGCACCGGAGACTCTCTGGGCAGGCCGGCATTTTCAGCCCTGCATCGCCTTGTCAACTATTTCCACTATGTGCTTCACTTCCATATCGCTTCCTGCTTCTCTCTTTATATACTCAAGCTGCATGATACAGCCCGGGCATGACGTGACGACCGTGCCGGCAGCCGTCTTCTTTATATTCTCAAACTTCTTTTTCCCGATAGTTCTTGAAAGTTCTTTGTAATGCATGCTGAAGAGGCCTCCGAATCCGCAGCAGCCGTCCGCGTGCTTCATCTCGACAAACTCAATCCCCTGAATGCCCTTCAGTATTTCGCGGGGTTCTTTTGTGATTCCGGTTCCGTAACGCGCGTGGCATGGGTCATGATATGTGAATATGCCGTGAGGGAGTTCCAGCCTCTCTGTTATGCCGCTGTTGATGAAGAACTCATTGACATCCATAATGTTTGTGATAGATTCGCCGGCGAGTGCGGGATACTGCTCTCTTATAGTCATGGTGCATGTCGGGCACATGCTAATGACGGCCTCGGCCCTTGTCTTGTTGAAAGTTTCAATATTTTTCTTTGCCGCGGCCTTTGCCTCATTCTCAAGCCCGGCCTCTCTCATCGGCGCGCCGCAGCAGACCTCTCCCTTGAAGACCACAACCTCGTATCT
Source organism: Nitrospirota bacterium (assembly GCA_016213935.1). Classification (GTDB taxonomy): domain Bacteria; phylum Nitrospirota; class Thermodesulfovibrionia; order UBA6902; family UBA6902; genus JACQZG01. Next base: position 13,882 of record JACQZG010000035.1, read on the forward strand.
CTTCGCGAGCAGAATTCTTATGAGCGATTCACCGATATGGGGGTACAGATAATTGACGGAACAGCCTGTGAAGATAGCCGCCCTTCCTGCCCTGTTTCTGTTTTTGTAAAGCTGGATCCTGTTCTTGAGGGGGACGGAGGCTATAAGCGGCATATGGCTCAATATGCCGGAACCATGGCCCCTTCCGTAATAAACCTTCTGGATTAGCCTTAAAAGAGAAAAGAGGGTGTCCATATTTGAGACGGAATACCGGAGGCCTTTTTTAGCGAACCTGCCCTTGGCGTGAGAATCTTTAAGCAGGCTTCTGCCGTGAAACATTAATTCAGGGATATCTATTCCCAACGGGCAGAGCCCTTTGCAGGAGCCGCAGAGTATGCAGTTGTATATCCTGTCGGCGAGCGTTTTTGACGGGGCGAGGCGGCCGGCGCAGAGTTCGCCGAGCATCGCGACCCTTCCTCTCGCGCCCATTGATTCGTTAAGCGAAGCGAGATAAGTGGGGCAGAGCGATTTGCACGTTCCGCACCTCACGCATTTAGATACTTCTGTAGAAAATTTTTCTTGATTCATGTCAATTAAGTGTTGGCTGTTAGCTGATAGCTGTCAACTGTCAGCTTTTTTTAGCGGCTCGTTGAACCCTCCGCTTTTGAAGCCGCGCAGGTCAAGCGTGATATGCCTGTATCCGAGCGAGGAGAAATAGCCGACGATCTCTTTTCGCGAAGAAGCATCGGTAATAAGATTGAAATCTTCAGGCATCACCTCGATCCTCGCAGTATCGCCGTGGTCTCTTACCCTCAGGTCTTTCAGGTTTAAATTTTTCAAAAAGGCTTCCGCCCGTTTGACCCTCCCGAGGGCCTCTGCGGTTATCTTGCGGCCGTAGGGGAAACGGGATGCAAGGCATGGCGTTGCGGGCTTATCCCATGTCTGAAGCCCCAGCATTTTCGAGAGATCCCTTATCTCCTGCTTGTTCAAACCAGCTTCGGCAAGCGGGCTTCTTACGCCTGTCTCCTGAGCGGCCTGCCTACCCGGCCTCCAGTCATTAATGTCGTCGTAATTTGTGCCGTCAAGGATGTTCGGTATTCCCTTATCACCGGCGATATTCCTCAGCCTCGTGAATAGCTCTTTTTTGCAGTAGTAGCACCTGTCGGGGGGATTGCTTGAATAATTCTCATCTCTAAGTTCATCTGTTGTGATGATTATGTGAGGAATGTTTAATTCAGAGGCTGTGACTTTTGTGAAAGCGAGCTCTGCTTCAGGCACGCTTTCAGAGCCTGACGTTACAGCGAGTATCTCTTGCAGCCCTGATACCGATGCGGTTTTCAGCAAGAATGTGCTGTCAACTCCTCCGGAAAAGGCTATGATGACCCGCCCCATCTTTTTCAGGTTTTCTTTTAATGCCTCGAATTTTTCTTCGGCCTTCATGAATAGACACCGCTTATTGTCTTTGTGGAAAGGATGATTTATTATGACAGTTCAGCAGGGGATTTGCCAAAGGGATGCTACATTATGACAAGGTCGTAATATTCCTGGTGGAAGTTCTTGTCCGCCTTGACAATTATTTTAAGATTGTTATCCTTCTCTATCTTTTCAAGTCCTTCTCTCTCTTCCTCGTATATGAGGTCTGCGATAAGAGGATGGGCGGTAAGCAGTATCTTTCCGTTTCTCTTTGTCGAGCCGATCTTTCTTAACTCACGGAAAATCTCATAGCACACTGTGGTCGGGGATTTGATGAACCCCTTGCCTTCGCAATACGAGCATGTTTGTGCAAGTACCCTGCCGAGGCTCTCTCTGACCCTTTTCCTCGTCATCTCGATAAGGCCGAATTCCGAAACCTGCAGAACGGTGCATTTTGCCCTGTCCTTGCTCACGGCCTCCTGAAAGACATTGAAGAGCTTCTCCTTATTCTCCTCTTTTTCCATATCTATGAAATCAACGATTATGATGCCGCCCAGGTTCCTGAGCCGGATCTGATATGCGATCTCCTTGACCGCCTCGAGATTCGTCTTAAGCACAGTGTCTTCAAGCGACGCCTTTCCCACATATTTGCCGGTATTGACATCAATGGATGTAAGCGCCTCTGTCTGGTCGATCACTATGTAGCCGCCGGACTTGAGCCATACCCTTCTGCCGAGAGCCTTCGGAATCTCCAGCTCTATTCCGTACGCGTCGAATATCGGCTCATGCCCGTCGTAAAGGTGAACATTGTTTATGAGTTTTGGAAAATAGTTTTTGATAAAGTCCGTTATCCCTTCAAATTCTTCTTCAGAGTCTATAATGAGTTGGTCGACTTCGAGGCCGAGAAGGTCGCGGACGCTCCTGAGGCTCAGGTCCAGGTCGCTGTAGATGAGGCGGGAAGTGGTTCCGTTATTCATCTTGTTCTGAATGTTCTTCCAGAGAAGGATGAGAAAATCTATATCCTTCTTTATCTCATCCTCGGTGCATCCTTCGCTCGCTGTCCTCACAATGAAGCCGTAGCTGTGGGGCTTGAGCCTCGTTATGATCTCAAGAAGCCTTGCCCTCTCTCCTTCATCAACTATCCTTCTGGAGATGCCTATGTGCTCGACCCCGGGCATTAGAACGAGGTATCTTCCAGGGAGAGTTATATATGACGTTACCCTTGCACCTTTAGATCCTATCAGGTCTTTTGAGACCTGCACGAATATCTCCTGGCCTTCCTGCAGCATCTCCTCGATAGGGGGTGTTATGGGGATGGTGTCGTCTATCTCTTCGCCGAATATCGAATTGTCGAAAGATGAATAGACATCGGCGGCATGGAGGAACGCGGCCTTCTCAAGGCCGATGTCGACAAATGCGGACTGCATGCCGGGCAGTATCTTGATTATCTTCCCTTTATAGACATTGCCGACAAGGCTGGCGTCCTTCTTCCTCTCGATAAACAGCTCCAGAAGCTGATTGTTCGGCTCGAGAAGCGCGACTCTCGTCTCTTCAGGTGTTACGTTTATGATTATCTTACCAGCCATTATTTTAATCCTTCAAAGGTTCTGCCCATCCATCGCCTTCAGGGGCGAACACCCCTGTCCTCTTTATCAAGAGGTTAGGCAATTCCTCGGCCTTCCTGTCAAGCATAAGCTTTAACATTTCGAAAATCCTGACTTTTATTTTACCATTATCTTTAACCGTTAGGTATAATTTCCCGTTTTCGGCCCCGGCCTTCTCAGCCATTTTTCTTATATCGACATCAATGCCGTCTCTTTGCGCCAATACAGAGCCGGAGGCCATGAATTTCTCAATCTCCTTCTCGTCGGAGTTCTCAACTTCCACCTCATATTCATAGCGGCTGATGATGTCATTCAGAGCTCTCGCTTTCAGAGGCAATATGCCGGCGGCAGAGGCCGTTAGCCCTTTTGGAAGTTCGGAATTAATGGAATCGAGGAAGTCTTCAGGCTTCATTATATGCGGCAACTCGATATCAAAATATTCCCTGAGCCCTTCTATCCCGGAGGGGAGGGCAGGGCCGAAAGATATCTTCGGGTGTGGATGGAAGCCCTCTGAATAGCTGAGAGGCAGCTTTGCCCTTCTTAGAGCCCTCAATATCGCGGTCATGAGTTCATGGTGGGAGATGTAACGCATATTGCCGGTTTTTGAGAATCTTATTCTTAATTTTAGAGGGGGCAGGCTGCTCTTCTTTTTTATAACCGCTGAAGATTCGGTTGTCTTAATCTCGCATTTATTCTCGGGCATTTCGCCGCATGCGAGGCCGCATCCGGCGCAGACATCTCTGCAGTCAGGTGTGACGGTTTCCTGGAGCGATCTATTCAATTCCGATATAAGAAAGTGTTTTGTTATTCCTGTGTCAATAAAATCCCAGGGCAGCCTCTCTTCCGGATCGAATGTCCGGGCGGCATAATCATGGATATTTATCCCTGCCTCATCAGCCGCCTTGAGCCATCTCTCAAAATCAAGCATCTCGGACCATCCGTCAAAACGGCAGCCGTTTTTCCAGGCATTCTCAAGAAGGCTTTGTGTCTCCGCCCCGCCTCTTGAGAAGACTGCTTCAAGAATGCTCGGCTCGGCATGCTGGCCTTTAAAGTTCATGCCCCTTTTTCTGAGGGCGTTTTTCAGCATATCCTGTTTCTCCCTTATCTCGCCGTAAGCGGCCTGGCCGAGCCATTGAAAAGGCGTATGGGGTTTTGGAACAAAGGCAGAGATTCCGACATTGATGTTCACGTTCCTTCCCGCGATCTTTCTCCCTTTTGCAGAGGCGAGCTTTGCCATATTTATTATCCCGTCGATATCCTGCCGTGTTTCAGTCGGAAGGCCTATCATAAAATAGAGCTTAATGCTCTTCCAGCCCTCTGCAAATAAGAGTTCCAAGGATCTCTCATACTCTTCTTCTGTGAAGTCTTTGTTTATGATATCGCGAAGCCTTTTGGTGCCTGCCTCAGGCGCCATGGTGAAGCCTGTCTTTCTCACGCTCCTGATCTCATTAAGTATCTCTTTAGTCACTGCTCCCACGCGGAGAGAAGGCAGGGAAACAGCTACATGGGAATCGGAAAAATATTTATTGACGGCACTGATAAGCGGAAGCATGCAGGAGAAGTCCCCGGCGCTCAGGGAAGTGAATGAAATCTCCTCATGCCCGGTCTTTGCAATAGAGTTTCGCGACAGCTCAAGAAGTTTTTCAAGAGACCTTTCCCGAAGGGGCCTGTAGATCATCCCTGCCTGGCAGAAGCGGCATCCCTTGGTGCATCCTCTTGAAACCTCAATAGCTATCCTGTCATGCACTATCTGAGTGTAAGGCACGGGAGGCGCATCGGGGAACGGGGCATTGTCAAGGTCTTTGACCATCCTCTTTTTTATTTTCGCAGTGGTTGTGTCGTGAATTGAGGGGACATATATGCCCTCAATATCCGAAAGCGATTTAAGCCTTTCTCTTCTTCCTTTTGTTTTATTGAATGCTTCCGCAATCTCAACGATAACCTCTTCACCGTCGCCTATAACGAACGCGTCAATGAAAGGCTTCAGGGGCAGAGGGTTCACCGCACATGGCCCGCCGGCAATTATCAAAGGATGGCTCTCATTTCTATCTTCGGCGCGGACGGGGATATTCCCGAGATTGAGCATGTTCAAGATGTTTGTGTAAGAGAGTTCATATTGAAGCGTGAAACCGACGATGTCAAAATTGCTTAGAGGCCGCCCGAACTCGAGCGAGGAGAGGGGGATATCCTCTTTTCTGAGATATGCCTCAAGGTCTGTCCACGGAGCGAATACTCTCTCCGCAGAGGCATACGGCAGGCTGTTTATTATCGAGTAGAGAATCTTTAAACCGATGTGCGACATGCCTATTTCGTACGTGTCCGGAAAACACAGCGCAAACTTAATGGCCGCCTCTTTTCGGATTATATTTATCTCACCGCCTATATAGCGGCTCGGTTTCTGGAATTGCGCGAGGTTCATAACCCGTTATTATTTCACAGGGCAGTCCTAAATGCAATTTACGGGATTAGGGCTTTCACGGATAAAGATTCGATTAGATTGCACAATGCATTCATCTCGGTCAATATGATAAAATCATAAAGACTGAACGCGGCAAAGAAGGATTACATGAGAGTTAAGATTATATTATTGGCTTTGGTATTTGTGTTTTTGGTCTTGGCGGGCTCCGGCGCGGCGCACGCTGAAATTGAATACTGGCACGGCCCCGGCTGGTACATGATTTGCGAGGATATTGCTTTTAATGCCGGTATAATGGCCGGTCCGTATACCGTCGAAGCTGAATGCAAGGCAGTGCTGTGGGGCGATGATGATGTTTGTATGTATTACTGCGAATATGTGGATGCAGAGAATTTACAGTATTACGAGCACTATTATTAGAGATAATTTAATTTAACTGAATAACCATGGAGGGGGAATGAGGATTTTAAAGGCAGTTATTTCAGCGTTGATGCTTACGGCCGTTTTCGTTTTTCATGTTAATGCTGAGCCCAATAATGCGAAGTTCACCAAGGAGGAGATTAAGAAGATGTCAGAGACAAAGGCCGTAATAGAGACTAAATTCGGAAAGATAGAGCTTAAATTCTTTCCAGATGTCGCGCCCAACCATGTAAAGAACTTCATCGATCTCGCAAAGAAGGGTTTTTATAACGGAACGACGTTTCACCGCGTAATCCCCGGCTTCATGATTCAGGGCGGAGACCCAAGCGGAAACGGCACCGGCGGGCCCGGCTATAAGATTAAGGCCGAGTTCAATAATAAGCCTCACAAAAGGGGTATTCTCTCAATGGCACGTTCCATGGACCCTGACAGCGCAGGGTCTCAGTTCTTTATATGCGTAGCTGACGCTCCGCATCTCGACAAGAAATACACAGTGTTCGGCGAAGTGGTAAGCGGAATGGATGTTGCAGATAAGATTGTCAGCCAGCCCCGCGGCAATGCTGATAAACCTAACGAAAAGATAGAGATGAAGGTCAGTATTATCGAATAGCAGAGGAAACTCATTTATTGCGGGCTGTTACAAAAAACAACTGATATGTTGCTGCGCACTTCCCGTAATTCCGGCTAAACCATTCATCCATTTTTGCGAGCAAGTGCCTGTTGAGTTTTAGAGGGGGCCGGCCGCCTGTGGAGCCGGTCTTCTTTATATTATCAAGAAGCTCAAAAGCCGAATTGTATTCGCGCCTTACATTGACCTCCTCAAAAACCACGCTGTCAAAAACTGCGTTTAGAATCCCTAAGAGTTCTTCTTTTTCGGGAAAGTCGTGAGCAGGAATCGACACTTTCTTGCAGAAAATATTGCCGAGAACGGTTGAAAGTTCATTGAATGTTTGAGGGCCGAAGACGGAGAAGATAAATATCCCATGAGGCTCAAGTAGTTTTGCGATATTACGAATAGAATTATTTATATCCGTAAACCACTGAAGCGCCGCGTTTGAAGTAATAAGGTCATACCTCTTGTCCGTTTCATTAAGAAGTTTCTCCGCGTCATGACAGATAAAACTCACATTGGATTTTTCATGTAGCTTTGTCATTGCGATATCTGCCATTGTCTGTGAGAAATCAACCGAGGTTATAGGAGCTTGAGGAAATCTTTCGGCAAGCATGGCGGTGTAATTCCCGGTCGCGCAGCCTATTTCCAAAATTGATGCCGGATTGATATTCCCAAGCAGGCGCACAAGCCCCGCGGCCGACTCTTTCTGAATATCCGCATGGGCGTCATATGTTTTCGCGGCGCGGGAGAACGCCGACTTTATTTTATCATTCCGCAGTATCATTTTATGGTATTGTAATTATAGTCTTTCAGTGTTAAATTAGACCAGATTTTCTGCTGAGAGGAATTTCCTTTTGCCAAAAATAATTATTGTCTCGGGCTGGGCGTCTCCCAAAAAATATCTGTCAGCCTTATCAGGCGCATTTGGAGCGGGTTTTGAGGTCATAACACTTTCTTTGCATGAACTGCCGTCGCTGGCTAAAGAATGCCCGTCATCCAAGCTGTCGTCTTCTATGCATCTCTCTGATTACGCTCTGGGGCTCAGAAGTGTGATCTGCGGCGCGGATGAGAAAAATTTTTTGATCGGCTGGTCAACAGGCGGACTCGTTCTTCTCGAAACAGCGGCTCATTCTCAGGACATGATACATGGAATGGTTTTGATAAGCGCAACGCCCAGGTTCTGCGAAGACAGAAATTATAACGCAGGCGTTTCTCCATCCGTGTTGATAGCAATGATCAGGGGAATACAAAAAGACAAAAGGGCAACGCTCAGCAATTTTCTTATGAATACGCACAAGCCATTTACGGCAGATGACGCTTCAGTTGGCAAGGAAGCGGATGAAGCTTCCCTGATAAGCAGTGAAGAACTATTCGCCGGGCTTCAATATCTCAGGGATACGGATTTAAGAAGTTCGTTAGGTGATATAGCTTTGCCATCTATCGTATTACATGGGGTGGAGGATGTCATCGTCCCCTGGCAGGCTGGAAGGTTTCTGGCAGGGGAACTTCCTGACGCTTCATTTAAGTTAATTGAAGGCGTTGGGCATGATTTGCCCAAGCGTTTCCCAGAACTGATTGCGCGTGAAGCCCAAAAGCTTCTGGGCGGCTGACCGCGCCTTAAGGTAATGTTTGACATTTTTCAGGCATTTTAATTATAAATATGGCTGGTCTTTTCTGAAGATTTTCAAGGACAGGAGGATGAATAATGACAAAACAGAGAATGGAGTTTAAGGCGGAGACCAGGCAGATACTCGACCTGATGATACACTCTCTCTATTCTCATAAAGAGGTATTTCTGAGAGAGCTTCTGTCAAACGCTTCGGACGCCATTGACAAGGCGAGATACGAGTCTCTTACAAATAAAGGGATACTCGAGGGAGACGGGGAATGGAAGATAAAGATCTCTGCCGACAGAAATACCGGGGCATTGACTGTAAGCGACAACGGCATCGGCATGACGAGGGATGAGGTGATTCAGGAGATAGGGACGATCGCACATTCAGGAACGAGGGATTTTTTAGCCGCCATGAAAAACGCCGGCCGGAATGAGAATACGGAACTTATCGGCCAGTTCGGCGTAGGTTTTTATTCATCGTTCATGGTGGCCGACAAGGTTACAGTGATTTCGAGAAAGGCTGGGCATGACGCGGGTTCAGGAGTGGTCTGGGAATCTTCGGCAGACGGCTCTTTTACGGTGGAGGATGTGGAAAAACAGCAGAAAGGGACGGAGGTAATTCTTCATCTAAAGGAAGACGCCAAGATCTATCTTGATGAATGGGTTATACGGGATACGGTAAGAAAATACTCGGACTTCATTGAACACCCGATTGTAATGGATATTGAGCGTGAAGAGGAGAGCAGCATAAAGAAAGAGGAGAAAATAAAGGTTACATCCGAGGAGACGCTTAACTCGCGTAAGGCTATATGGCTTAAGCAGAAATCCGAAGTCACGGAGCCGGAATACAATGAATTTTACAGGCATATTTCCCATGATTTTTCAGATCCTGCGAAAGTAATACATTTCAGGGCGGAAGGCGCTTCAGAGTTTACAGCCCTCATATACCTCCCGTCTCAAAGGCCGGCGGATATATTCTTCAGGGATTATAAGTTCGGCCCAGCTCTTTACGTTAAAAGGGTAAAGATAATGGAACATTGCGAGGAGCTTGTTCCGCCTTATCTCAGGTTTGTAAAAGGGGTGGTCGAGTCGTCAGACCTGCCGTTGAATGTCTCGCGGGAGATCCTTCAGAGCAACAGGCATATGGAAATAATAAGGAACAACCTGACCAAAAAAATACTCGATACTCTTGATGATATGAAAAAGAATGATTACGGCAATTACCTCAAATTCCACGGTTCGTTCGGAAGGGTGCTCAAAGAAGGGATCCATTTCGACTTCTCAAGAAGAGAGGCAATCGCTGAACTTCTGCTTTTCCACTCGACCAAAGAAGATGGGGAGAAGCTCCGAACCGTCGCGGATTATGCAGCCGGCATGAAGGAAGGGCAGAAAGAGATTTATTACATAACGGCATCCTCGATAGGCGAAGCAGAGAATTCGCCTTACCTTGAGGCTTTCAGAGTGAAGGGCTATGAGGTGCTCATAATGCTTGACGATATTGATGATATTGTCATGGGCAGCCTCGAGTATAAGGGCAAAAGGCTTAAATCCGTCATCAAGGGGGAAGTGGCTCTCGATAGCGGGGATAAGGAAGAGAAAGAAAAACACGAAAAGGCATATAAGGAACTTTTGGAGGTTATCAGGGAACAACTGAAAGACGATGTTAAGGATGTTCGCCTTTCGGGAAGGCTCAGGGATTCCGCGTGCTGTCTCGTGGCTGATGAAGGGGATATGGATCCGCAGCTGGAAAAAATTCTGAGGCAGATGGGTCAGGAGGTCCCTGAAAGAAAGAGGATACTTGAGGTTAACCCTTCCCATCCCCTGCTTCGGGTGATGAATAATTTTCTTGCTGAAAAGAAGGAAAGCCTTTTGCTGGGAGAATACATAAGTTTGTTATATGACCAGGCGCGCTTGATTGAAGGTTCAAAGCCCAAGAATCCCGCGGCTTTTGCAAAAACCATAGTAAAACTAATGGTCGAACATTCGGCCCCAAAACATGATTGAATAGTGTGATGATCCCATGACGAATGGAATGATGCATAAAGAATGTCTGTCTGACAAAGGGCGGAAGGTATTGCGCAGCCTCAACAAGGTTATTAAAAAGTATCACGCCGTGCTTGCTGGCGGGACCGCATTGGCGGCCAAGTTGGGACATAGAATTTCCGAGAGACTCGATTTTTATACGGAAACATATTTTGACCCTGCCTCTCTTGTGTCTGATATCAGAAAGACGGGGCGGCCTATCACCGTCATATCTGGCGAGGAGGGCTATCTCTTTGCTGAGGTTGACGGCGTCAGGTTTACCATGCTCGAATATGATTACCCTTTTATTCAGGAAGCGGGATTTTTTGAAGAGATCAGTGTCGCGGGTGTGCTTGATATAGCGGCAATGAAGCTGATGGCTCTGACCAACCACGGCTCAAAAGAAGATTTTGTTGATATTTACTTTATACTCAAAGGGCTGCCGTTCCCTGAAATCGCCGCTCATATGGTGAAGCGTTTTGGAAGGGACATGGTCAGCTCGGATGTAATAAGAGATTCCCTCGTTAACTTCTCTACTGCGGATAATGACCCTGACCCGGAATATACGGAAGAATGCCTGGTCAGATGGGAAAGCGTGAAGGCCTTCCTTATGGAGCAGTCAATCCGGTTTGCCGTTGATGTTGAAGCGGCGCTAATAAAACGCAAGCCTGTATAATATTTCTAATTTTACATCTATTCATAGAATCTGTTTTCATTCCGGTTTGCATTCTATTTTCAATCTGTATGTCCTGCGCAAAGAAGATGTGTATATTGAAACTAAAAGGAAAGCCGGCTATTTTTCCATTATCTGTGTTTTTGATTTAAAATAAATAACATGATAAAACGAGTGATATTAAACAGGAGGGGTGCCATGAAAAGAGTATTATTGATCGCTCTGCTCTTTTTTTCTGCTTCACCATGCCGTGCCGAGGTGCTTGATGTCTTTCAATTTTCCGGGAATGAATGGGTGAAATGGGACAGCTCCCTGAAATACGGGTTTATAGGGGGCTTTATAGCCGGCGGGGCATATGTTGCCATTAACAGCCAGACGGAATTAATAGACAGGCCTGCTGGGGATAAAGAGCCTTCTTCGGGAATTCAGGATGACAGCTCAAAAAAAGATATCATATCCAGTATGATAATGTATCTCAAGGATGACAAGGAGAATGACCTGACAAGGTATTTTATCAAGGGGGTTCCAAGCAACAAGATTGTGAAGGGATTGGACGAACTGTATGTTAACCCGCATCACAGAGGGATCAAAGTGGTTGACGCCGTGTATCTTGTCAGAAAGCAGATTGATGGCGCATCGTCAGAAGAGATTGCCGCCACTATCGAATATTTAATTTCCGGCAAAGATATATCAAAACTGCATTTTAAAGACAAAAGCGGTGCTTTCAGGGCAGTCAGGTTTCCGTAACTTCTATCAGCAGCGGTTTAAAGCTGACGTTAAGAAATGAAAACACGTTTTCTCATGTTAAACATTTTAGCCTTAAATACTTCAATCATCCTCATGTCCCTTTTTTTTTATGCCGTTGCTGAAGCTGTGACTGCCGGTGCGTCAAACGGTTTGGAAGCCCAGGATGCCGATATCCAGTTCGACCTCGGCTTAAGCTATGCGAAAATTGAAAGATATGACAAGGCAATAGACGCCTATAATGAGGCGGTTAGGTTAAGGCCCGATTTCGCAGAAGCCTATTTCAATCTCGGCATTAACTATGCCGCAATGGAAAAATACTCCGAGGCAGCACGCGCATACGAAGAGACCATAAGGCTTAGGCCTTCGCTTGTTGAAGCATACATTAATCTTGGCTGGTGTTACGGAAGCCTCGAGATGCATAACAAGGCGGCAGAAATTTATAAAAAGGCTTTGGAAATTGATCCTTCCATGGAGGATATTTACAATGAACTCGGATTTAACTCCGCCCAGCAGAAAAAATATGAGGATGCGGCGTATTATTATTCCGAATTCATCAAGTTCAGGCCTGAAAATGCTGATGCTTATTTCAATCTCGGCCTCGCGTACATCATGCTGAATGAGACCGGTTCGGCTTACGTAATATATGAAAAACTAAAAGGCATAGACGAAACTTTAGCAGAAAAGCTCATAGGTTTTATTAAGCATGACGGGCAATGAGTTTTCTTTAGCGGCATAAATAAAGAAGTTATTCCCTGTATTCAAAATAAGACTTTCAATTATGAAAATACCTTTGGTCAAAGAACACGGGGCATGGTTTGTATTTCTGCTTTCATTCGCTTCCGGCATTATTGCCGGGTATCCGATTATGCTATCAAGTTTCAGTGAAGCATTGCCGGGTCTTTTTTTTATTTCCGCAGGCCTCGCCTTTTTCATAAATTCTAAAGCATCCCTCGTTTCTTTCCTTCGCACAGGCCTGCGTAATATCAGCGAACTGTTGTGGCTGGCATTTTTCTGGTCAGCTGGATTTATTCTTATACTGCCTTTGTTAGAGCATGGGTTAATGGAATTAGCTCCTTTTCTTCTGCTTATTCTTATTTACGTATTTTTTTTATTTCTAAAAAAAGAGCATCTCCTTTTTACTGAACTTGCAGGATTTGCGCTCTTGACTCTTTCCGCTCCTGTTGCTTTTTTTACGGTAGCCGGCATTTTTTCAATAAAACTTTATATTGCTGTCCTCATCTTCTTTTGTGCGGGCGTCTTTAAGGTGAGGATGCGGCTCAGAAAGTCTTTTTTGTTTCGAATGATAATGGCGCTATACTGTTTCTTCGCTCTTGCGGTCTATTCTTTCTTCGAGATTTCACTGTGGATTCTCTTTCCTCTTTTGGAAAATGTCACAAATGCAGCATTGATGAGAGATGAGAAACTGAAGACTACAGGGAATACGGAACTTGCTAAAGGGGTTCTCTTTCTGATATTCTTGGGCTTCTTTTTCTCGAGTTGAAGCGGCTTGTATCTTGAAATAATTTCGTTGTATTTCCGGCTATTGACAAAAAATATATTAATTGATATTCTGTATAGTCTTACTATCGGTTTCACGACCGGAGTGTCCCAAGAGAAGAAAAAAACGGAGGAAATGTGCCGACAATTCAGCAGCTGGTAAAACATGGCAGGAGTAAAGTGGTGAGAAAGACCAAGAGCCCTGCCCTGATGAACTGTCCTCAGAGAAGAGGGGTATGCACCAGAGTTTATACGACTACTCCGAAGAAACCGAACTCGGCTCTAAGGAAAGTAGCAAGGTTAAGGCTTACCAACAAGATGGAAGTGACTGCTTATATCCCCGGAATTGGCCACAATCTTCAGGAACACTCCATAGTATTGATCAGAGGCGGCAGGGTGAAGGACCTTCCCGGTGTCAGATACCACATCGTGAGGGGAACTCTCGACACTCTGGGCGTTAATGAACGCAGGCGCGGACGCTCTAAGTATGGAGCAAAGAGACCGAAATAATTCCAAAGGGTACTAATAATGCCAAGAAGAAAAGTTGCTGACAAGAGAGATATATTGCCGGATCCGTTGTATCAAAGCAAAAATGTGAGTAAATTTATCAATATGCTTATGAAGGAAGGCAAGAAGTCTATTGCGGAAAAGATATGTTACGGCGCTCTTGATGTCATAAAAGGCAAGATGGGCTCTGATCCTTTAAAGACGTTTAAGACCGCTATCGACAATGTCAAGCCATCCGTTGAGGTTAAATCAAGGCGCGTTGGCGGAGCCACTTATCAGGTTCCGACAGAAATAATGCCAGAAAGGCGTCAGGCCCTTGCTTTTAGGTGGATTATCGGATTCGCTTCAAAACGCCCGGGTAAGACCATGAAGGAGAAACTGGCAGCTGAATTGATGGATGCGGCAAATAATACAGGCAATTCAATAAAAAAGAAGGAAGATACACACAAGATGGCAGAGGCCAACAAGGCGTTTGCTCACTATAGATGGTAAGACATGGAAGCAGTTATGACATCAATAACACTCGATAAGACTCGGAATATCGGCATAATGGCTCACATAGATGCCGGCAAGACCACCACGACCGAACGGATTCTTTTTTATACAGGCGTTACCTATAAGATTGGCGAAGTTCATGAGGGCACGGCTGTAATGGATTGGATGGTTCAGGAGCAGGAGAGAGGAATTACGATCACCTCGGCTGCTACAACCTGTTTTTGGAAAGACCACAGAATCAATATTATAGATACCCCGGGACACGTTGATTTCACAATAGAGGTTGAGAGGTCTTTAAGGGTGTTAGACGGGGCTGTTGCCGTTTTTGACGCAGTTTCAGGAGTTGAGCCGCAGTCTGAAACCGTGTGGCGCCAGGCTGAAAAGTACAAGGTGCCGAGGATAGCCTTCATTAATAAGATGGACAGAGTCGGCGCTGATTATTTTATGAGCGTCAATTCAATGATAAACAGGCTCGGAGCCAACCCCGTAATGGTGCATATACCAGTAGGCAGTGAAGACGGCTTCAGAGGTCCGGTTGACCTGATAAGGATGAAGGCTTGCATATATGATGATGAGACTCTCGGTTCGAAATTTGTAGAGACCGACATCCCGGAGGATTTGATTTCAACCGCTATTGAATACAGGGAGAAGATGATAGAAGCCCTGGCTGATATAGATGACGATATAATGGAGAGATTTCTGGCTGGAGAGGATATCGATGCCGACCTTATAAAAAAGGCATTAAGAAAAGGCACGATGGAGCTTTCCATTACTCCCGTGGTTTGCGGTTCAGCATTCAAGAACAAGGGAGTTCAACAGCTTCTTGACGCCATCGTTGATTTTCTCCCTTGCCCTATAGATGTCCCTCCGATAAAAGGAATTGACCCAGACTCAAACGATGAACTTATCAGAAGGCCTGATGACAGTGATCCGTTTTCAGCCCTTGCATTCAAGATAATGACCGATCCGTATGTTGGCCAGCTCACTTTTTTAAGGGTTTATTCAGGTGTTCTTGAGACAGGCTCTTATGTCTATAATTCAACAAAGGGCGTCAAAGAACGAATCGGAAGACTCGTCAAGATGCATTCAAACAAAAGGGAAGATATAAAGGATGTACACGCAGGCGATATAGTGGCTGCGGTCGGATTAAAGAGCACCTTGACAGGCGACACACTCTGTTCCGAAGATCAACCGATAATTCTTGAATCAATGGAGTTCCCAAACCCTGTTATATCCGTTTCAATCGAGCCGAAGACAAAGGCGGATCAGGAAAAACTTTCCATAGCATTGGGCAAGCTTGCTCAGGAGGACCCTTCTTTTAAAGTCTCTTTTGATGAAGAGACCGGCCAGACTATTATTTCCGGAATGGGGGAGCTTCATCTTGAGATAATAGTTGACAGGCTTATAAGGGAATTTAAAGTTGGCGCGAATATCGGGAAACCTCAGGTTGCTTACAGAGAGACGATAAAGAAGACTGCAAAGGCGGAGGGTAAATTTGTGAGGCAGTCGGGCGGGCGCGGCCAGTACGGACATGTCATTATAGAACTCTCGCCTCTAACACCCGGCACTGAATTTGAATTTGTAAACAAGATAGTCGGCGGAGCCATACCGAGAGAATATATTTCCGCGGTTGAGAAAGGGATAAAGGAGGCTTTGGAAAACGGGGTACTGGCAAGTTACCCTGTTGTTGATGTTAAGGTTACCCTTCTTGACGGATCTTATCATGAAGTGGATTCTTCAGAAATGGCTTTCAAGATTGCGGGTTCAATGGCGTTTAAAAACGCTGCAAAAAATGCTTCGCCTGCATTGCTTGAACCCATAATGACGATAGAGGTCGTGACGCCTGAAGAGTACATGGGAGATGTTATCGGCAATCTGAACTCAAGGCGCGGCAAGATACAGAACATGGAGCAGCGGGGTTCTGCCCAGGTGATAACCGCGGTTGTACCTCTTTCTTCGATGTTTGGTTATGCCACAGACCTGAGGTCTTATACTCAGGGGCGCGCTAACTATACAATGCAGTTCTCGCACTATGAGGAAGTTCCGAAGAATATTTCAGACGATATAATCTCAAAGGCCAGAGGCGAATAAAGGAGGGGATATATGGCAAAGGAGAAATTTGACAGAGGCAAGCCGCACGTAAACGTAGGGACGATAGGGCACGTTGACCATGGGAAGACGACGTTGACTGCAGCTATAACCAAGTATCTTTCGTTTAAAGGAGCAGCGGCATACCGAGCATATGATTCCATAGACAACGCCCCTGAGGAGAAGGCGAGGGGGATAACGATAGCGACGGCGCATGTTGAGTACCAGACGGAGGCGCGGCATTACGCGCACGTTGACTGTCCGGGGCATGCTGATTACGTAAAGAACATGATAACCGGAGCGGCGCAGATGGACGGAGCGGTTTTGGTGGTGTCGGCGGCAGACGGGCCGATGCCGCAGACGAGAGAGCATATACTTTTGGCGAGGCAGGTGGGAGTTCCGTACATTATTGTATACATGAACAAAGTTGACCAGGTGGACGACCCTGAGCTGTTAGAGCTTGTGGAGATGGAGATAAGGGAGCTTTTGAGCAAATATGAGTTTCCCGGTGACGAGATACCCATAATAAAGGGGTCTGCGCTGAAGGCGATAGAGAGCACGAGCACAGACACTAATGCCGCTGAATACCAGAGTTTGAAAGAGCTTTTAGATGCGTTAGACAGTTACATCCCGACACCCAAGAGAGACCTTGAGAAGCCGTTTTTGATGCCGATAGAAGATGTATTCAGCATATCGGGGCGCGGGACGGTGTGCACCGGAAGAGTTGAGAGAGGGATACTTAAGGTAGGGGAGAACGTGGAGATAGTGGGGCTTGGAGAGACGAGGACAACGGTTGCGACAGGGATAGAGATGTTCAGGAAGCTTCTGGACGAAGGAAGGGCCGGGGACAACGTTGGGGTATTGCTTAGGGGTATAGGGAAGGAAGAAGTAGAGAGGGGGATGGTGCTGGCAAAGCCCGGCAGCATAACGCCGCACAGGAAGTTCAAGGCAGAGATATATGTATTGACAAAAGAAGAGGGCGGCAGGCACACGCCGTTTTTCAAGGGGTATCGTCCGCAGTTTTACTTTAGGACTACGGATGTTACGGGGATAGCGCAGCTGCCCGAGGGGGTAGAGATGGTGATGCCCGGGGACAACGTTAACATAGAGGTAGAGCTTATAAGCAACATAGCGATGGAAGAGGGGTTGAGGTTTGCCGTTAGAGAGGGAGGAAGGACGGTAGGGGCAGGCGTTGTCACAAAGGTCATAGAATA
>JACQZG010000036.1 GCA_016213935.1 Nitrospirota bacterium
CAAATGTTGTTGACACATATAACTCTTCAACAACATGGACAGCTCCTTCTGATGTAACATCCGTTACAGTTGAGGCATGGGGCGGCGGAGGCGGCGGAGGCGGAACTTCCGGAACATCAGGAGGCAGTGGAGGAGGCGGGGGCGGTTATTCAAGGGTCAATAATCTTACTGTAACGCCCGGCAATACTTACACGGTCACGGTTGGCACAGCTGGAGCCGGAGGCGCAGGGCCCAGCGGAAACGGAGGAAACGGGGGAGACAGCTGGTTTATCAACAGTGCATCGATATTGGCAAAGGGCGGCAACGGCGGCGCTGCAAATAGCGGCGCAAACGGAACCGGAGGAAGTTCCGGCTCAGGCATAGGGGACGCGAAATATTCAGGAGGAAACGGGGCAACCGGGACGGGGACATACGGCGGCGGCGGCGGCGGCTCCGGCGGCTCTGCAAATAATGGAAACACAGCGACAACCTCAACAGGCGCGACAGCGGTAACGAACGGCGGCAACGGCGGCAACGGTGCTACAAATGGCGACGGTTCCGCGCCGACGACTCCTCCCGGAGGAGGAGGAGGAGGAGGACGAAAAAACAGTGGCGGCAATAGAGACGGCGGCAGCGGCTCTGCCGGAAGAATTGTCATCAGATATGTCTCATCACCGTCAAATAATCAGTGCAACGGCCGCCTGACTGAACTCTATGCCGACACAGGCATCTTCTTCTCGACAGACTACAGGACTTCGCAGTACCCTCCAATGCCGACGCGCATACTGCAGGGCACAAACGGATATAATGTCAATCCCACAGGCGCAGGCCAGCTAAACCCGATAATAGGCCAACTGCAAGCCACAACCCATAACCTTTGGGACGCTGACCAGACCAATGCCTTCGGAAGCACTGCCGCGGCAGTCGCCGGGCTTTCATCTCCGAAATCGGGCCAGTCATCATTTTCAAGCGGGACAGGAGCCGCGCCATACAATGCGGGTTCAGCAGTCGCGGGTCCTCAGACAGGATATCAACTTGATGACACCGCGCAGGTCGGGCCGTGGCAGCGCATATACTATCAGGGGTCGCGCATGGGTGATAACACAACAGGCCCTGCCAAAACAGCTTTGATCAATGAACCGGGTTCCTCGCTTACGTCTGTAGGCGGCAACCCTACAAGCGTGGGCTGGAACCTCTCTCCGGGCAATCCTCTCCCCGCCGGTACAAACGCGGTGCGCTGGGCGCTTGGCAAACTGACGGTCGGCGAGATCCGGTATGTCAAGATAAGCCTCCGTCTGACTTCGCAGGTTCCGGGCACCGGCATTATTAATTCATCCGAGGTCTTCGGCGGAGACGCCTCTAACGCTGATGACGGAAAAGATAATACATGGCGCTATCATGTGCCGAGCGTTGCCGACAATAACTCGAACCTCTATGTGCTCAAGACGGTAGTCGGCTATTATTCAGGGTCAACTTTCATCCCTAATAACGGAACCTACATACCGGCAGGGGCAAAAGTCCGCTACCGTATCGTTTACCTTAACTCGGGCAACGCGAATCAGACAAATGTAATATTAAGCGACACCCTGCCCTGTCAGACAAACGCTAATCCGGTAAGCAATATAACCGTCATTAGCGGACAGATATCAGCCGCAACATCGCCCGCATTGACAGCCATTCCTGCGGGCAACTGCGGCACCACACCGTTTACAAGGAGCACATTCAGCTTTAACGGAGGCGTTGGCGTCACCCTACTGCCTGCCGCAAGCGGCGTCATAGAGTTCGACGTGCAGACAAATTCCGTTACGGGCGACACTGTTTCCAATACCGCGAAACTCGCAAGCACGCTGATACCCGCAGGCGTGGTCTCAAATGCAAACTCCTTTGTGGCCTCGTCCCCGAACCTCGTCATCACCAAGACGACAAGCACGCCCACCGTGACTGCAGGCGGGACGGTAACCTACTCTATTGTTATTGAAAATAACGGAACGGCAAACGCCACCGGCTTAACAGTTTACGATATGCTCCCAACCATGGGCGGCGCTGACAGCTCCCTTACACGCTTCAGTTACGCAAGCACAGTATCGATTACAGAAGACCCGTCCAATCCGCCGGGGAGCGTTATCCCGGCTCCAACCATTACAACGGCCGTTCCGCCCACGTTGCTTCCTTACAGCACCGGCATTTTAGCATCAAACCAGCAGCAGGTGCGCTGGGTCTTCAGCGGCTCGACATTGGTGCCCAATGCTAAATTCACAATAACTTTTACAGCCACCGTGGGCGCGAATGTTAACGCGTCTTCCACGCCCTATTACAACACATCGGTTGTAACATATAACTCAACCAAGCGCACTGACTCGGCAAGCACCGCCGGCGTTACGGTAACCTCGCCTCTCTCGATAACCAAGACAATCGAGTCATACTATGACACCGCAACATCGACCTGGGTGCCTTACAGCAACAACATCCCGGCCAACGCAAAAATACGGTATGTGATAGATTACGCTAATATAGGCGGCAGCGCCATTAATAATGTTGTCCTGACCGATACCCTGCCCTGCCAGACAGCGGCTAATTCCGTAAGCAATATTACAATCGTGAGCGGCCCGATAACAGTGCCCTCTCCAAACCCTCCTGTTGTCGCCGCGGGGAATTGCGCTACTTCCACGAGGCAGACCTTCAGCTTCCCGACACTCGCAAGCCTTTCAGCGGGGCAGACAGGCAGAATCAAGCTCGATGTCCAGACCAACGCGGCCATAGGAAGCTCAGTAATAAACACGGCCTCATTGAGCGGAACGGGAGCGCCGCTGGTAAGCAGCGATGCGCAGACGTTAGTTACGTCTGCGCCATTGCTTCAGATTTCCAAAACAGCTTCCGTCAGTTCAGTGTCGCAGGGCGGGTCCCTTTCTTATACAATAACCGTAACTAACACCGGCACTGCCAATGCAAATAACATTGTGCTTTATGACTGGCTGCCGAGCGGCGGCGCTGTCCTGAATCCTGCCACGCGCTTCAGCTACTCAAGCACAACATCAATTACAGGGCTTACATCCGTTGTGCCGACGGTTGTGATACCTCCTACGCTTTCACCATTCAGCTCTGACACCTATGCCGCCAATATGCAGCAGATTGCATGGACATTCACGGGGCAGACTCTCGCGCCCGGCGCAAGTTTTACGGTTGTTTTTCAGGCGTCTGTCGGCGCAAGCGTGCCCGTTGCCCCGGCATACTACAACAACGCGCGTGTCTATTACGGAACACAGCAGGCTGATTCAGGCGCTGTAGGCGTAAGCGTTGGCTCTAACCTTTCGACATCTTCAAAAACATGGAACGACTTAAACGGCGGCGACGCTAATCCAGGAGACATAATTGAGTACACAATTACACTCAATGAAACAGCCAATATCGCGGCAAACGGCGTCTCTGTGACAGATGATATTCCGGCAAATGTGAATACGTTTACGGTGATGAGCACGCCTCCCGGCTCTACAAATAGTTCAACAGGAGCGGGGACGGGAGCAAACGGGACAGGATACCTGAACATAGCCGGAATATCCGTTGCCGCAAACGGCACGGCAGCAATCGTATTCCGCGTCACAATAGCGGGCGGAACGCCTGCGGGCACGCAGATTAATAATTGCGCCACAGTCACAAATCCTGGCGGCGTCGGAGCCTCTCCATGCGCGACCACTGTCACTGTTTCGGAGTCAACCGTTCCGGGCTACGGCAACAAGCCGCTCTATTTCTATGACGCGTCATCAATCCCCGCGCAAAAACTTTCTCGCACTAAACCAGGCTCCGGTGCGGGTGTCACAATTGCCGCTGGAGGTTTCCAGACATGGACAGAGTCACCCGCGCTTGCTTCGTCAGTAACGATAAGCAATGTCATCAGCACAACCGTGCCTGTGCAGCTATATCTTTCAAAGGCTGTTGCCGCAACTTACAATGTCACTGCCGGGCTTTACTGCGGCGGGACGCTCGTTACATCACTGCTTCAATCGACCGCTCTTACCACCACTCCCACTTTATATAATTTCAACCTTCCGCTTGCAGCGCCCTACACTTGCGCCGCGGGCAATTCATGGGCAGTCAGGGTGACCAACGGCGGCGCATTGGCAATAACATTATCTCCTTACGTTAGCGCTTCCCAAATATCAAATGTCAGCCTTCCGTCCCAGGATGTTATTACCGTGACAAGTGTAACACCTTACAGTACGGCGTATCCCGGCGTAACATCCCCGGCTTCCTACAATGCCGGGGCCACTGTCTATCTGCGGGCTGTTGTGACAGACCCGTTCGGAAGTTATGACATCACATCTGCATCTATCACGATAAAAGACCCTGATAATAACACCATTGTATCCTCTGCCGCCATGACCGAGGTAAATGACTCCGGAGCCGCGGCAAAAACCTATGAATACGCGTACGCCATTCCTGCCGGCGGCCCTGTGGGTTTCTGGACAGCGATCGTGACCGCAAAGGAAGGCTCCGAGAACACAATTTCTGACATCGGCAACGGCACATTTTGGGTTCTTAACTCTATGCCTGACATCGTTGTGATGAAGACAAGCCAGACTGAATCCGATCCCGTAAACGGTGCGTCGGCCGACGCAAAGGCTATTCCGGGCGCGGATATCATATACACAATACAGGTGACAAACACGGGCGCAGGCGCTGTTGACAGCAACACTATCTTCATTACAGATACCATTCCTCTCAACACTAAGCTTTATGTTGACGCATGGGTGCCGCCTCCGGGCGCGGCATGCGGGCCTTTAGGTTTCGTGCAGGGGACGAGCACGCTCACATGCGCCTCGGGCAACGTGACATTCGCCGATGACGCAAGACCGGGCCCATACACGTACGATTACACGCCTGTCTCAGCCGGAGGTTATGATGCCAATGTAACGAGCATACAGATAAACCCGCAGGGCATTCTGCCCGCCGCCGGCGGAGGCAATCCTTACTTCCAGTTCAAATTCAGGGTCAGAATAGAGTGATATCCACGCGGATTATGCCGTAATTCCTCTGAAATATTGCTATAATAAATATATAGCAATCATCATCCATTTTTAACCCGAGGATAACAGCATGCGCGCACTGATCATTTTTTTTCTGATCTTCATATCCGCTTTTCCGTCTTATGGAGCGGACAATGAAGAACTGAAGATAGGACTTATACCAGAACAAAATGTCTTCAAGCAGCTTGAGAGGTACAAGCCTGTCGGGGAATATATTGAAAATAAGACAGGCATCAAGATAAAATTCGTCCTCCTTTCAAGATACGGCAATATTATAGACAACTTCAACAGGCTGCATCTCGACGGAGCGTTCTGGGGAAGCTTTACGGGCGCTCTCGCGATCAGAAAACTCGGCATCGAACATATAGTCAGGCCGGTGAACCCCGACGGGAATTCAACTTACAAAGGCTATATATTCGTCAATAAATACAGTACGATAACCGACGTGAAAGGAATGAGGAACCGCGTAATAGCATTCGTTGATAAGGCCACCACGGCGGGATACATTTTCCCTGTGGCCTATCTGCATGAAAACGGCGTTGACAACATTGATACCTATTTTAAAGAATATTTTTTTACGGGCAGCCACGACGCGGCAATAGACGCAGTATTGGACAAAAAGGCTGACATAGGATGCGCTAAGAATACCATATATGAGATGCTCGCAAGGAAGAATCCTGACATCAAGGATAAGCTTAAAGTCATTGCCTCATCGCCTGAAGTCCCGTCAAACGGCCTGGGGCTGCGGAAAGATTTAAACCCCGCAATAAAGAGTAAACTTAAAGCTGCTTTTCTTGGCATGTCAAAGGACCCTGACGGGAAAAAGGTGCTTGAAGAGTTTGGCGCTCTGGAATTTATCGAAACGAACATTAACGACTATCAGCCAGTTTTTGACCTTACTGAAAAGGCGCACATCAATCTTAATACATACAATTATAATAATAAATAAGGACACTCTAAATGAAAAAAAGAATCATCCTCTGCCTGATTGCGATATTTGTATTTCTTTCGTCAGGCATCGCTATTTCAATACTCTACATAACGGGCACCACAAAGGAACTTACCAATATCATTCAGCTTCACCAGGTGGAGCAGTTGAGGCGTTCCCTGCTTTTAAGCGTTCAGACCGTGCAGACAAATCTTTATTCAGTTAACACCCCGCATTCGCATACCCTCGATATAATAGTCAACAATGTCAATTTAATGAATAAGTCAGCCGCTGAATGCAACAACTGCCATCATTCACCGGAATTGCTCACCCGGATAATGCGCGTGCAGTCTTTGATAAAAGATTATGAGACAAAACTCAGCTACTACATTACCACAACGGCAAACGAAGATAGAATGACGAAAATAAAAGGGGAAGCCGCCGGTATAGGAGAGGCGATACTCTCTCTAACCGAAGAGATGTCACACAGCGCGAGCAAAAGCCTTCAGGATCTCACGACTGCAAGGAAGAAAGAAGCGGAAAAGGTGAAATACATACTCTCGCTCACCATACTGTTATGTCTGCTTCTCAGCATACTCGTTGCGATAATACTTACGAGATCGGTCACAAACCCGATTAGTAAACTCCTGAGCGCCACCGGTAAAATAGCTTCCGGTGAATACGGGGCGACAGTGGATTATAAAGGCAAAAACGAATTCGGCAAACTTGCCAGCCACTTCAACCAGATGAGTTCAAAGATAAGCAGCGAGATAGCCGAACGAATGAAGACCGAAAATAGCCTCAGGGAGAGTGAGGAGAGATACGCGCTCGCCGCCAGAGGCGCCAATGACGGGCTTTGGGACTGGGACCTGAGCGCCGGGATCATATACTTTTCTTCACGCTGGAAATCAATGCTCGGCTTCTCAGACAATGAGATATCGGAAAATATTGAAGAGTGGTACAAGCGGATACACCCTGACGACGTCAAAGGCGTTAAGGCTGAGATGACGGCGCATATAAACGGGATCATTCCGCAGTTTCAGAATGAGCATCGGATAAAGCACAAGGACGGCTCATACCGCTGGATGCTTTCCCGCGGGCTCGCTGTCAGTGATGATTCGGGAAAAGTGCACCGCATGGCAGGCTCAATCACGGATATCACGGAAAAGAAAATAAATGAAGAGCAGCTTATCTATGACGCGTTCCATGACGCATTGACCAATCTCCCTAACCGCGCCCTCTTCATGGACCGCCTGACGCACGCCATTAACCGCTCGCTTCGTGACAGCAGAAAGTTCAGGTTTGCCGTCCTCTTCATTGACATCGACCGTTTTAAGGTGGTAAACGACAGCCTGGGGCACCTCCTCGGCGACAAGCTCCTGATTCAGGTGAGTTATAAACTTCAGGAATCGCTCCGCCCGGGCGATACTGTCGCAAGGCTCGGGGGCGACGAATTCGCGATACTTCTTGAGGATATCAAGGACGCCTCGGATGTCACCCATCTCATCGAGCGGATTTCAGCCGCCATATCCGCGCCTTTCAGCCTCGACGGCAACGAGGTATTCATTACGATAAGCACAGGCATCTCATTCAGCGACGTAAACTACGCAAAGCCCGAAGAACTTTTGCGCAATGCCGATATAGCAATGTACCACGCCAAGACTAACGGCAGGGACCGCCACGAGATATTCACACCCCTGATGTATGAAAGCGTCGTCGCCTCCATGCAGCTCCAGACTGACATGCGGCGGGCGCTCGAAAACAAGGAGTTCAGGCTCTATTACCAGCCTATAATCTCTATCGAAACCAAAAAGCTCGCCGGCTTTGAAGCGCTCATCAGGTGGGAACACCCCGTGCGTGGCATTCTCTCTCCAAATGAATTCATACCCCTTGCGGAAGAGACAGGCATGATACTTCCCATAGGGGAATGGGTGATAGATGAGGCATGCCGCCAGTTATGCGACTGGCATAAGCAGTGCCCCTGTGAAACGCCTTTGACCGTCAGCATTAATATATCAAGCAAACAGGTGACTCAGGGGCTCGTTGACCAGATGAAGCGGATACTCTCTGATACGGGGATCAACCCCAATAGCGTCATCCTCGAGATAACCGAGTCCGTTTTGATGGACAACCCTTCCTCTGTAACGAGCCTTCTCACTCAGCTTAAGGAGATGGATATCCAGCTTCATATCGATGACTTCGGGACAGGGTACTCGTCATTAAGCTATCTCCATGACTTGCCCATAGACGCGCTTAAGATAGACCGCTCATTCGTAAGCAAGCTCAGCATCAGCGGGGAGAAGCATGAGATAGTAGGCACGATCACTGAATTGGCGCGCAACCTCAAGATGGCCGTGACTGCCGAAGGAATTGAGACACACGAGCAGTTCGATAAGATAAGAACACTCAACTGCAGGCACATTCAGGGCTTTCTCTTCAGCAAGCCGCTTGACAGCAAGGCAATAGAATTAATCCTTAAAAATATCGACAAGGATTATTTTGTTTAGATTGACTTCAAACAGATAACGAGATTATTATATCCCTGCAATTCATAATTATTAATCCAAGGAGCTTTCAATGCCTCAGGCGAAATTAAAAGTTATCCTTCTCCGCCACACGCCGAATCCCGAAGAGACGGTCGCTATGGCGGCAAAACTATGCTACAGCCCTGCTGATATCGAATCATTGAAGGGCAAGATCGAGAAAAAGGACCAGAGGGATTTCGTGGAAAAGCTGATGAAGATGGGGCATATGAGCCCTATCGAGCATCCTTCCTTTACATTCGCGATCGAAGGCATTTCACGGGCATGTTCTCATCAGCTTGTCAGACACCGCCTCGCGTCATACTCACAGCAGTCGCAGAGGTATGTGCGACTCGCCGAGGCGAGCAATCAGCGGTCAGCGGCGACATTTGATTACGTAATTCCCCCGTCAATTAAGCAGGACAAGGAAGCAAGTAAGATATTCAAGGATTTTATTGTAGATGCGCAGAAGGCGTATGACGCCATCGTTGCAAAGCTGAATGAAAACGGTATCAAAGGCGAGGCGGCAAATCAGGACGCGAGGTTTGTTCTGCCAAATGCCGCAGAGACAAAGATTATCGTGACGATGAACGCAAGAGAACTCCGGCACTTCTTCAGGCAGAGATGCTGCAACCGCGCCCAGTGGGAGATACGTGCTATGGCCGAGAAGATGCTGAAGCTCGTCAAAAAAATCTCCCCCGTTATATTTCAAAGATCCGGCCCCCCGTGCCTTTACGCCCCCTGCCCTGAAGGAGAATACACCTGCGGCAAGATAAAAGATGTAAGAAAAAAATACGGGGCTAAAAAGTCAGAGTAGTGAATTAAGTTCGACTATACAGTTAACTCTATAACATTACAAACGGAATATTAGTCCCCCAGATTAATGCAATGGTGATGAATAGTTGCGCCAAATGAACAAAAAAACTCCTTGTAAAATATATATTTGCAATATATACTATTTGCAGGAGGTGACGCATGAAGACCGCGAAGATATTTCAGAACGGGCAAAGCCAGGCTGTCAGATTACCCAAAGAGTTCAGGTTCAAAGACGACCACGTATACATTAAAAAATCAGGCAATGTTGTCATGTTGATTCCTGCGAAAGACTCATGGGAGTCGCTTTTTGACAGCCTCGACAAGTTTTCTGATGATTTCATGACTGAGAGAAAGCAGCCCAAAGTCCAGACACGGGAGAAGTTCTGATGAAGTTTATGCTTGATACCAATGCCTGCATTTACATTATCAAGCAGAAGCCTCCGAAGGTGTTGAAGCATTTCAAGGCATATCCTGTCGGAGAAATCGGCATCTCATCCATAACATTAGCCGAGCTTATGTTTGGTGTAAGAAAAAGCCAGTATATTCAGAAAAACCGTGAAGCACTGGAAGAATTTATTCTGCCCCTTGAGATTGCTGATTTTGACGAGAAGGCTGCCAAAATCTATGGCGAGATAAGGGCAGCGCTCCAAAAATCGGGAAATCCGATAGGTTCAATGGATATGCTGATAGGCGCACACGCACTGAGCCTCGGCCTTACCCTTGTAACCAATAACACAAAAGAATTCCGCAAGATAAAACATTTAAAGGTCATGGACTGGGCTGTTTGATTTTTTTGCTCTTCGGGGAACAGCAAACAGCAACCCGCATATCTTTCTCACTTGCTTTACAATCCTCAAGAATATATCCTAATTTTATGTCATTTACTATCGCATTCTCAGGCAAAGGCGGGACCGGCAAGACGACACTTGCCGCCATGACAGTCCGCTACCTTGTGGAGAAGAAAAGAAAACCCGTCCTCGCGGTTGACGCCGACAGCAACGCCTGCCTCAACGAAGCCCTCGGGGTAAAAGTGCATGCCACCATCGGAGGCCTGCGCGAACAATCCCTTGACACGATACGCGGAGGGAAAGACCGCCCCGGAGGCATGAGCGCCGAACAGCTCTTCGATTATCAGGTTCAGCAGTGCGTAATAGAGGAAAAGGGGTTCGACCTTCTTGTGATGGGTAGGCCGGAGGGGCCGGGATGCTACTGCGCCGCAAACAATATTATCAGAAAATATACTGACAAACTTTCTGACGAGTATGATTATGTCGTTCTCGACAATGAGGCCGGAATGGAGCACTTAAGCCGAAGGACGACTCACAAGGTGGACCTGCTGCTTATGGTGAGCGACCCCACCAAAAAAGGCATAGAGGCGGCAAAGCGCATAAACAGCCTTGTGGATGAGCTCGGGCTTGAGATAAAACAGAGGGTTCTCGTCATAAACAGGGTTCCGGAAGAGGATTTCCCGTCTGTCATGAAGGTTATAATAAATACAGGCGTTGCAATACCCGACATCTTCAGCATAGCGGAAGACCCTGAAATATTCAGGCTTGACCTGCGCGGCGGGCATGTCTTTGAGCTCCCTGCAGGCTCATCCTCACTTGCTTCGATGTTCAGCATACTCGACGCCCTTTCAATCCCCTGATTCCCCCGCACTTATTTAAAATTCTTATTTCCTTTTAATTTCCTTTCAGGTGATGAAAAATAAGCATTTAATATGTTAAAGTATTTAACTTTTCTGCCGTTGCTTTGTATTCAACAGTTGCCAATTTCTGAAAGGAGACCGAGATGATCATTATAGGTGAAAAGATTAGCATAATCGCAAAGAAGGTTCGGGAGGCGATGAACAGCCGCGATCCGCTCCCGATACAGGAACTTGCGGAGGCGCAGTGGAAGGCAGGGGCGCATTTTATAGATGTCAACATAGGGCCTGCCGAAGAGAGGGGCGAAGAATTGATGACATGGATGGTGCAAAGCATTCAGAAAAAAGTTAAGGCGCCGCTCTGTCTCGATACAACTAACGCCTCAGCGCTTGAAGCCGGCCTTAAGGCGCATAACAACGAGTGGGGGAAGCCTCTCATCAATTCCACCTCAAACGACCCCGAAAGGTTTGTGATGCTTGAGCTTGCCTCGAAATACAATTCGCAGATCATAGCCCTTACTGTCGGCAAGGGCGGCCTCCCGGCTGATGCTGACGACAGGATGGTCATCGCCTCGGAGATAATGGCAAGGGCCGAAGAACTCGGCGTGCCGATGGATGACATATACCTCGACCCTCTCATCCTTCAGGTATGCACAACGCAGAATCAGGCAAAGCATTCCCTTAACGCGATAAAGATGTTCGGCGAACTCGGAATGAAATCAGTGGTCGGGCTCAGCAACATATCAAACGGCGTTCCGAAACAGATGAGGAGCCTTATTGACAGGGTTTACCTCAGCCTCCTCATGTATGAGGGCCTCTCGGCGGCCATTCTGAACCCTCTCGATAAGGAACTGATGGATGTCGTAAAGACCACAGACGTGTTCCTCGGCAATACACTGTACGCCGACTCGTATCTTGAAATGTAACTATAGCTGAGAGCTGTCAGCTGTCAGCTTTTGACTTGATTTTCAATACGGAGGTTTTATTATGTCTTTTGCGATACCCAAAGAGAGCTATAACGGAAGAGTGCTCGCGCTTGATTTCGGCAAAGGCGGAAAAGCGCTCATGATCGGAGGAGAGACTGCCCTCCCCTTCCTCGCGTTCGAAGGTGAAGTCCCCAACAAACCTGTCATCGCTTATGAGATTCAGGACTCTGCGCCCGATGACTGGCCGGATACCCTGAAAGAAATATACAAGGATGTAAGCGGCGGCCCGGTCACATGGGCGAAGCACTGCCAGGATAAGCTCGGCGCAAAGGCTATCGCGTTAAGGCTTATGAGCACTCACCCCGACAGGGAAAACCGTTCGGCCGCTGACGCGGCAAAAACCGTGAAGGATGTGCTCTCGGTAATCAATGTGCCGCTTATAATCCTCGGCTCAAACAATATTGAAAAAGACGCTTCCGTCCTTGTCGCTGCTGCAGAGGCTGCAAGCGGACATAACTGCATAATCGGGAAGGCGCAGGAAGGCAACTACAAGACTATCGTGGCGGCAGCCCTTGCGCATAATCATAAGCTCATAGCGATGTCTGAACTTGACATCAACCTCGCGAAACAGCTCAACATCCTTATCACACAGATGGGCTTTGACAAATCAAGGCTCGTCACCGATCCGATGTGCTCGGCATTGGGCTACGGCCTCGAATACACATACTCTGTAATGGAGAGGATCAGGCTTGCCGGCCTTGCCCAGAATGACGCGACAATGCAGCCGCCGATATTGGGCGACATCGGCATTTATGTCTGGAAGACAAAAGAGACGACAGCAGAGGAATCAGATGTGCCGGGCTGGGGCTCCCTCAAGGAGAGAGGCATTGCGTGGGAGGCAGTGAGTGCAACTGCGATGCTCACGGCAGGTTCAAACCTTCTTATCATGAGACATCCGGATGCGGTCGAGGCAGTTGAGAAAACTATTAATGAGCTTTGTTGATATAAAGCGTAATGCGCGATAAGTTACGAATATTACAGATTACGCTTTACGGTTTCTCATAACGATAAAATACGGAGGTAAGTTAATGGCACTTTCAGGCATTGAAATATTCAAGCTTTTACCGAAGACCAACTGCAAGAAATGCGGATTTCCGACATGCCTTGCGTTCGCCATGAAGTTAGCTCAGGGCGGCGTCGAGATATCAGCCTGCCCCGATGTTTCCGAGGAGGCGAAAAAGAATCTCGGAGAGGCATCAGCGCCGGCGATAAGGACATTCAGCCTCGGCGCCGGCGACAATGCGGTAAAGATGGGCGGAGAAGGCGTGCTCTTCAGGCATGACAAGAAATTCTACAATCCCTGCGCTCTTGCCCTTAACATAAAGGATTCATTAAGCGGCGATGAAATCGCAGCAAAAGCCTCTGAGGTAAACAGCTCTGAAATGGACCGCGTGGGGCAAAAGCTCAGGATAGACGCGATATCCATTGAATACGCTTCGAATGACCCTGCCAAATATGAAGCTGCCGTAAAGCTCGCCGCGGAAAAAGCGCCTGGCGCGGCTTTGATACTAAATTGCGGAGACCCTGCCGCGGCAGGAGCCGCCGCAAAAGTTGTCGCCGGCAGAAAGCCGCTCCTCTACTGCGCGACAGAGGCGAATGCAGATGCAATGGCCGCGATAGCTAAAGAGAACGGCCTCCCTCTTGCGATTAAGGCTGACGGGCTTGAGGCGCTCAGCGCTCTCTCGGAGAAAGTGCAGAAGCTCGGTGTTGAAAATATAGTTCTTGACTCAGGCGCAAAGTCTGCGAAAGAGATACTCGAAAATAATACGCAGATAAGGCGTTCGGCATTAAAGAAGAAATTCAAGCCGCTCGGATACCCGATAATCAATTTCGCGAGCAGGGGCGACTCTATGCTTGAGACAAGCATTGCGGCAGTCGCTATCGCGAAATACGCATCCATAGTCGTCATGAACCATATAGAACAATGGAAGAACCTCGCCCTATTCACCCTGAGGCAGAACATTTACACTGACCCTCAGGTGCCGATGCAGGTGAAGCAGAACATATATGAAATAAGCGGCCCCTCTGCGGATTCGCCGCTCATGATAACGACAAACTTCTCTCTTACATACTTCATCGTCTCGGGAGAGATAGAGAACAGCAAGGTCCCGAGCTGGCTCGCGGTTATGGACTGCGAGGGGCTTTCCGTGCTTACGGCGTGGGCGGCCGGCAAATTCATCGCGTCAAAGATCGCGGCATTCATTCAGGAAAGCGGCGTCGGAGATAAGGTAAGCAAGAAAGAGCTTATTATCCCCGGCCAGGTCGCCATACTGAGCGGCGCGCTTGAAGATAAGCTTGAGGGCTGGAAGATCACGGTCGGGCCGAGAGAGGCGAACGCGCTTCCGACTTACCTTAAATCGAGATAAGAATATAAAGTTAAAAGTCAGGAGTTGAGAGTTGAGAGTTAACTGTCAGATTAAGAATTCCATAAACTTTCAACTATGCACTTTCAACCTTCAACTTTTTTAATTTCAGGAGGATAAGATGTCAAAGATTATAGCCTCTTCAGCCATGAGGGCTTCTCACGAGATGGTAAAACGAACGGAGGATATGCTCGATAAGGCCATCTCCGAGAAGGGCAAAGACTTTGTTTTCGAATTTCCCGATACCGCGTACCACCTTCCGATGATATACGGAATGACGGCATTCAAGGTAAAAACCCTTGGCGACATGAAGACAGCATTGGATACGGCAAAGCATGACCTACACCCTGTGCCCGAAGACCACCTCTGGAAGCCTTATCTCGGAGAGACGCTCGACTCCGGCATGGTAACTCTCTTTGCCGAAGAGATATACCTCGCGCTCAGGTACATAAACGGGCTTGAGCCCGCGGTTGACCCTGAGACGAACTTCACATATAACGGTTTCATAACCGACACCATACAGAGAAACCTCGGCATTCAGCTTGTTGACGGAAGGATGCCGGGCTTTGCCGCGATAATCGGAGCCGCGCCTGACGAGGCTACAGCCGTCAAGATTGTCAGGGAGCTTCAGGAGAAGAATATCCTCGTCTTTCTCTCGGGACAGTCAAAAGACAAAAACGGAAAGCTCACGAGCGTAACGAAACAGCTTCTTAGCCAGAATATAGAGCTCGGCTGGGATACATACATAGTCGCGCTCGGGCCTGACACGGAGCATACGCTTTACGCGCTCGACTGGGCACTGAGAGCCCCTATGATCTTCGGCGGAAACAAGGCAGGCGATTACAAGACCCTGCTTAAATATTCCAAAGACAGGATATTCGCTTTTGCCCTCGCACTCGGGGATATGGACGACCTCAAATGGGCTACCGGAGCGGGAGCTATTAATATGGGCTACCCCGCCGTATGCGACACGGATGTCCCTGTCATTCACCCGACGGGCGTATGCACCTATGAACATGTTGACAAGGAGTTTGACCATTCAAAGATAGTTCAGAAGGCGATAGAGGTGAGAGGGCTGAAGGTCACTGTGGAGAAGCCGCCTATCCCCGTGGCATACGGCCCTGCGTTCGAAGGCGAGAGAATAAGAAAAGAGGACATGTTTATCGAGTTCGGCGGACAGCGCACTCCCGCATTCGAGTGGGTCAGGACAAAAGAGCTTGATGAGATAGAGGACGGCAAGATTACCATCATCGGCACTGACGTTGAGGCAAAATACAAGGCAGGCGGACAGATGCCTCTTGCCATCGTTGTTGATGTCGCGGGAAGAAAGATGCAGGATGATTTCGAAGCCATCATAGAGAGAAAGTTTCATCACAACATAAACGAGGCGCAGGGGCTCTGGCACATGGGCCAGCGCGACATAGTCTGGATGCGCATAAGCAAACAGGCGTACAACGACGGCATCACGCTTGAACACCTCGGCATAATACAGGCGACGATGACAAAGAACAGGTTCAGCGCCATAGTTGACAAAGTTCAGGTCACGCTCTATACGGACGAAAAAGATGTCTTAAGGCTTCAGGATGAGGCAAGGGCAAAGTACAAAGAGAGGGACAAGAGGCTCGCGGGGCTTACGGATGAATCAGTGGATACATTCTATTCATGCCTCCTCTGCCAGTCATTTGCCCCTTCTCATGTATGCGTGATAAGCCCTGAGAGGCTCGGGCTCTGCGGCGCGTACAACTGGCTCGACTGCAAGGCGGCTTTTGAGATAGACCCGACGGGCGGAAACCAGCCGATTGCAAAAGGAGAGCCCCTTGATGCGGTAAAAGGAAGATGGGAAGGCGTTGACAATTATCTCAAAAGCAATTCCGGAGGCGCTGTCGAGACGCTCAACCTTTATACCATAATGGACAACCCGATGACATCCTGCGGATGCTTTGAATGTATAATCGCACTCATTCCCGAAGCAAACGGAGTGATGATAGTTAACCGCGGCTACGCAGGCATGACCCCTGCCGGGATGAAGTTCTCCACGCTCGCGGGCACAGTGGGCGGCGGCATGCAGAACCCCGGATTTATGGGCATAGGCGTGAACTTTGTCACGAGCAGAAAGTTCCTCTACGCTGACGGCGGCATAAAGAGAATCGTCTGGATGTCAAAGAACCTGAAGGAGCGCGTTGCCGAAGACTTCAAAGCAAGGGCAGATGAGGAAGGCATCTCCGATTTCCTTGACAAGATAGCTGACGAGACTATAGCCGAAGATTCCGAGAAATTGATGGAGTTCCTCGCAAGCGTCGGGCATCCTGCGCTTACGATGGACCCGATGTTCTAAAGAAAGCAATCAACGTTCATCTGTCAGCTGAAGATGAACGATTTTTTAATAACTGACCGCTGACAGCTAACTGCTGACAGCTTTCCTGGAGGACGATATGGATAAAGTAATAAGAAGCGCAAGCACATCAGCCGAAGAGATACTTGAGTGGGCTGAAGAGCGCAAATTAGAGACATGCTTTGACCGCGCCGCAAAGCTCAAGCCCTGCCCCATCGGTGAGACAGGCGCATGTTGCAGAGTATGCCATATGGGGCCATGCAGGCTCATAGGAAAGAATGCCGAGAAAGAGGCTATGGGCGTATGCGGGGCAACCCTGCCCACAGTCGCCGCGAGAAACCTCGCGAGAATGATAGCCGCCGGAACGGCCGCTCATTCCGACCATTCGAGGGACATGGCTAACACCCTTCTTGCCGTCGCTACCGGCGAAACAAAAGACTTTCAGATAAAAGACGCTAAAAAACTTTACAAGGTCGCGGGCATTCTCGGGGTCGAATTTGAAGGAAGGCCTGTCAACGACGTCGCGAAAGACGTGGCAGAGATATTCCTCCAGGACTTCGGCCGCCAGAACGGCGAGCTTAATTACTGCAAGAGGGCTCCAAAGAAGACTCAGGAGAGATGGAAAAAATACGGGGTAACGCCACGCGGGATAGACCGCGAAGTAGTTGAGATGATGCACCGCACCGCCGTGGGAGTTGACCATGAGGCGGACCATATCCTTACACAGGGGCTGAGAACAGCGCTTGCCGACGGCTGGGGCGGATGCATGATATCGACCGACATCTCAGATATCCTCTTTGGAACTCCGAGGCCGATAAAGGCTGAGGCGAGCTTCGGCATCTTTAAGGAAGATGAGGTGAACCTCGTTGTCCACGGGCACGAGCCAACCCTCGCAGAGGCGATAGTGGCTGTAGCGTCTAAACCGGAGATGGTCGAATACGCTAAATCAAAAGGCGCCAAAGGGATAAACATAGGCGGAATGTGCTGCACCGCTAATGAAGTCCTTATGAGGCACGGCATACCTACGGCCGGAGGTTTCACTAATCAGGAACTCGCGATAATGACAGGCCTCATCGACGCCCTCTCTGTAGATGTCCAGTGCATCATGCCGGCTATAACCGAGGTCTCAAAGAAATTCCACACCAAGATAATCACGACAAGCCCGAAGGCGAAGATGTACGGCGCGGTGCATATTGAGCATAATGAGCATAACCCGAACAAGACGGCCGAAGAGATAATCAGGCTCGCCTGCGACAACTTCCCGAACAGAAAGGCCGAGGGCAGCCACATTACTCAGAAATACCCTCTCATCGGAGGCTTCTCCGACGAATACATCGAATATATGCTCGGCGGCAGATGGCGCGCCTCGTACAGGCCGTTAAACGACGCGATAATGGCAGGCAGGATACGCGGCGTGGTCGGGCTTGCGGGATGCGACAACCCGAGGGTGCCCGCTACAGGCATACACAAATTCCTCGTGAATGAACTTATAAAGAATGATATTCTCATAGTTTCTACGGGATGCGGCTCGGCGGCATGCGCCTCAGCCGGTTATCTGACTCCTGAGATGGCGCTCGAGAACGCGGGCCCCGGGTTGAGAGAGGTCTGCGAGGCAGTCGGCATTCCCCCTATCCTTCACCTCGGCGCATGCGTGGATAACTCAAGGATACTCACCATTGCAACGAACATGGCAAAAGAAGGCGGCCTTTCGGACGAGATAGGCGGAATGCCTGCGGTCGGAATTGCGCCTGAGTGGATGTCTGAGAAAGCGATTGCGATAGGATGCTACTTCGCGGCTTCGGGAGTCCCGGTCATATTCGGAGGCGAGTCGCCGGTAGGAGCAAGCAAAGAGGTCACAAAGATAATGACAGAGGTTTGGATGGAGAGGTTTAAAGGCGCGCTGCATTTCGAGCCGGTACCTGAGAAGATGCTTGAACTCGCTCTTAAATACATTGACGCCGCAAGAGACGCGCTGAAGCTAAGGAAATATGAGCCGGGTAAATTCGGCACTGACAGGGTTCTCATGGATATGGCGGCAAGGAGAGAGATCAAGGCCGCTGCGCACACGGGCGTCGGAGGCATAAATGAATCTTAATGTTGACGAGACGATAGGCCATATAAAAGAAGCGATATCAGTGAGCGAGAAGAACCGAGGCGTCCTCATATACACGCTTCAGCGGGTGCAGCAGGAGATGAATTACCTTCCCGATCACGCGATGAAGATGATATCGGAGAAGCTCGGCATTCCGCTCTCTGACGTGTACAGCACCGCTTCATTTTATAAACAGTTCTACTTCACGCCGCGCGGCAAAAAGATAGTGAAGGTATGCACGGGAACGGCGTGCCACGTAAGGGGCGCGAGCAAGGTAATGGAGAAGCTTGAGAGCGAATTCGATATAAAAGAGGGGAAAACGACACCTGACCTCTCGATGACGCTCGAGACAGTAGGATGCATCGGATGCTGCGGGCTCGCTCCTGTCGCAACGGTGAATGAGTATATAGTCGGCGAGATAGACAGCGCCAAAATCGAAGAGATAATTGAGGCGATAAAGGCAGAATAAGGAAATAATAAATTCCAAGTTGTCATTCTAAAAAAGATTCCTCGCTTCACTCGGAATGACAGACCAGAGGTAATAGCATGGCTAAACTTAATAGTCCAGGTGAATTAAAAGCATTGAGGGAGAGGCTCTCGAAAGAGACCTTCAGGCCCGGCGCCGCGAGAATAAGGGCATGCTGCGGAACCGCCTGTACGGCGACCGGCGCGTTCAAGCTGATAAATGAATTTCAGAAAGAAGCGTCCGCCGCCGGAGCTGAGATTGAGATCGTCAAGACAGGATGCCAGGGGCTCTGCCAGAAGGGCCCGGTGCTCAAGACAGAGCCCGCGAATATTTTTTATCAGAGGACAAAACCTTCTGACGTCCAGGCCATCATGAGCTATACCATAAAGGGAGGCGCCCCTTACAGGCAAGGGCTTTACAGGGATAATTTCCTGAGCGAGCCTGTGCCGATAATGATGGAGATTCCGTTCTACAAGAAACAGCTCAGGATAGCCCTCAGAAATAACGGTGTCGTCGACCCTCGCAATATTGAGCATTACATAGCCGTCGGAGGCTATACGGCTCTTGAGAAAGCTCTTTCGTCAATGAGCCCCGAAGAGGTACTTGATGAAGTTGACAAGGCAAACCTGAGGGGGCGCGGCGGAGCAGGTTTCCCTGCGGGGAAAAAATGGGCGCACTCAAAGAGCGCGAAGAGCAAGATCAAGCTTGTAATAGCAAACGGAGACGAGGGCGACCCCGGCGCGTTCATGGACAGGTCTATCATGGAAGGCGACCCGCACAGCCTTCTCGAAGGCATGCTCATATGCGCGTACGCGATAGGCGCGCAGTACGGATTCATATATGTGAGGCACGAATATCCTCTCGCTGTCGAAAACCTCAAGATTGCCATAAAACAGGCGGAAGAACACGGCCTGCTTGGAAAAAATATTTTAGGCACCGGCTTCAGCTGCACCATGGATATAAGAGAAGGAGCAGGCGCGTTCGTATGCGGCGAATCAACATCCCTCGTGGCATCGATAGAGGGCGAGAGAGGTTTTCCAAGGCCGAGGCCGCCGAGGCTTTCGGAGCCGGGCGGCGGACCGTGGGGATTTCCGGGCAACCTGAATAATATCGAGACATACGCGTGCGTGCCTGTGATAATTGACAAGGGTTCTGATTACTTCCGTTCTATAGGGACAAAGAACTCACCCGGCACAAAGGTCTTCGCGCTCACCGGCAAGGTGAAGAATACGGGGCTCGTCGAGGTGCCGATGGGCATAACGCTCAGGGAAATAATATTCGAGATCGGCGGCGGCATACTCAATGACAAGGAGTTCAAGGCCGTCCAGACAGGCGGGCCATCGGGCGGATGCATCCCCGCGGAACACCTTGACCTTCCCGTTGATTTTGATTCGCTTGCATCAGTAGGCTCGATGATGGGCTCGGGAGGAATGGTGGTGCTTGACGAAGACACCTGCATGGTTGACGTGGCAAAGTTCTTTCTCTCATTCACCCAGTCTGAGTCATGCGGCAAGTGCCCGCCCTGCAGGATAGGGACATACCACATGCTCGAGATACTCAAAAAGATAACTTCGGGCAAGGGCGAAGAAAGCGATATTGAACGACTTGAAACGCTTGGTAAACAGATTATAAAGGGCTCTCTCTGCGGCCTCGGAAACAGCGCGCCGAACCCGGTTCTTACGACGCTCAAATACTTCAGGGAGGAGTATGAAGAGCACATTCATGACAAATACTGCCGCGCGAAGGTATGCAGCGGCCTCGGCACATACACAATTAACCATGAAGAATGCTTCCTCTGCGGGTTATGCAAAGAGGCGTGCGCGTTCGGAGCCGTAAAAGAGCTGAGGAACAGATATTACATTGACCAGGATTACTGCACAAAGTGCAAGGCGTGCTACACCGCCTGCCCGATAAAGGCAGTGAAGATAGAAAAGCAGAAAGGCAGGCTCTCATCCTCTTTGAAAAAGAGGGATTAGGGGAGATTTCACCGAGGAGTAGATCATGACAGAAGATAAAGCAGTGCCGGTTACGATGAAGGATGTACAGGCAAAGGCGGATGAGAAGAAATGCGTCGCGGCACAGCTTCTCGTATTCATCGAGGAGTTTCTCGCGGAGCCGATGTGCGGGAGGTGCTTCCCCTGCTCTTTCGGAAGCTACGAGGCGAGGATAAGGGCGAAGAGATTGACCGCTGGCACAGCGTCCGCAGAGGATGTCGAACGGCTTAAGCGCATAGGCGGCAATATGCTCGAGGCCTCGATGTGCAAAAAGGGAAAGGACACTGCCGCGTACATACTGGAGAAGATAGCCACGGGAGACCTTCTTGAGCATCTCTCCGGCCTATGCGCATCGAGAGAGTGCGTTGATTTTGACAAATATATAATCATTCCCGGGAAATGCACGATGTGCGGCCTCTGCCTTGACGTGTGCAAAGACAGCGCGATAAAGGGCGAGAAGCGGGAGGCATACCGCACCGGCTATCTCCCGTTTGAGATAATCCAGAAGAGGTGCACCAAGTGCGGAGAGTGCGTAAAGGTTTGCCCTGAGAACGCGATACTCGTCATCTCGGCAAGAGAGATGGAGAATAAAGATGCCCCAGTTACAAAATAAAAAAGTTTTTAGTTGTTAGTTTTTTCACTGACAACTGATGCCAGACAACTAACAACTTATTCAGGAGGATACTCAAATGTCAAAG
This sequence comes from Nitrospirota bacterium, assembly GCA_016213935.1. GTDB lineage: Bacteria > Nitrospirota > Thermodesulfovibrionia > UBA6902 > UBA6902 > JACQZG01. The sequence goes on from JACQZG010000036.1 coordinate 21,843, forward strand.
ACGGTTGAATTGACGATAGACGGCAAAAAGGTCTCAATAGCCGAAGGCTCCAACATTGTCGATGCCGCTGAGAAAGCCGGCGTTCACATCCCGAACCTCTGCTACCTCAAGGGAATGAAAGGCATAGGCGCGTGCAGGATGTGCCTTGTCGAGATAGAGGGCGGCAGAGGCCCGGTTACCGCATGCACGACAAAGGTGAAGGAAGGGATAAATGTCATCACCAATACAGAGAAGGTGCTCGAGATGAGGCGTTTCGTCCTTGACCTTATCCTCTCGATGCACCCGCTCGACTGCATGACATGCACAAAGGCGGGGGTTTGCAGCCTCCAGCAATATGCCTATGACCATGAGGTGAAAGAGTCGAGCTTCACAAGGAAGAAATTCGGGTACCCGGTTGATGAGGCTAACCCGTTCATCAAGAGGGACCCTGAATACTGCATTCTCTGCGGCAAATGCGTGCGCGCGTGCAAGGAACAGGGCACGAATGTCCTTGACTTCATGGGCAGGGGCGTAGGCTCAAAGGTCATCACCGCCAATGACAAGCCGCTTCAGGAATCAGAATGCACATTCTGCGGAAGCTGTGTTGACGCATGCCCGGTAAACGCCCTTCTCGAGGCTGACAGGTGGAGAAAAGGAAGAGAGTGGGAGTATGGGAAGACAGAGTCAACATGCCTCTCTTGCGGAAACGGATGCAGCATTGTTGTCAGCACGAAGGACGGCAGTGTCGCAAAGATAAATTCAGCAGGCGATTATAGCACCGTTGAAAAATACATATGCGCCATCGGCAGGTTTGGTTTTGACGCCCTGATTTCAGACCTTAGGATTAACGCGCCGATGAAAAAGGCTGGAAATAAACTCGAGGTAACCACATGGGAAGACGCTTTAAGCATAGCCGCTGAACACCTTAAAAAATCAGGGAAAAATACCTCGATAATCAGCACGGCTAATATCCTTAACGAAGACGCTTCAGCGCTTGCCAAATTCGCCTCATCAGTGGCCAAGACAAAGAGGATTGACACAACCGTAAGCCTTTATTCCACTGAAGAAGCGATGATAAATTCAGGCTCGGCTGAACTCGATTCAGCGGATGTCATTATAACCGCCGGGCTTGCAACATCACAGCACAAGAGAGTGCTTCCCGCGCTTGACGCCGCGATAAAAAAGCTCGCCGCAAGAGGAGCGAAGCATTTTGACATTAATGCAGATGAAGCAAAGGCTCTCGCGAGGATAACGAAGTCTCTTGTTTCAAAGGGAGCGAAATCAACAAAAGAGCTCGACGCGGAACTTGCAAAAGTCCAGGCAACTGAAGATTCCGACATCATCGCTGACGCTATTAAGGGAGCGGCAAATGCGGTGATATTCGCCTCCCCTTCCCTCTTTGACGCGGCCAACAATCTATCTCTCGTAAGCAAGGCGGCTGTCGTTGCGGTTCCGTATGAGTCAAACGCGAGGGGCGTCATCCTCTCCGGCTTAACAGCAGGCGAAGCGTCATTCAGCGAAATGGCAAACGGAAAGAATGAACTTCTTTATATCATAGGCGAGCCTCCTATGAAGAAGGCCGATGCCAAGTTCCTTATAGTCCAGACGCCTTACCTCTCTGACGCGGCAAAGCATGCTGACATCATTCTTCCTGCGGCCTCATATCTCGAATCAGCCGGCACGATAGTGAACTATCTCGGAAAGGTGAAAAAAGTCATAAAAGCAGTATCTCCGTCAGGAGAGGCGATGCAGCACAAGGACATTTTTGCCGCGCTTGCTAAAGCGATGAAGTCA